>CAKTTR010000052.1 GCA_934615645.1 uncultured Oscillospiraceae bacterium | reverse complement strand
TTCCGGGCCAGCTCTACGGCGGATTTTGTGGCATAATAGCCCTCGACGACCGCGCCGACCTCCTTCATCGCCTCCTGGGCCGTCTTGCCCTGACCGATGAGGATCCCAGCCCGGCGGTTCCGGGAGAACATGGAGGTGCAGGTGACAATCAGGTCCCCCACCCCGGCAAGGCCTGCAAATGTCGCCGGACGGGAGCCCAAGGCAACGCCCAGGCGGGCTGTCTCCGTCAGGCCACGGGTCATGAGGAGCGCCTTGGTATTATCGCCGTACTCCAGCCCGTCGCAGATCCCGGCGCACAGGGCGATGACATTCTTGAGCGCCGCCGCCAATTCAACACCGATGACATCCGGGCTGCCATAGACCCGGAACCGGCGGCTCATAAATGTATCTTGCACCAGGTCCGCCAAGCGCTTATCCGCGCAAGCCGCCACGCACCCGGTGGGCACGCCCCGGGCGACCTCTTCCGCGTGGCTCGGGCCGGAGAGGACTGCGACCGTCTTCCCCGTGATCTCCGAGACGATCTCGGACATCCGCTTGCCGGTATCCGCCTCAATGCCCTTTGTCACGGAGACGACGACCGTCTCCGGCTTCAGATACGGCGCGATGCGCATCGCCGTCTGCCGGACGGCAAACGACGGCGTCGCCATGACGACCATGCCCATGCCCTTGACGCAGGCCGGGTCACTGGTGCAGGCGATGACATCCGGCAGTACGACGCCCTTGAGAAACGGGTTCTCCCGGGCGTGGTCCAGCCGCTCGCTCTCCTGCTGGGTGTGGGACCACAGGGTCACCTGGTGGCCGTTATTATGCAGCACGATGGCCAGGGCCGTCCCCCAGCCGCCGCTGCCGATGACTGCGATCTTCATAACGTTCGCACCTCCTCAGGCGTCCCGGTCGCCCTTTTGGCGAACGGTGATCTTGATCGGCGTCCCCTCCAGGCCGAACACAGCGCGGATCTGGTTTTCCAGATAGCGCTGGTACGAGAAATGGAACAGCCGGGCGTCGTTGCAGAAAAAGACGAAGTGGGGCGGCTTGACGCCGACCTGCGTCATATAATAGATCTTCAGACGGCGGCCCTTGTCCGTCGGCGGCTGCACCCGGGCCGTCGCATCCTCCAGGATATTGTTCAGCATCCCGGTGGTGATGCGCATGGCGCTGTTGGCTGCGACGGAATTGATTGCCTCAAAGAGCCGGTTCACCCGCTGCCCCGTCAGGGCGGAGATAAACAGCACCGGCGCATAGGTCATAAAGCCCAGGTCCCGGCGGATGGCGGCGGTCTTCTCGTCCATCGTTTTCGTCTCTTTTTCGACGGTATCCCATTTATTAGCCACGATGATGCACGCCTTGCCCGCCTCATGGGCCAGGCCCGCGATCTTCGTATCCTGCTCTGTCACGCCCTCGTTGGCGTCGATCAAAATCAGACAGACGTCGCAGCGGTCGATGGCCTGGATGGAGCGCATATTGGAATAGCGCTCGATGGCGTCATCCACCTTGGACTTGCGGCGCATCCCGGCGGTGTCGATGAGCAGGTAGCGGCCGGATTCATTTTCATAATACGTGTCGATGGCATCCCGCGTCGTCCCGGCGACGTTGGAGACGATGACCCGCTCATGGCCGAGAATCTTATTGAGCAGGCTGGATTTTCCGACATTCGGCTTGCCGACAATGGCGACCTTGATGATATCCGGGTCGACTTCCTCCTCCGTCTCCGGCGGGAAATGCTCGACGCAGAAGTCCAGCAGCTCGCCGGTCCCGTGGCCATGAATGGCAGAGACCTCGATCGGGTCCCCCAAGCCAAGGCCGTAGAATTCATAGACCTCCGGATTGACCGGGCCGACTGCGTCGCATTTATTGACCGCCACGACCACCGGTTTTTTGCTGCGCTTGAGCATCGTCGCAACTTCCTGGTCCGCCGCCGTCATGCCGACGCGGACGTCAGTCACCATAATGATCACGTCCGCCACTTCAATGGCGATCTCCGCCTGGCGGCGCATAAACAGCAGCATCTGGCTGTCTGTCGACGGCTCGATGCCGCCGGTGTCGATCAGATCAAAGGTCCGGCCGTTCCAGTCGCAAAGGCCATAGATCCGGTCCCGCGTGACGCCAGGGGTGTCCTCCACGATGGCGGTCCGGCGGCCGGTCAGCTTATTAAACAGCATGGATTTGCCCACATTGGGGCGGCCGACGATTGCAACAACAGGTTTTGCCATACCGTCGCCTCCTTTTTCTTTCATTTTGCGCCAATGCAGACAAGCTGCGGCGCATTTTTCCTAAGAATGATACGAATTATACATATTATGCCAAGAAACCGGCAAAAAATCAAGCAAAGAAAAAAGAGAAAGGCCAAACGCCTTCCTCTTCTCTCATTACCAGCTTTTCCGCGCCGCAGGCGCTTCCTCTGGGGATCATTTTGCTTCTGCAGCAATGACTTCACGTCCGTTATAGGTACCGCAGCTTCTGCAAGCTCTATGGGGCAAACGGGGTTCGCCGCACTTCGGGCAAGCTACCACACCGGGGATCGTAAGTTTCCAATGGGAATTGCGTCTCTTGTCTCTTCTTGCCTTGGATACTTTTCTCTTCGGAACAGCCATCGTGACACCTCCTTGGTCTGAATGCTTTACAGCATAGTGTTTCTTTTATTGTTCTTTTTCTGTCAGGAGCTGCTTGAGTACAGCCAGGCGGGGATCCGACTCCTGCTGGCACTTGCACGCTTCCCGGTTCAGATTTGCACCGCACCGGCAGCAAAGGCCCTTGCAATCCTCCGCGCACAGCAGCCTGGAACCCATCTGCAGCACGAACGAGGTCGTGACGATGTCCTCCAGATCTGCGCTGTTTCCCTGCAGCAGAAATACCCATTCGTCTTCGTTTTCCTCGTCTTCCAGTTCTGTCACCAGAATGGCTTCCAGGGGGAACGTGACGTCGCGGGTAAACGGCTCGGCACAGCGGTCACAGATGCCGTCCAGATGGGCGTGCACCGCGCCTTCCAGCTGCAGAACGCCTGCGACATTGCGCACCGTTCCCTCCGCTGTGACAGGCTCCTTTGCCGGGCAGCAGCTTCCAAACTGCAGATCACTCAGATCAAGGCTCGTTTGAAACGCAGTCTGCTTGCCGGGCGCGTCTATCAGCTTTGATAAATCCAGCAGCATCATACAAACTCCAATCCGCAGCCATGTCAAAGTCCTTGCATGTCATAGTCATGCAAAAAGTATTATACCGTGCAAGAAAACATTTGTCAAATCATTTTTTAGCTGCAAGAAAAATTTTTGTTGCAGCGCTGCGTTAATTCTGGTTTTTCTTTTTGAGCGGGTGCTTTTCTCCGTTTTCGTCCACAAGATATGTGTGCTCCAGCTGCGCCTGCAGATTCTGCCGCACGGCGGCGATATAAATCTTCCGCAGCCGGTCCCGCTCTTCAGCTTCTTCCGGCGTGAGGCCCTCGGCCTTGGCCTTGTGGGCCAGCTCGTTGATGCGCTTTACCGCTTCTTCGATCATCTTCGTCACCCCACTGCGATATCCGCCTGGCCGACGCTCGTGCCGTCCGATGCCTGCACAACGGTGCAGCCACCGGGGGATGTCACATAGAGCAGGTCGCCAGAGCGCAGCACACGGGTCGCGTCCGTCACGCTGACAGAGACCTCGCCGACTTCCGTGATGGCATTGTCTGCCACATGGAACAACAGGAGCGTGCCGTCTCCCGGCAGGGCGATGACTCCATCCTCCGGTGAAACCAGGACGCTGCTCAAATGATAGCGGATGTTCAGATAATTCTGCCCGTAATTCGCCTCCGCAACGGTCTTGAGCGCCGCGCCGTCCTGCTCCAGCAGCTGCAGCTTGCCGCCCGCCGTCAGGCCCAGGAAGCGGTCGCCGTAGCGCAGCAGGATCTCCGCCGGGTCGCTGCCGGACAGGGCCTTGCCCATGGCGGGCGCAGTCGGTTCGGACAGGTCCAGGGTGTAAACGCTGTCCGCCTTGTCATAGCTGACGGTATAGCCCAGCGTACCGAGCAGACGCTGGTAATAGATTAGGCTGCTGTCGGACAGGCCGGTCAGGCGGCCGACTTCCTGCAGCGTGTCATCCAAAATATGGACTTCATTGGAGAAGCTGTGCTTGCCCGGCTCCAGATTGGAAAAGCCCATGGAGTCGTCTTCAAACAGGCGGTTCGTGTAGCTCTCGGCCATGGTCCCCAGGCGGAGATAGCCGCCGTCATAGTCCAGCGACGACGCCTCCGGCAGGCGGCCATTGACGCAGGCAGTCTTCTCCAGCTGCAGGCCATCGGCGCAGTTTATCGACGCGATCAGGGTGATGGCGTGGCTGTAATAGTCTGTCACCTGGTACTGATTTTCCTTGTACTGCTCCGACTGCTGCATGGCATAGCACCAGCCCGCCAGATAGAGCTTGTCGGCTGCGGCAAAGCACGGCTGCATCTGCCCCGTCACCGCCAGCGTATCCGTGGCAGCGCCGGTCTGCATCGCGATGGCGCTGAGGACGGTATACACCGGCGCATCGACCTGGTCGTTCACCAGGATCTTTTCCGCCGGCAGCTGCGCAGTCTGGCCTGCCGCACCGCAGGTAGGGATAAAGCTGGCAGAGTCCTGCGCGTCCAGATTGATGACATAGTCGTCCGTCAGCAGATAGAGCGTGTCGTTTGCCAGATAGGCCGCCCGATAAGACCCGTCCTGCACGAAGTCCGCCACGGCCACCGGGGCCGCTTTGTCCTGTACATCATAAAGCTTGACATGAGTCTGGCTGACCGTCTCCGAGGACCATTCGCCGTTCTCCCCTGCCACAGTGTTCCAGGCATAGACATACGTCATGACCGCCGCCAGATCACCGGAGACTGCCACGGCCTGAGCCGTCTCTTCATAATTATCATACCCCGCCGGGTCCGCTGTGACGCCTGTCGAGGAGACGACGGCGGTATCCGCGCCTTGGGCCTGCAGGATCGTCAGTTCGCCGTCCTGCACCTGGTAGAGATAGCCGTTTGCCAGCACCGCCGCGTCCGCCTGGCTGACACCCTCGGGCAGCTGCCGCGTATCATTGCTCTGCTCGCCGTAGTTCCCGGCGTAGGACGGGCGGTCGCCAGAGGCGAAAAATTCATCGACCACGCCGACATTTTCCGCGCTGGAATACGCGTCGCCATTGATGACGCCTGCCAGAAGCTGGGCAAGCTCGTCGTAGTTTTCTGCCGGGGTCAGAGAATAATTCTCCATCTCAAACGCCGGGGGCGTCTTCCCCCCATCCCCCTGCTGCGGACCGTTGCTGCCGGCATCGTCGCTGCCTTTGCCGCTGCAGCCTGCCAGCGGCAGGGTCAATAAGGCAATCGCCAGTATATATGCAATAAATTTCTTATAAAAATTCATATTCGCGCTCCTTTTTTCTTTCATCATACTAAACCTGTCCCCTCCTGTCAAGCCGCTTCGTTTGGGCTTTTCACTGGCCGATTTTCACATTTTACTGTGCAGAATCGCGCATACCGTTTTGGTCGCTGCCCGGATTTTCTGCGTATCGGTTCAGCATCTGCAGCAGTTCTTCCCGGCAACACTCCATATAATTACGCAGCGCAAAAGCGTCCGGATCACTTAGATACTGGATCTGCGCCCCCATAACCATAGAAATCAGCATCGAGGCCGCCGTATCGCAAAGTCCCGGCGCTAATGTCGGCAAAAAATCACCAATTACAGAAGAAATACGCCCACGCCAAATTGCATATCCCTGGGCGTAGTGGGCACGGATCTGCGCATCAGATTGCCCTAGCCCCCACAGATCCAGCGATGCCTTTGTATAAGCACTTTCATGCTCCATCACATACATCTCCTGCTCAAAAAAGCCTTGCAGCTTTCCCTCAAGTGTCTGCTGTTTGTTGACATACCGGTCAATCAAAGTGTCATAGTGCCGCTGCATCCATTCCATCAGCTGCAAGAGCAGTTCTTTTTTCGTATTGAAATAGTAATGCAGATTCGGCTGGCGCATCCCAGCTCGCTGCGCAATCATCTGCATACTGGTGTTGCTAATCGAATTTTCCGCAATAGTATCCAGTGTTGCCTGCAAAATCGCTTCCTTTGCTCCATTATTTAGCATAGAGAAAACACTCCTCTTCTATCACTCGTGTACCGCTTAGATTGATTTCGTTAATTTCAATATTTCAACAATACTCTATACATATTGTTTTGTTATATATGTTCAAATCTCCGCTCGTTGATTCTACATCTCCGTTCATTGACAAACGAGCAAAATATATGCTATAAATAATTATATCATATGATATAAAATTTTATTGTACAATAAATTTGCAGATGAAATTTCTTCAAAGGCGGTGAGCACCTCCATTATTTCAAAACAAAACACACTTCATCTTCATGAAAGGAGCACAGCACAATGTCAAAAGAACACACAGAATCTGCTGCGCCGCCGGAACAGGTGCGTGAGTACGGCGTCTGTGAGACCGTCCCAATGCAGGCGCGGCATTTCAAATTTATTGATATGCTCTCCACCTGGGTCGGCGCCAACGTCCAGCCGAACACTTGGGCCCTAGGTGGCATGCTAGCTGCCAGTGGCCTCGGCATCGCAGCAGCAATCACATTGGTTGCTAATCCAATTTGCTATATTTTTCTTGGCCTGATGGGCTTTATCGGCTACAAGGTGTCCACCAGCGCCATGGGGTTGACACGTTTCTCCCTAGGGATCCGCGGATGCCAGGCTAGCACCTGGATCAACACCCTCGCCATGGCAGGCTGGTGCATTGTGCAAAACTATGTGGCCGCAATTTCCATCAGCTATATGCTCAACGCAGCCTTCGGTATGCCTTGCTACGGCATGCCCGGCGGGACAGTCTCCATGCTGATTGGCGCTTTGTTCAGTTGGGTCCTGACCTGCCTGATGGTCTGGGTTGGTGGCGGCAAAACGCTGAAAATCGCAGAACGCATCGGCGTTGTCCTGATGCTTTTCTTCTCTCTATGGATGACTGTCAAGATTTTTTCTACCTATAATTTCGCCGATATTATCAAATGGAAGGCACCCAAGGAGGCCGCTATGCCGTTGGGCTTGGGTATCGACAACATCGCCGCGTTTTCCCTGAGTTGGATTCCCTGTGCCGCAGATTATACCCGCTACTGTAAAACAAAACGCTCAGCAACGATCGCGCCAATTCTGGGCGCGACCATCGGGATCTACTGGTTCGCCCTCGTGGGTACTGTCGGCGCAATCGCATCTGCGGTGCAGACCGGTGTATTCGATCCAAATGCCGCCGATCCTTCCAGCATTGCAATGAAGCTTGGGCTTGGCATTCCCGCATTTGTCGTTGTCGTTGCATCCACAGTCACGACAAATGTAATTTCCCTCTACTCTGGCACCTATTCCGCGTTAAATTCTATGCCAGAAGGCTACAGCTTCAAAAAAATGAGCGTTCTGATCGGAATTTTCGTCGCAGTTCTAACGGTTATCAGTACGTTTATCGGCAGTTTTTTGGACATTTTCTATCTGATGCTGGACTACCTTGGTCTGATTTTCCCCGCGCTGGTCGCAGTTATGTTAGTCGACTACTATCTTGTTCGTCGAGGGCATTACCAAATGGACGAAATTAACAAGATAGGCGGCGTTTACTGGTACAGCCATGGCGTGAACTGGTACGCTATGATTGCTTGGATGCTCGGTATTGCCTGCTATTATGTCTGCAAGCAGTTACCTGCTCTGCAGGGAACCATTGGCGCCACCTTCCCAAGTATTTTCTTCACCGGCATCATTTATTATCTCATAGCAAAACTCGCTATTTGCCGTGGTTACTATAAAGATCTTCAACCGCAGCGGCAATAACTTTTCATTCCATTTACAATCAACTTATATATGAAAAACATAAGGAGGCTTCTATGGCTACAGGAAATGTAAAAGCAAAAATTGTCAGTGACAGCGACATTCTATTTCTGCGTGAGCGCGTCACCGATCTGCTCTGCAACAAAGGAATGGTCGTCGATCACCCAACTGTCTTAGAGCATTTAAAAAAGTCCGGCGCCATCGTGGACGATACAACCTCTTTGGTAAAATTTCCCAAAGAGCTGCAGGAGGAAGCGCTGGCCCATGTCCCGAAAACGATGCTCCTAGCCGGTATCGACCCGCAGTATGACCTGCCGCTTCCGCATCCCCGTGGTCTGTTCCACACCCGCGCCATCACCGGCGCTATGTCGGAATACACACTGGAAGGAACCTATGTACCGATCACACTGGAACGCTTTGCTGAATGGATCCGCCTGATTCAGCAGTTAGAGAATGTCGATTTCTACTCCCTTCTGACCATCGCACCGACAGAGTGCCCAGAGCAGGTGCAGGACATTCACGCACTGCGCACTGCGCTCCTGAACACAACGAAGCACGGCTGGCTCCAGCCAATCGAAGCAAAGAACAACAAATGGTTTATTGAAATGGCAGCCGCCCGCGTTGGTGGTCTGGAACAGCTGCAGAAAAAGCCCTGTATCAGCATGATCTCCTGCTGCACCTCTCCATTCTATCTCAAAAACATGGACGCAGAGGCAATCTATCAGGGTGCCATGCAAAACATCCCCATCCAGTGCTGCTCGCTCCCGATCCTTGCCTGCACCAGCCCGCTCACACCGCAAGGTACTGCGCTCCAGGGAGTCGCTGAGGTTGTTGGCATGGTGATCATTGCACAATGTATCCGGCCCGGGGTTCCTGTCATTGCCGCAAATGAGCCGTTCGCTACAGAAATGCAAAGCTATTACGCCATCGGCTGCTCAATTGAGCTTGCAATGTGCCGGATGCTCTCGACCCAGCTTTTGAAGGATGGCTTCGGTCTCTTCTGCCACACGACCTGCGGCGGTACGGACGCAAACGCGCTCAATGCCCAAAGCGCACTGGACCAGTGGCTGACAAAAAATCAGGTTGTCCTCGCCGGAGGCGACATCATCGGTGACTTAGGCTATATCGAGGGCTCCCTTTCGATGAGCAAGCTTCAGCTGATGCTGGAGGACGAATGCTGCGGTATGCTGAAAAAGCTGAAGGCAGGCCTAGAGATCACCGAGGAAGCCGTCGCCTTCCCAGAAATCATGCAGACTGCGCATCATCTTGGCAATTACGTCAGCAGCAAACATACATTCCGCCACTTTAAGGAGGTCTATCGGCCGAAGAACGATCTATTTATCCGGGAAAGCAAAGACAAATGGGCTGCTAGCGGAGAGAAAGATCTCTACGACAGAGCACGGGAAATTTATGAAACCAAGATCAAAAATGCCGCGCCGCCAGAGGTTCCGAAAAGCGTACAGCAGGATATGAACGAAGTCCTGGCAGCGGCTACAAAAGACATTTTAGGGTAAGAGGAGGTTTCTATGAAACATTACACAAAAATTGCAGCCTGCATCATTCAGGGCGAAGATGAGCAAATTATCACGGAGATTCAAGCGCAGTTGGCCGATGGAAGCACGCCGCTGGACATCCTTAACAACGGCATTATCGCAGGAATGCAGCGCGTCGGTGAATTATTTAAGACAGAGGAATTCTGCCTGCCGGAAGTTCTAATGGCCGCAGAGGCTATGAAGGCAGGAATTGACATCCTTCGCCCTCTGCTTTCCGACGTGAAGGTCGAGACAAAAGGCACTGTTGTCATCGGAACAGTGCAGGGAGACCTGCACGACATTGGAAAGAACCTTGTCGCTATGATGTTGGAAACCGCTGGTTACCATGTGATCAATCTCGGATGTGATGTCTCGCCCGCAGCATTTGTCACAGCAGTGCGGGAGCATCACCCACAAATCGTCGGCATGTCCGCCCTGCTAACGACCTCCATGACAGTCATGGATGAGACGATCATACAGCTCAAAGCAGAACAGCTCCGCGATCAGATCAAAATCATCATTGGCGGTGCGCCGACATCGAAGGAATTTGCAGCCAGCATCGGTGCTGATGGGTATTCCGCAGATGCAGCTGCCGCTGTCGACCTTGTCAACGCACTGATTACAGCCTGAGCCTCTCTGCGAATTGATCAGCTGACCGATCTCTTTACAGAGAGTGTTCGATACATTCCCATTTTGCCGCAAGCCGCTTTCCAAGCGACTTGCGGCGCTTTTTTATATTCCCCACTCGGGCGCCATTGCTTTTTTATTATACCGTATAATCAAACCTCTGGCAATGGAAATTTGCCGCCAAAGCCAACGCTTCGTTCCCTCTTGTATCCTGACGGGTTTTCGCCTATAATGTTCCCAGAAGCTAAAACGACAATCCACGTGATTCCATGGCGCAGCAGCGCCGGGAAGGAGCGATTTTTTCTATGAACATTGCGATCATCGGCGGCGGCGCAGCGGGGCTTATGGCCGCGCTGGCCGTCCCGCCGCAACATCAGGTCCTGCTGCTGGAGCGGCAGAGCCGGGTCGGCCGGAAGCTGCTGGCCACCGGCAACGGCCGCTGCAACCTCTCCAATCAAAACCTCACCCCCGCCAATTATCACGGCAGCGCGCCGGATTTCGCTCGCTATGCCCTGGCCCAGTTCGGTCCGGCGCAAACGCTGGACTTTTTCCGTGCACTTGGTCTGTTCACTGTCACAGAGTCCAGTGGCCGGGTTTACCCGATGAGCGACAGCGCCAACAGCGTCGTCGACGTGCTGCGCCTGGCGCTGGCCCAGCAAAAAAATGTCCGGCTGGTGTGCGGCGCGGAAGTGACGGCGATCCATCCCGGCCCCCCGTTTTGCCTGACAACGGGCGAGGCTCGATACACCGCAGACCGCGTCATTGTCACAGCAGGCGGCGCTGCAGGCAGCAAGCTGGGCGGCGGGACCGGCGGCTACCAGCTGCTAAAGGCCCTGGGCCACAGCTGCACCAAGCTCTACCCCAGCCTGGCCCAGCTGCGGACGGACCCGACCTATCCCCGCTCCCTCAAGGGGGTTCGAGTCGAAGGCGTCGTCACCCTTTACGACGGCAAAAAGCGCCTGGCCCGGCAGCAGGGGGAGATTCAATTCACAGAATATGGCGTCAGCGGCCCCGCGGTCTTTGCCCTCTCCCGGGCGGCGGCCCCGGCGCGGCCCCAGATGGCCGTTGTGCTGGACCTGATGCCGGAGGTCTCGGCTGCGGCGCTGCAGGCGGCGCTGGCCCAGCGCTGCCAAAGCGCCCCGGACCTGACCTGCGAGGACCTGCTGACCGGAATGCTGCACAACCGCCTGGGCCGGACGCTGCTGCGCTACGCCGGTTTCTCCCTGGCCCGCCCGCTGGGCAGCCTGCGCGCCGGGGAGCTCGCCGCCATCGCTGCGGCTGTACACGCCATGCGTCTGCCCGTCACCGGAAATATGGGCATGGACGCCGCACAGGTGACCGCCGGCGGGATCGCGACAGAGGAATTTGACCCGCGCACGATGCAAAGCCGCTTGGTGCCCGGGCTATACGCCGCCGGGGAAATTCTGGATATTGACGGTGACTGCGGCGGCTACAACCTGCAATGGGCCTGGTCCTCCGGGCATCTGGCCGGGCAGCTGCTGGAAGGAGGGCGCGCCGATGCTGCAACTTAACGGGCTGGCCCTCGCCCCGGGCCACAGCCAGGCCCAGCTGCGGCAGGCTGTCTGCCGTGCGCTGCACTGCCCGCCTGCGGCGATCACCTCTTTGAAAATTCTCCGCCGCGCCATTGACGCGCGGAAAAAACCGGCGGTGAAATACATCTATAACGTCGCCGTCTCCCTGCGCAGCGCGGCGGAAGAGGCTGCCGCGGCGGAAAAATGCCCCAAAGCCACCCCCTACCGGCCCAGCTGCTACACGCCGCCCGCACCCTGCCCCAGCGGACCGCGCCCCGTTGTCGTCGGCTTTGGCCCGGCGGGCATGTTTGCCGCCCTGACGCTGGCCCGGGCAGGGCTGCGCCCCATCGTCCTGGAACGAGGGCAAGACGCCGCGACGCGCCAAGCGCGGGTCGCCCAGTTCTGGGCAGGCGGCGCGCTGGACCCGGACTGCAACGTGCAATTCGGCGAGGGCGGCGCCGGGACGTTCTCTGACGGGAAGCTGAACACTGGTACCCACGATATCCGCAACCGCTATATTTTAGAGCAGTTGGTCCGGTTCGGCGCATCGCCGGAGATCCTCATCGACGCCAAGCCGCATATCGGCACGGATGTACTCGTCCAGGTCGTGCAAAACCTGCGGCGGGAGATCATCGCCCTGGGCGGGCAGGTTCGGTTCGGTGCCAGGCTGACGGGGCTAGGCCAAAGAGACGGGCAGCTGCACTGGGTCTGCTATAACGGCGACCAGAA
This sequence comes from uncultured Oscillospiraceae bacterium, assembly GCA_934615645.1. Lineage (GTDB taxonomy): Bacteria > Bacillota > Clostridia > Oscillospirales > Oscillospiraceae > SVMC01. The sequence goes on along the minus strand of CAKTTR010000052.1, from coordinate 935 downwards.
GCTGGACTGCCGCGCGCTGATCCTCGCCGTCGGCCACAGCGCCCGGGACACCTTCTCCCTACTGGCCCAGACCGGCCTTGCCATGGAGCGCAAGCCCTTTGCCATGGGCGTGCGCATCGAGCACCCCCAGGCGCTGATCGACGCCGCCCAATACGGCGCGCCCCGGGACCCAAAGCGGCTCCCGGCGGCAGATTATAAGCTGGCCGTGCATTTGCCCGGCGGCGGCAGTGCCTTCACATTCTGCATGTGCCCGGGCGGCTATGTCGTCGCCGCGTCCTCCGGTCTGGGCGGGGTCGTGACCAACGGTATGAGCTATTCCGGCCGCGGCGGCGAAAATGCCAATGCTGCGCTGCTTGTCACACTGCAGCCAGAGGACTTTCCTGGCTCCGGCGTCCTGGCCGGGTGCCAGTGGCAGGCGGCCATCGAGCAGCGGGCATTTGTCTATGGTGGCGGGAATTATTTTGCCCCGGCGCAGCGCCTGGGCGATTTCCTTCAAAACCGCCCGTCACAGCAGGCAGGCGCTGTCACGCCGACGTACCGACCCGGCGTCACCTGGGGCGACCTGCGCCAGGTCCTGCCGCCGAAAATTACCGATACCCTGGCCCAGGCCATCCCCCTGCTGGACCGGCGGCTGCACGGCTTCGCCCTGCCCGACGCGGTCCTGACCGCGCCGGAGACCCGCAGCTCCTCCCCAGTGCGCATCATCCGGGGGCAGGACCTGCAGGCCAGCCTTGCCGGGCTCTATCCCTGCGGCGAGGGCGCAGGCTACGCCGGGGGCATCATGTCCGCCGCAGCCGACGGCATCCGCTGCGCCGAGGCACTGATCGCCCAGCAGCAAAGATTCCCAGCGTCAAATTAAAATTTATCCGCCAAAGTCTCATATGCAAAGCACATGAGACTTTGGCGCCCGACCTACCGGTGGCGCAGGCAAAAGC
>CAKTTR010000051.1 GCA_934615645.1 uncultured Oscillospiraceae bacterium | reverse complement strand
TTCCCCTATTTTTTAACCCATTCATCGCTCCAAACCCGGTTTTCCCCTATGGTTAACCCATTAAAAATGGGATAGAGGGCATCAAATTTCCTCAAAGAGGAACAGCGGAATCAAAAAAGAAAAACCCCGGAAACCGTTGAGTTTCCAGGGTTTTGGGGCATTTTGAAGTCTCGATCAGCGCTTGCTGAACTGGGGCGCGCGACGGGCGGCCTTCAAGCCGTACTTCTTTCTTTCCTTCATTCTCGGGTCACGGGTCAGGAAGCCAGCGGCTTTCAGGGTGGCGCGGAATTCGGGGTTGACACTCAGCAGAGCGCGGGAGATGCCGTGACGGATCGCGCCGGCCTGACCGGTCACGCCGCCGCCGGAGACGGTGCAGATGATGTCGACCTTACCGACGGTGTCGGTGGAGACCAGGGGCTGACGGACGATCAGCTTCAGCGTTTCCAGACCAAAATAATCGTCGATATCGCGGCCATTGATGGTGATTGCGCCGGTGCCGTTCTCATACAGGCGGACTCTGGCAACGGAGGACTTCCGTCTGCCGGTACCATACTGATACTGCTTTTTGCTTTCGTACATGTTTGTTCCCTCCAATTAGTCCAGCGTCCAGGCTTCCGGCTTCTGGGCGGCGTTCTTGTGCTCAGCGCCCTTGTACAGCTTCAGACGAGTCATAGAAGCTCTGCCGATGGTATTCTTCGGCAGCATACCCTTGACGGCCAGCTCCATTGCAAATTCGGGACGCTCTTCCATCAGCAGGCGGTACTTGGTCTCCTTCAGGTTGCCGATCCAACCGGTGAAGTGACGGTAGTACTTCTGCTCGGCCTTCTTGCCGGTCAGGACTGCCTTTTCGCAGTTGATGATGATGACGAAATCACCGCAGTCAACATTGGGGGTGAAGTCGGGCTTGTGCTTGCCGCGCAGCAGCTTGGCAGCGACGACAGCGGTGCGGCCCAGGGGCTTACCGGCTGCGTCCAGAACATACCACTTGCGCTCTACGGTTTCTTTTTTGGCCATAGTCGTGGACATAAATATTTCCTCCATTCCGGAATTCCGGATCAAAATTTGATCGAGTCATACAAATACGCACGATTTCTCGCGCGCTGCCTGATTTTTATACCATAAACCGGCAGCGATGTCAACCGAAAAAATTAAAATTTTTATTTTCCTCAGAAAGAACTGCGAAATGCTCAAAATATCTCTCGTATTCTACCGATATCTCGCGTTGCAATTTAAAATTTTTCTCAAAGAGGGGATGACAAGTCCGGCTGCTTTTACTATAATAGAACGGCAATATCCTATAAGAACACGGGGGTAAACCATGCAAAAGATCGTCGGACTGGTGCGCAGATGCGTGGATGACTATCATATGATCGAGGCGGGGGACAAGATCGCCGTCGGCGTCTCCGGGGGGAAGGATTCGCTGACGCTGCTGGTCCTGCTGCGGGAGCTGCAGCGGTATTACCCCAAGCCGTTTTCTCTGGCGGCCGTCACCATTGATATGGGGCTGGGCGGGATGGATTTTTCCCCCGTACAGGCCCTGTGCGACCGGCTGGAGGTGCCCTTTACGAAGATCAAGACGGAGATCGGCCCGATCATTTTTGAATACCGGCAGGAGAAGAACCCCTGCTCCATGTGCGCCAAAATGCGCCGCGGCGCCCTAAACGAAGCGCTGCTGGCCCAGGGCATCCACAAAATCGCCCTGGGGCACCATCATGACGACGCGGTGGAGACCTTTCTCATGAGCCTGCTCTACGAGGGCCGCATCAGCTGCTTCCAGCCGGTGACCCTGCTGGACCGCACGGGCATCACCCAGATCCGGCCCATGCTCTATCTGCCGGAGCAGACGGTGGTGCACGTGGCCGAGCAGCTGGCGCTGCCGGTGGTGCATAATACCTGCCCGGCGGACAAGCACACGAAGCGCCAGGAGGTCAAGGACCTCATCCGGGATCTGCAGGCGACGTACCCGGACCTCAAGACGAAGCTCTTCGGCGCGATGCAGCGCCTGCCGCTGCCTGCCTGGGAGGCGGATGTCTATCACCGGCAAAAGCAGCAGAAAGCAGCGCAGCAGCGGCAAAAGCAGCAGTCCGGCAGCGCCTGATCTGGCTGCCGCGGCAAAAAAATGACGCCAGTAGAACCGAAGGATTGCGGTTCTGCTGGCGTCGTTTTTTGCATGTGCTCATTGGCCTGCCTCCTGGGCGTCGCGCTTCCGGGACCGGCTGCGCCATTTGCTGCGGATCCGGCCCAGCAGTACGCCGAGCCCCAGGCAGGCGACGACCAATGGCATGGGGATGCCTTTTTTGCGCTTCATATCCATGACCTCCTTGATGACCTTGAAACGGGTGAAACGATTGCTCCCCTAGTATATTGGATTTGCGCGGAAAATTCCAGTGATTTTTCCTTAAGAAATCTTGAAGATCGCTGACAATTTCGTCACTTTCCAGAATAAGGATGCAAGCTTTTGGGCGCTGGGGTAAAAATATAGTTGATCTCCCAGGCGGGATAGCAGGGGGCGCGGCGCAGATAGACCCGGTAGCTGGGCACAAGCTGCAGCACCTGCAGCGGCAGGGCAAAGAGGTCCTCGCTGCGGTGATAGGCTGCCAGCAGGATCCGCGGCTGCCAGCGGGCGATGCTCTCCGCCGCCCCGGCCAGGGCTGCCGACTCCTGGCCTTCGACGTCGATGTTGAGATATGTGACCGGCGCGCCCTGCAGCAGCTCGTCTAAGGCGGCGCAGACGACGCGGCGGCCCTGGCCGCGGCGGCTGCCCCGGCCGCGCCCGGCGCAGAACTCTGCCGTGCCCGCTTGCGCGGCGGCTGCCGCCTGGACACAGCGGCAGCGGGGGAGGGCGGCAGTGGCCCGGCAGAGCTTTTGATAGCTGCCGCCATCCGGCTCCAGGGCCAGAATGCTGGCGTACTGCCCGCCGGTCTGGCGCAGAAATGCGGCGATGGTGTCGCCCCGGTAGGCGCCGAGGTCGGCATAATGCTCCTGCGGCCCCAGGCAGAGCAGGCTGTCCGTCTCGCCCGGCGGCATTTGGCAGCGGTCAAGGTAGCAGCTGCGCCAGGATAGTTTATAGGAGAGCAGATCCCGGAACGTCTGCCGGGAGACCTCATCGGCAAGCGCGTGATACACGGCCTCCAGCTCTGCACGATGAGTCCGAGCAAAGGCCCGGTCAAACAGCGGGCCCCCGGCCACGGGAAGGTCTGGCAGATAGAGCGTCTGCGCGGCGGCGATGGCGCGGATGCGGGCCATGACGTCCGGCTGGTGGGTGCCGAAGGCGACCAGGACGGTCATTGGCCCGAACCGGGCGCACGCCTCCTGGTAAGACAGAACAGTATACCCCCGGAATTCGTTGTGCCGGACAAATCCGTCGCTGGCGAAGACCCCGGCGACGGGAATGCCCCGGGCCTGGCATTGGTCGAGAATTTTCTCTGCACCGTCGCCCATGCCATAGAGCACGATGGGCTTGGTTTCCTGCTTCAGCTGCTGCCACATGGGCGGGGGCACCTCCATTTCACGTGCGTTTTCTGTTACTATAGCGGAAAAAATTCTGCCCGGCAAGGAAAAATTTTCACAGGGCCGACAGTTGACGGGAAAATCTTACCTGTTATAATGAATGGCAGTGCCTGTTAGAGAGAAAGAAGCGATACGATGAAAGTTTTAGATTTCCACTGCCATGTCTACCCGGATAAGATCGCCGAGAAGGCGGCCTGTGCCACTGGAACGTTTTACGGCGTCGGCCTGCCCCGGTCGACGGGGACGGTGGCGGAGCTGCGACGGATGGAGGATGCGGCGGGCATTTCCATGCAGCTCATCCATTCTGTGGCGACGAAACCCGCCCAGGTCCCGGCTATCAACAAGTTTATTGCTGCCTGTCAGGCAGAAGACCCGGCGCGCTTGATCGGCTTCGGGGCCCTGCATCCAGACAGCGAGGATATTGCGGCGGATGTCCAGCAGATCCTGGATCTGGGGCTGCACGGGGTCAAGCTACACCCGGATATCCAGCGCTTTGCATTGAACGAGCCCCGGAGCATGCGGATGTTCGAAGTGCTGGCAGGGCGGCTGCCGGTGCTGCTGCACACTGGCGATGCCCGGTATCAATATTCCAATCCGGACCAGCTTATCCCGGTGCTGGAGGCCTTCCCGGAGACGGTGTTCGTCGGCGCGCATATGTGCGGCTATACCATCTGGGACGCGGCAGAGCAGGCCCTGTACGGCAAATACGAGAACCTGTGGGCCGACTGCTCTTCGACGCTCTATGCCATGCCGCCCGAGCGGGCAGTGGCGCTGCTGCGGCATTTTGGAACGGACCGGATCATGTTCGGGACGGACTTCCCCCTGTGGGACCCGAAGACGGAGCTGGCGCGCTTTTTGGCCCTGCCACTGACGAGGGCAGAGCAGCGGGCCATCCTATTTGAGAACGCCGCACGCTTTCTGCAGCTGCCGGTACGCACCGGGGCAGGCAGACCAGCATAGAATGTGATGCCGCCGGGCTCGGGCGGCGGAACGGGGCAAAAATCGTCATACCAATCGTATTTTTTCCTGAATTTTTCTTAAAAACCCTGAAAAATCGAGAATTATTTTGTTTTTTTGTTGCCAAGCGGCGCAGCTATTGCTATAATATTACATACCTTTGGGGCCAGTCTGCCCAGTTTGGCAGATGATCGGGCGGCTTTTGGTTCGTATTGCAGGCAAGACGCTGCGCTCTTTTTTGCCCGCGCCCGAAAGTGCATATCAAAAAATCGGAGGTCATGATTCGTATGATGGAGCAGGCAATTTATGCGTTCTGCATTGATGCAGCCCCTATTTCCTGTGCGCCCCACGGTGGCGGACATATCAACCACACATTCAAAGTCGTTACAGAAAGCGGCATGGAATATATTCTGCAGCGGGTGAACCAATACGTGTTCCACGACCCGAAGAGCCTGATGGAAAACGTCGGCGCGGTGACTGCCTTCCTGAAAGAGCGGGTGGCCGATCCCCGGGCGTATCTACATTTTATCAAAACAAAGGACGATCTCTATTATTATGTAGACGAAAAAGGGGAATACTGGCGCTGCTATGAATTCGTCGGCGGCTTCTGCCTGGAGGCCCCGGAGACAGATCAAGACTTTTACGAGAGCGCTCTGGCCTTTGGTCAATTCCAGCAGATGCTCTCGGATTTCCCGGCTCATACGCTGCATGAGACGATCCCGGAATTCCACAATACCATCGACCGGTATAGGAAGTTCAAGGAGGCCGTCGCCCGCGATGATGCCGGGCGCGCCGCCGAGGTCCAGCCGGAGATCGACTTTATCATGGCCCGAGAGGAAGAAGCGGGGACCCTGCAGCGCATGCGGGAGGCGGGCCAACTGCCCCTGCGCGTGACGCACAACGATACGAAGCTCAACAATGTCCTGCTGGATAAAAAAACGCGCAAGGCCCTGTGTGTGCTGGACCTGGATACCGTCATGCCCGGCCTTTCCCTGTATGATTTCGGCGATTCCATCCGCTTCGGCGCGGCCAGCGCCCCGGAGGATGAGAAGGACCTTTCCAAGATGGGGCTGAACCTGCATCTGTTTGAGATTTATACCAAGGGCTACCTGAAAGCCTGCCCCAGCCTGACCCCGGAGGAGATTGACATGATGCCCATGGGCGCAAAGATCATCACCCTGGAGCTGGCGACCCGCTTCCTGGCCGACTATCTGGACGGCGACCGCTATTTCAAGACCGCCTATCCTGAGCACAACCTGGTACGCGCCCGGGCCCAGCTGAAGCTGGTGGCGGATATGGAGGCAAAGTGGGAGCAGATGCGCGATATCGTCAGAACGCTGACGAACCGATAATCGAACCAATCACCAATTACCGGAGGTACGAATGAACTATTTAGGGATCACATACGACGTGAAAAATCTGCCGAAGCTGGAGCCGGAATTTATCCCCTTCGGCCCGTGGATGGACGCCTTTTTGCAGGATGCGACGCAGGAGGTCAAAGTCGCCGTAGAGCGCAACGAAGGGAAAATCTCCGTCTGGACAACGTGCATCCACGGCACGCAGGAACTGGCGGAGGCGGACTACCGCTATCTGGAGCGCTATGTGAAATTTCTGCTGTGGTCCGTCGGTGGCTTCCGGGTCTACCTGTGCGGCGCGGGCCCCCTGTGCCAGCGGATGCAGGCGGAATATGTTCTGACGGAGACGGAAAAGGGCAAGCGCTGGTTTGACGTGCAGTTTATGACGGACGTATTCGAGTCCGGCTTTGAGATCATCGACTGCAGCCCCGAAGACTTCCCCAAGCAGAACGACGCGTCCGTCCGGGTCGGCGGTCATATGGAAGGCTGCCGCATCGGCTTCGACGCCGGTGGGTCGGACCGCAAGGTCTCTGCAGTCATCGACGGCAAGACCGTCTACTCCGAAGAGGTCGTCTGGCATCCGAAGACCCAGGCGGACCCTGCGTATCACTTTGCCGAGATCGTGGACGCCTTCCGCACGGCGGCCTCGAAAATGCCCCGGGTCGACGGCATCGGCGTCAGCTCGGCCGGTGTCTTTATCGGCAACGCGCCGATGGTTTCTTCGCTTTTTATCAAGGTCCCGCGGGAAAAGGAGGTCCGCAGCCAGGTCAAGACGATCTTCGACCGGGCAGCCAAGGAGATCGGCGATGTGCCCATCGTTGTGGCCAATGACGGCGACGTGACGGCCCTGGCGGGGGCTCTGAGCATGGAGAAGACCTGCGTCATGGGCCTTGCCATGGGGACGAGTGAGGCCGTTGGTTATGTGGACCGGCAGGGCAATGTCCTGGGGTGGTTCAATGAACTGGCCTTTGCACCGGTGGACCTGAACGAGCAAGCCATGGCCGACGAATGGTCGACAGACCGGGGCGTCGGCTGCAAATACTTCTCGCAGGATGCGGTCATCAAGCTGGCGAACCGGGCAGGTTTGTCGCTGGACGCGGCGGCGACTCCGGCGGAGAAGCTCAAGGCCGTGCAGGACCTGGTCCAGGCGGGAGATGAGCGGGCGATGCAGATCTTCACGGATATCGGCTGCTATCTGGCCCATACCATCGAGCTGTATGCGCATTTTTATGATATTTCCTATCTCATCGTGCTGGGCCGCGTGATGTCCGGCCGCGGCGGTGAGCTGATTTTGGCGCAGTGCCAGCGGGTGCTGCAGGAAGAATATCCGGCGCTGGCGGCGTCTGTCCATGTCATGCTGCCGGATGAGAAGACAAGACGGGTCGGCCAGTCTGTTGCGGCGGCCAGCCTGCCGGAGTGCAAGCGCAGCTGAGCTTGCCGCACTTGGAGGAATACGATGCAGTTTACGAATGCGAATATCTTTACCCGTGATTTTACGTTCCGCTGGGGCAGCTTCTGCGTGGAGGACGGAAAATTCACGCGTGTTCTTGCAGAAAGCGAGGCCGCGGCGGACGCTGTCGACCTGCAGGGGGCTTATGTTATTCCTGGCCTGATCGATGTGCATAATCACGGAAATTCCAACGCCGATTTTTCCGACGGCAGCTATGAGGGCCTCGTCAAAATGGCGCGCTATCTTGCTAAAAACGGCATTACGTCGTTTGCACCGGCCTCTATGACGCTGCCGTATGAGACGCTGGCCAAAGCATTTGCCACGGCGCGGACTCTAGTGGATGAAGCGCCTGCGGGCTGCGCTGCCCTCCGGGGCATCCAGATGGAAGGCCCGTTTTTCAGCGAGAAGAAAAAGGGCGCGCAGAACGGCGCTTACTTGAAGGACCCGGATTTTGCAGCGTTTCGGAAGCTGCAGGAGGGCTGCGGCGGCCTCATTAAGATCGTCGACGTCGCAGCGGAGCTGCCGGGAGCGGTGGAGTTTGCCGCCCAGGCTAAGGAGCTGAGCAATGTCTCCATTGCCCACTCGGATTCGGATTATGAGCATGCGCTGGCGGTGTTTGAGGCTGGCGCCCGGCACCTGACCCATCTGTACAATGCCATGCCGCCGATCCATCACAGAAAGCCCGGGATCATCGGCGCGGCCAGCGAGTGCCAGTGGGTGCAGGCGGAGCTTATCTGCGATGGTATCCATGTCCACCCCAGTGCGATCCGGATGGCCTTCCGGCTCTTCCCGGGGCGGATGGTCCTCATCTCCGATGCGCTGCGCTGCTGCGGCATGCCCGACGGCGAATACGAACTGGGCGGCCAGCCTGTCTTCCTGCAGGGCAAGACCTGTACGCTGGCGGACGGGACCCTGGCGGGCTCTGTGACGAATCTCTATGACTGCATGTGCAACGCCATCTCCTACGGCATCGCGCCGGAGGAGGCGGTCCGCGCGGCGACGTGGAACCCGGCCTGCGCGCTGGGCGTGGAAAACGAGGTTGGCGCCATTGCCGACGGGATGCAGGCGGACTTCGTCGTTTGTGGCGAAAACTGGGCGCGGCAGGCGGTGTATCTGGCGGGCCAGGCGCTCTGATGCGCGTGATAGCCTGCACTGCTGCGGCGTGCCGGAGCGGACTGAAGGACAAAGCATATGTATGATGATGTTATATGATGATGTTATATTATAATGTAGGAGACCCGGTGCAGCGTGCTGTGCCGGGTCCTGTCTGCCGCTGGGGCGCGGGGCTGCGTCCTGCACGGTACGAGGGAGGGACGTATGCGAAAACAAAAAGAAAAAACGGAGCTGCAGCTGTTTTTTACATTTTTTAAGCCCCATTGGAAGCTTTTTGCGCTGGATCTGAGCTGCGCGCTGCTGGTCGCGCTGGTCGACCTGGCGTTTCCGTTGGTCTCCCGGGCGGCAATGTATGACCTGCTGCCAAACCAGAAGTATCACACATTTTTTGTCATCATGGTCATCGTCGTTGCGGCGTATTTGGTCCGGACGGTGCTGTATTACATCCTGTGCTACTGGGGCCATACGTTTGGCGTGCGGGTCGAGGCGGATATCCGGCAGTCCCTGTTCCGGCACCTGCAGACCATGGGCTTTGACTTCCTGGACCGCAACCGGACAGGCCAGCTGATGAGCCGCCTGACCAGCGATCTATTTGAACTGACGGAGCTTGCCCATCATGGCCCGGAGGATATCCTGATCTCTGTTGCGACGATCGTCGGGGCGCTGATCGTGATGTTCCGCATCCAGTGGCGGCTGGCGCTGGTGGTGCTGGTGATCGTGCCGCTGATGCTGGTGGTCGTCATCGCCCGGCGGAAGGCAATGCACCGGGCTTCGGCGGCGGTGAAGCAGAAGACAGCGGAGATCAACATCGAGATCGAGTCGACCCTTTCCGGCTTCCGGACGGCCAAGGCCTTTGCTAATGAGGCCCAGGAGCGGCAGAAATTTGATGCGGCCAACGACCGCTTCCGGACCTCCAAAAGTCTGTTTTTCCGGGAGATGGGCCTGTTCCTGGCGGCGATGGAGCTGCTGATTTCGATGCTCTCTGTGGCGATCATCGCCGCAGGCGGCTGGCTCATTATGCGAGACCAGCTGGATTATCGGGATCTCATTACATTTTCCCTCTATGTGACGACGTTTATCAACCCCATTCGGAAGCTGGCGAATTTCTCCGAGCTGTTTGCCAACGGCTTTGCCGGGCTGCACCGGTTTGCCGAGCTGATGCGTACTAAGCCCAGCATCATGGACGCGCCGGATGCCGTGCAGAACTGCGCGGCGGCAGGGGAGATCTGCCTGGAGCATGTTGGCTTCTCCTATGACGGGGAGCTTCCGGTGCTGCGGGATGTATCGCTGCGGGTGGAGCCGGGGCAGACGGTGGCCATCGTCGGCCCCTCCGGCGGCGGCAAGACGACGCTGTGCCAGCTGATCCCCCGCTTTTACGATGTGACCAGCGGCGCCATCACCATCGACGGGGTCGATGTGCGGCACATTGCCCAGGACGCGCTGCACCGCAGTATTGGCATCGTGCAGCAGGATGTCTTCCTCTTTGCCGGGAGCATTCTGGAGAATATCCGCTACGGGCGTCCGGAGGCCAGCCGCGCTGAGGTTGAGGAGGCGGCTCGCAAGGCGGAGATCTATGACGATATCTGCGCCATGCCCCAAGGCTTTGATACTTATGTCGGCGAGCGGGGGTCGCTGCTGTCTGGCGGGCAGAAGCAGCGGATCTCCATTGCGCGGATCTTCCTGAAGAATCCGGCGATCCTGATCCTAGACGAGGCGACCTCGGCGCTGGATTCCGTCACGGAACGGAAGATCCAGTCCGCGTTTGACGCCCTGGCCCAGGGGCGCACGACGCTGATCATCGCCCACCGCCTCTCAACGGTCAGCGGCGCGGACCGGATCATCGTCGTTGAAAATGGCTGCATCACAGAATCGGGTCGCCACGCGGAGCTGATGGCGCGGGAGGGAACCTACAGCGCGCTGTATCGCACGCAGCGTCTGCTGGATTAAAATAGTTTGGTTTTGCAGAAAGAAAGCAGGGGTAAAATCGCCGCGGGACGGGGCAGGTCGCCTTCGTTCCGCGGTGATTTTTTCTTCACACTTTTTTGTACGCGAACAAGGGGAAGCACGAAAAAAACGCCAATTATTCGGCAATGCGGAATATTTGGCGCAAAATGCCCGGAGAATCCGTAGAAATTGGTGATGAAATTGGCTTGCAGTTTTGCACAATTCACAAAAATTTAAAAAATAACAGTTGGGGATTGTATATCTTTCAAATATCATGTATCATAAGTTTATACAAGCCATATATAAACTATATATGGACTTTCGGGATGATCCCAACAAATTTAGGAGGATGAAAGATGAAAAGATTGTTTGCACTCTTGCTGGTCTTTGCGATGGTCGCTTGTCTGTTTGTAGGCTGCGGCTCCAATGGCAGCGACGACAACTCCATCTCCAACGCGGCGAACGACAACAACGTAGCAGCCAAGGACGATGGCGACAGCGGTACGTCCAACGCGGATTTCAAGGCCGGTTTCGTACTGGTCGGCGATGAAAACGAAGGCTATACTTACGCGCACATCATCGGCATCGAAAAGGCCATGGGTGAGCTTGGCCTGGATAAGAGCGCCAACGCGGTCTGGAAATACAGCGTCCCGGAGGATGAATCCTGCTACGACGCTATCGTCGACTGCATCGACCAGGGCTGCCAGATTGTTTTCACCAACTCCTACGGGCATCAGTCCTTTGCCCAGCAGGCGGCAGAGGAGCATCCGGAAGTCCAGATCGTCTCCATGACGGGCGACACGGCCAAGAGCTCCGGCCTTTCGAACTTCCATAACGCATTTACGAAGATCTTCGAAGCCCGCTATGTTGCAGGCGTTGTTGCCGGCATGAAGATCCAGGAACTGGCCGACGGCGGCAAGCTGACGGACAGCAACTATGACGCAGACGGCAATGTGAAGATCGGCTACGTCGGCGCGTACCCCTACGCGGAAGTCGTCTCCGGCTACACGGCATTCTTCCAGGGCGTCAAGTCCGTTTACGACAAGGTCTCCATGGAGATCCAGTACACCAACTCCTGGTTCGATATCACTGGCGAGAATGAGGCGGCTGTTGCGCTGATCTCTGACGGCTGTGTGATCGTTGGCCAGCACGCCGACTCCACCGGCGCGGCCTCCGCTTGCGAAGCGGCGCTGGCTGCCGGGACGACGGTCTACAACGTCGGCTACAACGTTGATATGCTCTCCGCTGCGCCCAATGCAGCGCTCGTCTCCCCCACCAACGAATGGGATGTTTATTACAAGTATGCCATCGGCGCGATGCTCGACGGCAAGGAATTTGACGTCAACTGGGCCGAAGGCTTTGATCAGGACGCTGTTGCGCTGACGGAGCTGGGCTCCAGCTGCGCTCCCGGCACCCAGGAAGCGGTCGACCAGGCCATTGCCGATATCAAGGCTGGCACGGTCCATCCCTTCGACGTTTCCAAATTCACCTGCCTGGGCTCCTATGAGGAAGGCAAGACCACTGCGTTCCAGATCGACGCAGAAGGCCATGTCACCGCTGCCTTTGCCACGGATACGGACGGCGACTTCACGCCCGATGCAGACGAGGCAGTCTTCGACGGCTACTATCATGAGTCCTACTTCCAGTCCGCGCCGTCCTTCTCCCTGCGGATCGACGGGATCAAGGAGCTGAACTAATCCAATAGCGCAAACCGAACCGGCGTAGTATGGGCCCACTTGGGGCGCTGCCGCGCAGCGCCCCGGTCGGCCCGGCCCGGTTGGCTTTTTCGTCAAACAGGAGTTGCTCCGGCAGCTCCTTTTTAAAATGGAAGAGCTTTCGCCCGCTGCACCAGCGGGCCAGCCAGACCGACTGCACCGGAGCGACTCATTTTCTCAAAGAAAGGGTGAACCCATTGAGTAATGCATCTTACGCGATCCAAATGCAGGATATCACAAAGCGATTTGGTTCGACCGTCGCCAACGACAAGATCAATCTGGATCTGCGCCGCGGCGAGATCCTGGCGCTGCTGGGGGAAAACGGCTCCGGCAAGACGACGCTGATGAACATGCTCGGCGGCATCTATTTCCCCGATGAGGGGCATATCAAGATCAACGGCGAGGAGGTCAGCATCACCTCGCCGAAGGATTCGTTCCAGCATGGCATCGGCATGATCCACCAGCACTTTAAGCTGGTCGATATCTTCACCGCGGCCGAGAATATCGTCTTGGGCCTGGAGGGGGACAAGGGCAAGCTGGATAAAAACGCCATCAAGGCCGTCGTCCGGGATATTGCAGAGCGCTATGGCTTCGACATTGACCCGGACCAGAAGGTCTATAACATGTCCGTCTCCCAGAAGCAGACAGTGGAGATCGTCAAGGTCCTCTACCGGGGCGCGGATATTCTGATCCTCGATGAGCCGACGGCGGTGCTGACACCGCAGGAGACGGAAAAGCTCTTCAAGGTCATGCGCAATATGCGCGCTGACGGCAAGGCAATCATCATCATCACCCATAAGCTCAACGAAGTGCTGGCTGTCTCGGACCGGGTCGCAGTGCTGCGGAAGGGCAAGTACATCGGCAGCGTCGAGACGAAGGACGCCTCGCAGCAGAGCCTGTCTGATATGATGGTGGGCCATGCAGTAACGCTGAACCTGGACCGGCCGGAGTGCAAGGAGCGCCACGAGCGCCTGCGGGCCGAGCATCTGACCGTCTGCGATAAGGACGGCGTCAAGAAGCTGGACGACGTCTCCTTCGTCGCCTACGGCGGCGAGATCCTCGGCGTCGCCGGGGTCGCCGGGTCTGGGCAGAAGGAGTTGCTGGAGGCCATCGCGGGCCTGCAGAAGCTGGAAGCGGGCAGTGAGATCCACTATACCAATTCCGACGGCAACGATATGCTGCTCAACGGGATGGACCCGCTGGATATTCTGCGGCAGCATATTCTGCTCTCCTTCGTGCCGGAGGACCGCTTCGGCATGGGCCTGGTGGGCGGCATGAATATCACGGAAAATATTATGCTGCGCAGCTATCGCCAGGGCAAGGGGCCCTTTACCGACCGGCGCTTCCCCAAGGAGCTGGCGGAGAAAATCGCCAAAGAGCTGGAGGTCGTGACGCCGGACCTGAACCATACGCCCATCCGCCGCTTGTCCGGCGGCAATGTGCAGAAGGTCCTGGTAGGCCGGGAGATCGCCTTCAAGCCGCGGGTTTTGATGATGGCTTACGCTGTCCGCGGCCTGGATATCGGCACATCTTACACGATCTACAATCTGCTCAACGAACAGAAGATGAACGATGTCGCTGTCATCTATGTCGGCGAGGACCTGGACGTGCTGCTGGAGCTGTGCGACCGCAT
>CAKTTR010000050.1 GCA_934615645.1 uncultured Oscillospiraceae bacterium | reverse complement strand
CCAGCAGGCCGCCGTTAAAGGCATCGCCAGCACCGGTCGTGTCGATCGCATCGACATGGTATGCGGGGATAATCTCTTCCCGGCCTTCCGAGGAGACGAAAACGCCCTTGCCGCCCAGGGTGATCAGCACATTGGCGACGCCCTTGGCCCGGAACACTTCCGCAGCCTTCTTGGCCGATTCCAGATCCTCCACATGCACACCGGTCATCAGCTCTGCTTCCACTTCGTTGGGGGTGACCAGATAGCTGCCGGAGAGAAATTCTTCCGTGATGGGCTGATACGGCGCCGTATTGACGATGACCTTAACGCCAGCGTCCTTGGCGATCTTGGCGACCTTTTCGTTGGCGTCCTGGTTGACCTCCAGCTGCAGCAGGATGTACTCCGATTCCTTGATACGCGGGGCGACCTTGGCGATATCCGCATCCGTGATGTTGCCGCAGGCACCGGAGACGATCACGATCTCGTTCTGGGCCGTGTTCTCATCGACGAGGATCAGGGCAATGCCGGTCGCCAGGGTATCATCCGTGAAGATGTAATCCTTGGGCATGTTCAGCTCTGTCATCGTGTTGAGCGCGACGTCGGCGAAGGTATCCTTGCCGAGCTTCGTGCACATGACAACGTCTGCACCGGCCTTGTGGGCCGCGACGCACTGATTGAAGCCCTTGCCGCCAGCGCCCATCTTGAACATGGAACCCTTGACTGTCTCGCCGGGGATGGGCAACGACGGAGTCCGCGCCATCAGGTCGACGACGAAGCTGCCAAATACTGTAATCTTACTCTTCATGCAAACGACTTCCTTTCCATCGCGCCCGACCAATGCCATACCGCTGGCCGCTGCCGGAGCAACGCTGCGAAAATATCTGACTCTACCAAATAAAATCTAAAATTCTCTTAAAATGTAACCGCTTTCATACTGCAATTTTAGCAGTGTTTTTTCAGCTTGTCAATATAGCAATTTCACATTGTTTAAAATAGCTAATTTTACATTTTCAATTTGTGCAAATGGGCGACTTTCTTTGTGAAAACGCACAATAGCACCTCTGTTTTTTATTGAGAATCCTAAAAATTTTTTGGCTCTTCTCATAAATTTTGGCCGTTTTCGCCGAAAGAAGTCCACCAGGCGTGATGCGCGCCAGACGATAGCGCCGCCCGTTTTTTTCGCTGGATTTAACATCTCTGCCGCCATTTTCCAGGCGGTTTTACATAGGCAAAAACCCCGGCGCTGGGCCGGGGTTTTTGGAAAATGCAATTGGCTCGGAGCTCAGGGATCCGTCTCGATCTCGACAGCGTAACCCTGCTGCTTCTGGCTGTAATGATGCGTCTGCTCCAGCATCATATCCTTGACCTTCATCAGGCGGATCTGGGTGCTGCGCTCGTTCTCATCCAGCTTCATGGTGATAAACTTGATATTCTTCTCCGTCTCCGGGATGATGACATGCTCCAGCGCATTGACGCGGCGGCGGGTCTTTTCGATCTCCTCGGCCATAAGCTGGCAGGATTTTTCCACTTCGGCCAGGCGCAGCATATCCGGCAGGATCTGGGCCAGCGACTGTACCGCGCCGTCCAGGTCCTGGGTCGTAAAGGCAAAGCCGTAGGAGTAGATGTCATTCTCGTCCGCCGTACGGGTCCGGTAGCCAAACACCGGCACATCCACGCTCATGACGTTCCGGCTGCTGACATCCAGACTGACCTCCTGCTTCGGGCACATCAGTGCCGTGCGCAGCGTCGCCTCGGACATGGCGGCCTTGGCCATCACAAAATTCGTATTGGCCGCGCGGATCCCGGCCTCGACCTTCTGCCGCAGCGCCATATTCTCCCGGACCAGGTCCAGAAACTGGCGCATCAGCTCATCGCGTTTATCCTTCAGCAGTTTATGCCCACGCACCGCCGTGGTGCGCTTCTTTTTGAGACGTGTCAGCTCCATTCTTGTGGGGTTCACTTGGGTCGTCGCCACTGACGTCACCTCTTTCTGCCTTGCGGCTTAGAATTTGCCGTAATACTGATCCAGATACTTGTCGTCAATCCGCTTGAGCTCGCTGCGGGGCAAAATGCTCAGCAGCTTCCAGCCGATATTCAGCGTTTCTTCGATATCCCGGTCCGTCGTAAAGCCCTGGGAGACATACTCCCGCTCAAACTCATCGGCAAATTTGGCGTAGATGAGGTCAATGTCCGACAGTGCCGCTTCGCCCAGGATGACCATGAGCTCCTTGGCCTCTTTGCCACGGGCATAGGCCGCGAACAGCTGGTTCATGGTATTGGCGTGGTCAGCGCGGGTCTTGCCCTCGCCGATGCCCTTATCCTTCAGACGAGACAGCGACGGCAGCACGTCAATCGGCGGCATGATGCCCTTGCGGTAGAGCTCGCGGCTCAGTATGACCTGGCCCTCGGTGATGTAGCCGGTCAGGTCCGGGATGGGATGGGTCTTATCGTCCTCCGGCATGGAGAGGATGGGGATCATGGTGATGGAGCCGTCCTTCCCCTTCTGGCGGCCGGCGCGCTCGTACAGCGTCGCCAGGTCGGTATACATATAGCCAGGGTAGCCGCGGCGGCCGGGGACTTCCTTCCGGGCGGCGGAGATCTCACGCAGCGCGTCGGCGTAGTTTGTGATATCCGTCAGGATGACCAGGACGTGCATCCCCTTTTCAAAGGCCAGGTATTCCGCTGCCGTCAGCGCCATACGGGGCGTCGCGATCCGCTCAACGGCCGGGTCGTTGGCCAGGTTGATGAACAGGACCGTCCGGTCGATGGCGCCGGTCTCCTGGAAGGATTCAACGAAGAAGTTGGATTCTTCAAACGTGATGCCCATAGCAGCGAAGACGACAGCAAACTGCTCGTCCTTGCCCCGGACCTTCGCCTGCCGGGCGATCTGCGCCGCCAGGTTCGAATGGGGCAGGCCGGAGGCCGAGAAGATCGGCAGCTTCTGGCCGCGGACCAGCGTGTTCAGCCCATCGATGGCAGAGATGCCCGTCTGGATAAACTCCTGCGGGTAGTTCCGGGCCGCCGGGTTCATGGGCAGGCCGTTGATGTCCATCCGGGCGTCGGGCAGGATCTCAGGACCGCCGTCGATGGGGCGGCCCAGGCCGTCGAAGACGCGGCCCAGCATGTCCTCCGAGACGCCCAGCTCCATGGTCCGGCCCAGGAAGCGGACCTTGCTGTTGGAGAGGTTGATACCGGTGGAGCTTTCAAACAGCTGCACCAGCGCGTCGTCGCCGTTGACCTCCAGCACCTTGCAGCGGCGGATCTCGCCGCTGGCCAGCTCGATCTCGCCCAGCTCGTCATAAAATACGTTTTCCACGCCGTGGACCAGCATCAGCGGGCCCGCGACTTCCTGAATGGTTTTATATTCTTTCGGCATCAGAGGTCCTCCTAGCTACAACACACAGCAATTTCATGGCAAAGTGCCGCAGTGATATCGTCGTATTCCACATCCAGATTTTCTTCCAGCGTGTACTTGAATCGACCAATCCGCTCGCGGACAGGCATTCTCAACAGATCGTTAATGGAAGCGCCTGTTGCCAGTGCCCCCTTTGCCTGCTCGTAGAAGGCCAGCACCAGCTGCATCATCAGAAGCTGCTTTTTCAGCGACGAATAGGTATCGACCTCGTGGAACGAGTTCTGGTGCAGGAAGTCCTCACGGATGGACCGGGCGGCTTCCATCTTCAGCCGGTCACCGGCGGACAGGGCGTCCATACCGACCATCTTGACGATCTCGTCCAGCTCCGCCTCGTCGTGCAGCAGGCTCATCATCGCCTGGCGGCAGCGCATCCATTCGGGGGAGACCTTTTCGTCAAACCATTTGCCCATGGAATCCAGATACAGCGAGTAGCTGGTCAGCCAGTTGATGGCCGGGAAATGGCGCTTATACGCCAGGGCCGAATCCAGGCCCCAGAAGACCTTGACGATCCGCAGCGTCGCCTGGGAGACTGGCTCGGAGATATCGCCGCCCGGAGGCGAGACCGCGCCGATGACGGACAGGGTGCCCACCCGGGCGTCCTTGCCCAGGGTGACGACTTCGCCGGCGCGTTCATAGAACTGGGCCAAGCGGGAGCCGAGGTAGGCCGGGTAGCCTTCCTCGCCGGGCATCTCTTCCAGACGGCCGGACATTTCACGCAGGGCCTCAGCCCAGCGGGACGTCGAGTCGGCCATCAGGGCGACGGAATAGCCCATATCGCGGAAATACTCGGCGATGGTGATGCCGGTATAGATCGACGCCTCCCGGGCGGCGACCGGCATATCCGACGTGTTGGCGATCAGGACCGTGCGCTCCATCAGGGAACGGCCGGTCTTCGGGTCCTTCAGGGCGGGGAATTCGTTCAGAACGTCCGTCATCTCGTTGCCGCGCTCGCCGCAGCCGATGTAGACGACGATATCCGCCTCTGCCCATTTGGCCAGCTGGTGCTGAATGACCGTCTTGCCGCTGCCGAAGGGGCCGGGGACGGCGGCCACACCGCCTCTGGCAATGGGGAAGAACGTGTCGATGACGCGCTGGCCTGTGACCAGCGGTGTTGCCGGGGGCAGCTTCTTCTGGTACGGCCGGCCCCGGCGGACCGGCCACTTCTGCAGCATGGTCACAGGGCGCTCTTTTCCATCGCAGTCCAGCACCGCGATGGGATCGGTGACAATAAAATCACCGGCTTCGATTCTCTTGACCGTGCCGCTGACGCCGTAGGGCACCATGATCTTCTGGGTCACAGCGGCGGTCTCTTCTACAGTCCCGAGGACATCTCCGGCGGAGACCTGGTCGCCGACCTTTGCCACGGGGACAAAGTGCCAGACCCGGTCGCGCTTGAGCGAGGGGACCTCGACGCCGCGCTTGAGGTTGTTGCCGGAGATCTTCATAATGTCATCCAGCGGGCGCTGGATGCCGTCGTAAATGCTGGCAATCAGGCCAGGCCCCAACTCGACAGACAGGGGCACCTCCATGGACTCGACCGGCTCGCCGGGGCCCAGGCCTGAAGTCTCCTCATAAACCTGAATCGACGCCTCATCGCCGTGCATCTCGATGATCTCGCCAATCAGGCGCTGGCTGCTGACACGCACCACGTCGAACATATTTGCATCGCGCATTCCCTCGGCGATGACCAGAGGGCCGGCGACTTTTTTGATCGTACCTTTACTCATGGGCAGTCTCACCCACCTTTCTTATTGATTGGAGAACAGGATATCGGAGCCGACCGCCTTCTCGACGGACTGCTTGACACTCCGGATGCCCTGCTCCGTGTTCCCGGCCACGCCGGGGATCAGGATAATGGCGGGCGTCATGGCGGTGCGATACCGGCTGACCTCCGCCGCCAGCTGCTGGGCCAGCGCTTCTGTCATGTAAATCACGGCATAATCGCTCTCAGCCAGCTGGCGCAGCAGCTTGTGCCCCTGCTCCTGGCTGTCCACCGGATAGGTCTCCAGCCCCAAGGCCGCAAAGCCGTAGATGCTGTCATAATCGCCCATTACTGCAATTTTAGCCATACATCTTCCTTACCCTTTCTCGGATCTCTGCCTCCGGCAGGCCGTTGTGCTTGCCGGTCAGAATGATCCGAACGGTTTTGATCTCATTCTCCCGCCCCAGCAGATATGCGATTAGGGGGCCGGCGGTAAAGGAATTGCGTTTTTGCGGCTCAATGGTCTCGATGATGCGGTTATCACACCAGCGCTCAAAGGCAGCCGGGGACTCCCGCAGCGCCTGCCCGGCCTCACCGTAGCCTGCGCTCTCCAGATAATCGCACAGGGGCTGCGTCCCCCGCAGGGCCGCCGCGGCCAGATTTTCCGGCACGAAGGCGTCACACGGGGCCAGCGCCCGCAGCAGGAATTCCTGGTTTTTCCCGGTCTTCATGCCCCGGGCCGCGATGCGGATATCTGCGACCGCGACGGTCGACTCGGCGTAATCCCGCAGGATCGGCTCAGAGGCCGCCTGCCCTGCCTGGCGGATCGCCACCAGGGCAGCCCGGTCGACGATCACATCGCACAGCTGGCCATCACCGGTGTGCAGGAGGGCCTCAAAGGCCTCCCGGGCGGCAGCGCGCATATTTTCCGGGAAGGCGTCGTAGTCCTTCTCGCTCAGCCACTGCTGCATCGTCTCGCCGGAGATCGCGCAATCGGCGATATAGATCTCCGGCACGGCTTCCTTCGTGCAAGCCTGCTTGATCGCTGCCTTGAGGTTATGAAACAGGTCCGGGTAGGACAGCACATCCAGCACCGCTGCGTCGTCCTTGACAAGCTCCCGTACCGTCTGCCACGCCTTTTGCCGTTCGGCCTGCAAAATGGCCTCCGGCTCCTGGGGGATCTCGCTGCCGCCCCAGCCCTTTTCTGCCAGAAGCTGCAGGCACTGAGCCTGGCTTTTGCAGGCCACCAGCTGCTCGATATCCGCCGCGCTCAGTAAACTCAGTTCCAGGGCCCGGATCTGCGCCACCGCATAGGTATATGTTGTATCAGACATGGAAAACTCCTTTCCTGTCGCCCTTATGCGAACAGCTGCTTATGCACCAGGTCCTGCAATTCCTCTTTCCGGGCTTCAAAGAGCGCCGGGAACGTGCAGTTTTCTTCAATGCCGCCGTAGACGAGGACAAAGCCGCCACCCACGACCTGCCCCGCCGGGGCGAGGGTCAGCGCGCCGCCCTTTTCCTGGGCAATAGCGCTCAGCCGCGCGGCAAAATCCTGGGGCATTCGATCCAGATCCTGCTGGGAAAAGACGATCTGCCCCGCCTGGGGCCGGGCAAAGCGCCCCACCAGCTTCTCAATCGCGGTAAAATACGCGTCTGCCGGTTCCGCCTGTAGCGTATGCAGCGCGCTTTGCAGCATCTGCCCGATGATCTCCTGCTTGGTCTGCAGCAGTGCCATGCGCCGCTGCTGCTCTACCGCCGAAGCGGCACGGGCGCGGCAGGCCGCGATATCCCGGGTGGATCTTTCCTGGATCTGCGCCAGCTCCGCTTGGCAGCTGGCCTGCGCCTGGCTGCGGAGCTCCTCCGCATCTGCTTGGGCGCAGCGCAGCAGCTCCGCCGTGTCGGCCTTCGCCTGCGCGTCGATCTGCCCGATGATTTTTTCCAATCCACTCATAAGCGTTTCACTCCCAACGGCTGCTTATACGTTTACATTGATCGCAGAGACAGCCAGGATCGAGATCAGCAGAGCCAGGATCGCGTACGTCTCGACCATGGCCGGGAACAGCATGGCCTTGCCGAACTGCTCCGGCTTCTTGGCGACGATGCCGATGCCGGCAGCCGCCGTCTTGCCCTGATGGATGCCAGAGACGAGGCCGACAATGGCGATGGGCAGGCAGGCCGCCAGGATCAAAAGGCCGGTCGAAGCATCCAGGCTGGCTGCGCCGCCGCCCAGCAGGCCGATCTTAGAAAGCGTGATAAAGCCGACGAGCAGGCCGTAGATGCCCTGGGTGCCGGGCAGCAGCTGCAGGATCAGGACCTTTGCGAATTTGCTGGGATCGACCGTAACAACACCCGAGGCCGCCTGGCCCGCAATCCCTACGCCGATGGCAGAGCCACAGCCCGCCAGACCAACTGCCAAAGCAGCACCGATCAGTGCATAAACAATACCGTTCATTTCTCGTTAACCTCCATAATGTCAATGTATTTTGTGTCGTTTCTGAAAGGTTCAAAGGCACGGCCGGTGCCTTCATAGAATTTGCCGAAGAATTCCACGTACTGCAAACGGCAGGTGTGGACATAGGCGCCCAGCAGGTTGATGCCCAGGTTCAGCAGGTGCCCGACGATAAAGATCACAATAAACGCGATCGCGCCGAGGACGCCGCCGCCCAGCATACTGCCCATCTGGTTGACGACCTGGGCGATAACGCCCGTCGCCAGGCCCAGGGCCAGCAGGCGGGAATAGGACAGGACATCGCTGAGCCAGCCGGTGATATTATAAAGATCATACGCGCCCAGCGCGATGCGCAGCCCGATGTTCTTCTTGCCCCGGGCGGACATAAGCAAAATGCCCAAAGCGCCCGCCGCCGCCATGATCTTACCAGCTGTGACAACCCCCGCTGGGAAGACAAAGGCCATCTGGGAGATGCCGTAGAACAGGTCCGTCGGCAGCAGCATGATAATAAGGCCGACCAGCATCAAGAACCAGCAGACAACGTCAAACAGGAATCCGGCGATGTCTTTCTGCTTTAAATACAGATAGCCCTTGAGGGCCAGGCCCGTAAACAGGTGAATCAGGCCAAAGAGCATGGAGTAGACCAGCAGCCGCGTCGGGTTCTTCAACGGGACGAACCAGGCCGCCGGGACTGTGACCTCCTTGCCGAAGAACGTACGGGAGACGACATCCACAACGTCGCCAAAATAGCCGCCGAACATAATGCCCCAGAAGATCGTGGACAGGCCGCACCAGAAAAACAGCTGCAGGCTCTTTTTCAGGCTCTCGCCCATCCGCGGGAATTTCAAAAGGCAAATGCCGCAGGCCAGGGATACGATCAGGCCGTAGGCCGCGTCCGAGAGCATCAGGCCGAAGAGAAAGACGAAGAAGCACGCCGTGATAAACGACGGGTCGATCTCCCCCTTGCCCGGCAGGCCGAAGGAGGCCAAGATGCCCTCGCAGATGGCGCCGAATTTGTTGTTCTTCAGCAGCACCGGCACATCCGCATCCGGGTCCGGTTCTTCCAGCTCCGCTGAGACGGCGAAATCCGCCTCCAATTTCTTGGCAAACGCCTGCCCTTCCCGCATGGGCACGTAGCCGCTGATGAGGAAGGTATTGGCGCTCTGGGGGAGCTTGCCCAGGACAGCGTATTTATCTGCCCGGGTCTTATAATAATCTACCGCGATCTGGAACGCGCGGCGCTCCTGGCCGCAGGCGGCCTGCTTTTGCTGCGCCGCGGCAATTTTTTCTTCCAGCTCCTGCACCTGGCGCGCCATATCTTCCCGCGCCTGGGCCGGGGTCTTCTCGCAGCTGATGGCGGGCCGGGCGAAGCCGATGCCCCGCAGCGCCTGCTCCAGCGGCTGCGCCTGCTCCCGCAGGACGACAAAGCTGAGATAGCACAGGTCCCGGTCCTGGAATAAGATCTCCGCGTCATAAGCATCGACCTCCGGGGCCAGGGTCGCAAGCTCTGTCTGCAGGGTCTGCTGGTCCCATTGGCCGGGCAGCGTCCCGCATAAGAAGGCCGCATGGGCCGTTCCTTTGGCGTTCATGGGGACGTCCAGCCCCAGCCAGGGTGTCAGACTCTCCTGCTGCGCTTCCAGCTTGGCGATGGCCGCCTGGTCCGCTGCGATGCTTTTCTCTTCCTCCAGCATCGCGTTGGCCTTGCGCATCACCGCCGCCTGATCCTGTACAATGGCAGCATATTCTGCCTGGGGGATCTGCGTTTTTCCGCCCAGCATCCCTGCCAGGCCCTTTTTCTCCGGTGCATACCGGTCCAGCAGTTCCAGCGCCTGCTGCAGTGCCCGGATCTGCCGGTCAAACTGCTGCCGCTGGGCCAGCGTATCGCAGCAGGAAAACTGCGCGTCTTCCAGCTGGATATCAACCTCCATCAGGCCCCACCGCTGGACCCGTTCCAGGATCTGCTTGCGGTCGGCCTTCAAGCCGAAGATATTCATACGCTGCATCTGCACAACTGCCATTCCTACACACCTCCTTTATTTGTTACTATAAACTGCGGCCGATCAGATCAGCTGATCCAAAATCGCCGCGACCACACGATCCTGCTTGCTCCGCGCCTGCTGCCGCAGGGTTTCCATTTCTGCCGCGTTGGCGGCCTTTGCCTGCTGCAGCTGCGTTTCCGCTTCCCGCTGCGCTGCCTCCAGCGCAGCGGCAGCGTCCCGGCGCGCCGCGTCGCATTTTGCGCGGCATTCCTCCTGGGCCTGTGCCTGGGCCTGCTGCCGGATGTCTTTGGCCTGCTGGGCCGCATCCTGGGCCAGCGCCTGGGCGGCAGCTTCTGCAGCCTTGATCGCTTCCATGGTCTTTTCTACCAAGTGTTCACCAACTTTCTTTTCTCCGCCTGCGGGCGTCTGCGGCGGCGGCAATTCGCATTTTGGTGGAATGCCTCGCCCAATATTCATTAGATATAAAAATAGCGATATGTCTCTGGCCGCTGATTTGATTCATCCTTTCAACATATCGCTATCTATATTTCTAATAATAGCCGTCATTTTTTCGAAAATCAACCGATAAAATGAATTTGCAGGTAAAAGTTTCCCACACTTTTTCCGCATATTTTTGGTGATTATGGCAAGATACGCCAAACGCGGCGGATTTTTACCGCGCATGGTATTTTCCCCGTTTTTTGCAAGAAACACACGTAAATTTTTCATTAACGGCATTTTTGCACCTGCTTTGGTGCCATTTTCTTCCTTTTCTGCACCACAATATGCAACAATCGCCCGCCCGGGGAGTTCCCGGGCGGGCGATCAGGCCTTGTTCTTTTGATCCTACAGCCGCCGGCGGCGCTCAGGAAATGGGTTCAAAGTCATCCGCGCCGTGCTTGCACAGGGGGCAGATGAAATCCGGCGGGAGGGTATCGCCCTCGTAAACATAGCCGCAGATCTTGCAGACAAAGCCCTTCTTTTTCTCCTGCGTGGCAGCGGGCTTCGGCTTGATGTGGGCAAAATAGTAGTCATAGGTCACGGAGCTCTCGCTCGACAGTGCCGCAGCCTCGGTCACCTCGGCGATGAACAGGGTGTGGCTGCCATAGTCCAGCGCGTCCACCACGCGGGCGGAGAAGAAAGCATTCGCGTGCTCTGCCAGGTAGGCCAGGCCGTTGGCGCTGCGCTGGAATGCCAGGCCCGCGAATTTATCCGCCGTGCGGCCGGACTGGAAGCCGAAGCGCTGGAACAGCGCAAACGGCGCGCTCTGCGTCAGGACAGAAACATTGAACCGGCCGGTCTGCAGGATCATATCATGCGTCAGATTCTGCTTGCTGACGGCCACCGTGATGCGGCCCGGCGTCGAGGTCAGCTGCTGGGCGGTATTGATGATGCAGCCGTTGTCCTTCCCATCCTGCTGGGCAGTCAGGACAAACAGGCCGTAGGTCAGCTTCCGGTAGGCTGCTTTTTCGATGGTCGCGGCCGCGTGGGGCTGGGGCGCCGCCGTCTGGGGCAGCGTAGCGGCGATGGCATCTGCCAGGGCCTGCAGCTGGGCATAGCCCGGCGCCTTCAGAGACGACTTCAGGCTGACCGTCTCGCCCAGGAAGGTCATATTCTTGCACTCGTCCAGCAGCTGGCGCATAAGCCTGCCGGATGTCGCGGCCCAAGTGCCATTTTCGATGAGGGCGACGGTGCGGTTCTGGATATTATGGGCAACGAGGTCCCGCAGCAGCTCCTCCATGGAGATGAAGATCCCGGCGTTATACGTTGTCGCGGCAAAAACCAGGTGGCTGTAACGGAAGCAGCCTGCGATGATCTCCGAGGCCGGGGTCACGGAGACATCGTACATCACCGTCTTCACCCCCCGCTCCCGCAGGGCCGTGGCGAGGATCTCAGCGGCATTTTCCGTGTTGCCGTAGACAGACGCATAGGCGATCAAAACACCCTGCTCCTCCGGCCGATAGCTGCTCCATGCCTGGTATTTCTCCAGGTAATCCCCCAGCTGCTGCCGCCAGACAAAGCCGTGCAGCGGGCAGAGCATCGCAATCTCCAGCTTGGCCGCCTTCTGCAGGACCGCCTGGACCTGCTGGCCGTATTTGCCGACGATATTGCAGTAATACCGGCGCGCCTCGTCCAGATAATCCCGCATAAAATCGACCTCGTCGGCAAACAGCGCCCCGTTCAGCGCGCCGAAGGTGCCGAAGGCGTCCGCCGAGAAGAGAATTTTATCCGTTTGGTCATAGGTCATCATGACCTCCGGCCAGTGGACCATGGGCGCATTGATAAACTGCAGCGTGTGCCGCCCGGCGGAGAAGGTTTCCCCCTCGCTGACGATCTGCAGGCGGGCAGACAGGTCCCCGGCCGCAAACTGGCCGATCATCGTCGCCGTCATTTTATTGCAGAGGACAGTCGTTTCCGGGTAGCGCAGCAGAAGGTCCTCCAAAGTCCCGGCGTGGTCCGGTTCCATATGCTGGACGACAAGATAATCAAGCTGCCTCCCCTGGAGCACCTGGGCGATGTTTTCAAAGAACACCTTGCTGACCGCCCGGTCCACCGTATCGAACAGGACCGTCTTCTCATCCAGCAGCAGATAGGAATTGTAAGAGACGCCGTCCGGCACGGAGTAGACGCCCTCAAACATCGCAAGCCGCCGGTCATTGCCGCCGACCCAGTATAGATCCTTTGTTACCGCTCTGACACAATACATTGATTACCCCTCCATTCTGGTTTCTTTACCGCTGCCGATAGCGCAAGATGGCCGCGTCCAGGCGTTTACACGCCTCGGCTTCGTCAAAAAAGCCCAGCACGCGGGTCTCCTTCTCCTGCAGCGTCTTATACGTCGAGAAAAAGTTTTCCAGCTCCTTCATCGTATGGGGCGGCAGATCCTCGATGCTCTTGATATGCGCATACCGGGGGTCGCCCATATTGACCGCCAGGATCTTCGTATCCTCCTGGCCGCAGTCGATCATATCAAAGCCGCCGATGATGACACTGTCGATATAGCACCCCGGGAACGTGGGCGCGGAGGTCATGACCATGATATCCAGCGCGTCGCCATCCTCGCTCAGGGTGTTTTCCACAAAGCCGTACTCCATCGGATAAAAGGCCGCGGAGTAGAGCACCCGGTCCAGCTTGATCTTGCCGGTTTTCTCATCCACTTCATACTTATTTTGGCTCCCCATGGGGATTTCGATTCTTGCTTCTACAATGCGCATGGTATCTCCTCCTGACAGGGCGTTTATTCCAGGCGCGCAAAGCGCGTCTCGTTGCATTTATTTTACCACAATGCGGCAGCGATTTCCAGTCATGTTCGTGTTTTGCCGAAAAATCGCCGCCAGAGGGCAAAGCCGCACAGGCCGCTGGGCAGATTGATAAGCCAGTCGTCAATATCACAAGCGCCCAGCCCCGTCGCCCACTGCAGCGCCTCGACCAGCGCAATTGTCCCGGCCAGGACGCCGAAAAAGCGCCAAAACCGCTGCAGCCCCGGAAAGCGCGCCGGCAGCAGCAGCCCGGCGGGGAAAAACAGCGCCAGGTTCCCCGCCAGATTCCCGGCGGCGTAGCGCAGCAGCGCCGGGCGATGGGTCTGCAGCCCGAACCAGGCCGCCCGGCCATAGGTCCGCAGCGTCCGCCCGGGCACCAGATTGACACTGCCCGCAAACGCCCGCCCCGGCAGGCGGCGCAAAAAAAGAAGATACAGCAGCACGACGCCATAGCACAGCAGCAGCACCTGCAGGCGGCGGTCCCTGGTTTTCCTCAATGGCTCCCCCCTCCCGGCGCATGAAAAAATCCGACAGCAGCGGCAGATGCTTCTCTGCCGCTGCTGCCGGGAAAATTCCAGCAAAGCTCAATCCTTCAGACTGTCAAAAAAGCCTCGCAGAGTTTGCGCCGCGCACGGCGCAAATAAGGTCAAAATCATTTTCTCCGGCGGCAAGTGGGTGAGACTCCAAGAGCGCATGGCGCGATTGGCTAAGTCGAACCCATGCACCGCATACGTCGGGGAAAATACTTCTCACCCTGCAAGTTGGGTGAGACTCCAATTGTGCAAGCTCCGCGCAGCACAATTGGTCAAGTCGAACCCATGCAGCGCTGTGGAATTTCTACGCCAAAAGCGTAGAAATTATGCGCGCAGCAGGGTGCAGCCCCTTCAAACGCGA
This sequence comes from uncultured Oscillospiraceae bacterium, assembly GCA_934615645.1. GTDB lineage: Bacteria > Bacillota > Clostridia > Oscillospirales > Oscillospiraceae > SVMC01. The sequence goes on along the minus strand of CAKTTR010000050.1, from coordinate 86 downwards.
GCCCAGCGTAGCGGTAAGCGAGAGTCAAAATCTTAAGCGAGAGTCAAAATCTCTGATTTTGTCACTCGAGCTTACACAGCGTGCTG
>CAKTTR010000049.1 GCA_934615645.1 uncultured Oscillospiraceae bacterium | reverse complement strand
CTATAGCCCTGCACCAAATAGCGGCTGGAACGCTTTATAGCAAATATCAGCTTCGTGCTCCACCCTCAACTATATCAACTTATATATTGATATAGTTGAGGGTTAAAACGTACACGAAAGCGCATCTGCCGCGGCGGGCGCGCTTTCGTGTACGTTTCGTTTTTTCGTGTATTATCCCTGATCTTGCTTCTCTTTTGCTTGCAGGGCCGGGGCTTTGTTTTGCCGGTATTACTGGGCCTCCTGCGGGAAGAGGAGCGCGATGGCGCTGGCAGCAGCGGCCTGCTCGGCGCGCTTTTTGCTGCTGCCCTTGCCGGTCCCCACCGGGCGGCCGTTGAGCTCCACCTGCATGACAAATTGCTTGTCATGGTCCGGACCGGATTCCTTCACCAGCGTATAGGCAAGATGCTGGTCCTTCTTCCGCTGCACCAGCTCCTGCAGTGCCGTCTTATAGTCCTGGTTGCGCAGATGCTGCAGCGGCGGGACCTCGTCGAGGATCATCCGGTAGATCAGCGCCTTGGCAGCGGGATAGCCGCCGTCCAAATATGTCGCGGCAAAGACAGACTCTGTCGCATCGGCGATCATGCTGGCCCGGTGGCGCCCGCCGCCGGTCTGCTCGCCGTGGCCCAGCTGCAGATAATCCCCCAGCCCGATCCGCTCAGCAGCCCGGGCGAGATTCATCTCGCAGACAAGGTCGGCCCGCATCCGGGTCATCTCCCCCTCCGGGAGCGACGGCTCGTTGCGATAGAGATAATCCGCCGTGACAAACCCCAGCACCGCGTCGCCCAAAAACTCCAGCCGCTCATTGCAGACGATGGCCGGGTCGCGCTGCTCGTTGGCGTAGCTGCTGTGGGTCAGCGCCGTACGCAGCAGCTGCCGGTCGTGAAACCGGTAGCCTAATTTTTCTTCCAGCTCCATCAGCTTATCCATGCTCGATCGCTCCTTGCTTTATTGCTCCTTCGGCAGCTGCATCGCCGCGATATTTTCGCTGATCTTCTCCGCCACGCCCTGCTCCACGACCTGCTTGGCCTGGGCAATGGCGCTCCGGATAGCCCTTGCCTTGGAAGAGCCGTGGGCCTTGATGACCGGCTTCGCGATGCCCAGCAGCATCGTCCCGCCGGCTTCGTTATAATCCAGCCGCCCCCGCATCGCCCGCACGCCGGGCTTGCAGAGCAGATAGCCCAGCTTGCTCCAAAGGTTCCGGGTGAACATGCCCTTCATCATGCGGGCCATATACATTGCCGTCCCCTCGATGCTCTTGAGGAGGATATTGCCGGAAAACCCGTCCGCCACGACGACGTCCACGACGCCCAGGGGGACATCTCTTGCCTCGACATTGCCCGCGAAGTGCAAAAGCCCCTGCGCGTCCGCCTCCTGCAGCAGGCGATACGCCTCCAGCTGCAGCGGCGTGCCCTTGGTATCCTCCGCGCCGATGTTCAAAAGGCCAACCTTGGGCGCGGGCTTTCCCAGAATATACTTGGCGTAGATCGAACCCATAAAGCCAAACTGCAGCAGATACTCCGGCATACACTCGGCGTTGGCGCCGCAGTCGATGAGGACCGTCCCGCCGTTGTCGTTCGGCAGGACCGGGCCCAGCGCTGCCCGGCGGATGCCCTTGACCCGCCGCACCATCAGCGTCGCCGCCGTCAGCAGCGCGCCGGTGGACCCGGCGGAGACCATCGCATCATAGCCGCCGTCGTGGAGCATCTTCAGCCCGATGAGCATGGAAGAATTTTTCCGCTGGTGCATGACCGTCGAGGGATTGTCGTGCATATCCACGACGTCATCCGCGTGGGCGATCTCCACCCCGGCGGGCAGCGTTTCGATCCCCCGGGCCTTCAGGCACTCGAGGATCTCCTCGCCGCGCCCCACCAGGGTAATCTCCACATTCAGTTCCTTTGCCGCGTCCAGCGCGCCCAGGACGATTTCATCCGGCGCGTAGTCGCCGCCCATGGCATCGACAATAATTCGCATCGTCGGGACCTCCTATCTCTCAGATTCCGGTTTCCAGCAGCGTATCCAGCGTTTCCAGCGCCCGCTGGGCGATGGCCAGGTTTTTATTGGCCTTGCCCTTGACCCGGTAGCCCAGGGGCTCCAGAATGCCGAAGTTGATATTCATCGGCTGGAAATTTTTCACGCTCGGGTCGCTGATATAATAGCCCAGCGCGCCGATGGCTGTTCTTTGTGTAAAGTCCGGCACAGGCTTGCCCTGCAGCCGGGCCGCCAGGGTCACCGCCGCCAGATAGCCGGAGGCGGTGGACTCCACATAGCCCTCCACGCCGGTCATCTGCCCGGCGAAGGCCGTCAGCGGGTCCCGCCGGTCGGCGTAGCCACGGTCCAGCAGCTGGGGCGAATTTAAGAAGGTATTCCGGTGCATGACGCCGTAGCGGACAAATTCCGCATTGGCCAGCGCCGGGATCATGGAAAAGACCCGCTTCTGCTCCCCAAACCGCAGATGGGTCTGGAAGCCGACCATATTATAGACCGTCCCGGCGGCGTTGTCCTTCCGCAGCTGGACGACGGCGTAGGGCTCCCGCCCCGTGGCCGGGTCCGCCAGGCCGACAGGCTTGAGCGGGCCGTAGCGCAGCGTGTCGATCCCCCGCCGGGCCATGACCTCCACCGGCATACAGCCTTCAAAGACCAGCTTGTCCTCAAAGCCGTGGACCGGCGCTTCCTCTGCGCTGGCCAGCGCCTGCACAAATTGCCGGTAGACCGCCTCCGGCAGGGCGCAGTTGATGTAATCCGGCGTCCCCCGGTCGTAGCGGGAGGCAAACCAGGCCTTCGTCATATCAATGCTCTCCGCCGTGACAAGCGGCGCAGCGGCGTCGAAGAAATTCAGATACTCCCCCTGCCCGAAATACGCCGCGATGGCGTCAGACAAAGCGTCAGAGGTCAGGGGCCCCGTCGCGATGATCACCGGCGGCGCCGGGACCTCGGTCACCTCGCCAGGGTAAACGGTGATGTTCGGGTGATTGCGGATCTTCTCCGTCACCAGCCCGGAAAAGCCGTAGCGGTCGACTGCCAGGCAGCCGCCGGCTTCGACCCGCGTCGCCTCGGCGCACGACAGGATCAGGCTCCCGGCCCGGCGCAGCTCCTCTTTCAAAAGGCCGACGGCGTTTTCCAGCCGGTCGCCCCGGAAGGAGTTGGAGCACACCAGCTCCGCAAAATCCGGGCTGTGATGCGCCGGGGTCATCGCGCTGGGCTTCATCTCATACAGCGCCACCGAAAAGCCCCGCTGGGCCAGCTGCCAGGCGGCCTCACAACCCGCCAGGCCCGCGCCGATTACTTTGATCGTCTCCATGCTCACTCCTGTTTTTCCTTCGCCTGCGCCGCCTTCGGCTTTGCCTTGGCGGCGGGCTTCTTGGCGGCCTTGGCCGCAGGCTTCTTTGCCGTCTTAGACGCAGGCTTCTTCGCCGCCTTGGCCGCGGGCTTTTTGGCCGCCTTGGCCGCGGGCTTTGCCGCGCTCTTTTCGGCGGTCTCAGCGGTCTCTGCCTTCTCCGCCTTCTCGGCTGTCTCGGCGGCCTCGTCGGTCTTCTCCTCCTGCTTCGGCTTGCGCTTATAGCCGCGCTTGTCCTCCGGCAGGAAATTCACGCATTTTTCGTTGATACAGAAGGGCTTCATATGCCCGCGGCCCGACTTTTTGAACAGCGTCTGCCCGCACTCCGGGCAGTCCAGCTCCGTCGGCACGTCCCAGGACATAAAGCCGCATTCCGCGCCCTTTTCGCAGGCATAGTAGACATAGCCCTTGCCCGATTTCCGCTTCAGCATCCCGCTGCCGCACTTGGGGCAGCGGCCCGGCATATGCTCGACCAGCGGCTTTGTATTTTTGCACTCCGGATAGCCGGGGCAGGCTAAGAACCGGCCAAACCGCCCGCTCTTGATGACCATCTTGCGCCCGCAGAGCTCGCAGACCTCGTCCGTCTCCTCCTCCGGGACCTTGATGCGCACGCCCTCCAGCGCCGCCTCCGCATCGACCATCTCCTGATGGAAGCCCGCGTAGAATTTCTCCAGGACTTCCTTCCAGCCCACTTTCCCGGCTTCGACATCGTCCAGCTCGTCTTCCATGTGGGCCGTAAACGCCACGTCGACGATATCCTGGAAGCGCTCCTTCATCAGGTTCGTCACGACCTCGCCCAGGGCCGTCGGCATCAGCCGCTTGTCCTTTTTGAGGACATATTCCCGGTCCTGGATCGTCGAGACGATGGCCGCGTACGTCGACGGGCGGCCGACGCCCTTTTCCTCCATCGCCTTGACCAGCGTCGCCTCGGTATAGCGGGCAGGCGGCTGGGTAAAGTGCTGCTGCTTTTCCATTTTATCGGCGCTGAGCTGCTCGCCCTCTGCAAGATTCGGCAGGGCCGCACCCTTTTCCTCCTGCTCGTCGTCCTTGCCCTCTTCATAGACGGCAGTGAACCCGGCGAATTTCAGGCTCTGATGATTCGCGCGGAACAGATGCCCGGCGCATTCCGTCGTGATGGCCACGGCGTCATAAAGAGCATTGCTCATCTGCGTGGCCACAAAGCGGCTCCAGATCAGCTTATAAAGCCGGTACTGGTCCCGCGACAGGCTTGCCTTGATGGACTCCGGGTCCAGCTGCACATTGCTGGGCCGGATGGCTTCGTGGGCGTCCTGGGCGGCGTTGCTCGTCTTGTACCGGCGGGGCGCGCCGTTATAATACCGGGGGCCGTAGCGCTGGGTGATAAATTCCCCCGCCGCCGCCAGCGCCTCTTCCGAAAGGCGCAGCGAGTCGGTACGCATATAGGTAATGAGGCCGACGGTGCCGACATCCGCCACATCGACGCCTTCATACAGCTGCTGGGCCACGGCCATGGTCCACTTCGGCGTCATATTCAGCTTCCGCGACGCCTCCTGCTGGAGGGTCGAGGTGATAAACGGGGCAGGCGGTGTCCGCTTTTTCTCCGTCCGCTTGACACTCTGGACGGTAAAGGGCTTACCCTGGACATCGTCAATGATCTGCTGCACCTCTTGCTCCGAATGCAGCTCCCGCTTCTTGTCCTCACCGTGATAGTGGCCGACGAACGTCCCCGGTTTGCCAATGCGGGTAAACTGGGCATCCAGCGTCCAGTACTCCTGGGGGACGAACGCGCGGATCTCCTCCTCCCGCTCCACAACAAGCCGCGTCGCCACGGACTGCACGCGCCCGGCAGACAGGCCCCGGCGGATCTTTTTCCACAGAAGCGGGCTGAGCTGATAGCCAACGATCCGGTCCAGCAGCCGCCGCGCCTGCTGCGCGTCCACCAGCCGCTGGTCGATCTCCCGGGGATCCGCGATGGACTGGCGGACGACCTTCTGCGTGATCTCGTTAAAGGTCACGCGGCAGCTTTTGTCATCCGGCAGCTGCAGCAGCTCCTTCAAATGCCAGGAGATGGCCTCCCCCTCGCGGTCCGGGTCGGTTGCGAGATAGATCATGGACGCATCCTTGGAAAGCTGCGTCAGCTCCTTAATAATTGCCTCTTTGCCCTTCATGGGCTGATAAATCGGCGTAAAATCATGGTCCAGATCAATGCCAAATTTGCTCTTCGGCAGATCGCGCAGATGGCCCATGCTTGCCTTGACCAGATAGTCCGGCCCCAAATATTTTCCAATGGTCTTCGCCTTCGACGGCGACTCCACAATAACCAAATTTGTTGCTTCCTTTGCCATGGAAGACCTCCGCATTTTTTCGAAGCGGCGAGCGCCGCTCGTTTTTACGTCGATTTCGCCGCCAGACAAAATTGCCCGTCCGGCATACGGACGACGTAGCCGCTGATCTGCAGCAGGGTCAGGTCCGCAAGCAAATCCTGCGGCGCAAGGCCCAGCGTCTGGGCCAGCAGCTCCGGCACCTGCGGGCCGTCCTGCAGCGCCAGGACGATCTTCTGCTGCCCGGCGTCCAGCTCCTGCAAAATCATATTGACGTCAATATAATCCCTGGAAGGCTCGTTGTCAACGTCTATTTTGTCCTTTTTCGGGGCGGATGTCGTAGTTTTTGTTATTTTTTTCGGCAAAGCCGCCTCATCCGGGTGCAATCCGATGGGATGCAGCCCGCTCTCCTGCCAGACGATCCGGTACTGCTGGGCGTAGCTTGCAAGGATCTGCGTACCGTCCTCCACCAGGGCCGCGCCGTCGCGGATCAGCTGATGTGGCCCGGCGCTCCCCGCCGCGTCCACGCTACCGGGCAGTGCAAAGACATCTCTGCCCTGCTCGGCTGCATACCGGGCGGTGATCATCGCGCCGCTTCTGGCTGGCGCTTCCATGACCGCTACGCCGTCACTCAGTCCGCTAATAAGCCGGTTTCTGCGGGGAAAATGCTCCCGCTTCGGCGGCGTGCCCGGTGGGTACGCACTGATCAGGCAGCCATAATGGCGAATATCTTCAAACAGCTCCGCATTCTGCGGCGGATAAGGCCGATCGAGCCCGCCGCCTAGGACGCCAATCACCGGACCGCCGCCGGTCAGTGCGCCCTTCATCGCCACGGTGTCGATCCCCAGTGCGCAGCCGGAGACGACAATTGCGCCGCCCTTTGCCAGCTGGTAGCCGAAGCGCTTTGCGTGGAGCAGGCCATAATCCGTCGCATCCCGGGTCCCGACGACGGCGATACTGGGCCGCGTGTCCACCGGCGGCATGACGCCCTGATAATAGAGCACCACCGGTGCGTCGTCAATGCTGCGCAGCTTCTGACTATAGAGCGTATCGCTGCACGGCAGGATGCCAATGCCCTTCTCGGCGCAGTCGTCTAAAATGCGCCGGGCCAGTGTCAGATCCCGGTCCAGCAGCAGGTCGAGCTGCTCCCGGCGCAGGCAGTCCAGCGCCGCCAGCTCCGACCGGCTCGCATAGAACAGAAGCTCCGGCGTCCCGAAGGCCGCAAGCAGTTGCTGCTTTTTGCGGCTGCCCAGGCCCGGCAGGCTCGCCAGCCATACGAAGTATTGCAGCATCTTCCTCGCCTCACTGTCTCATCTGCCACATGACGATCGCCGCCGCAATGGCTGCATTGAGCGATTCGCAGCGCGGATGCATGGGAATGATCAACTGCCGCTGCGCCGCCTGCAAAAATGCCGCGCTGACGCCGCGCCCCTCACTGCCGATGACGACGGCGCATTCCGCCGGGTTCCCCTGGCGGATATCCACCGCCTGGGGGCTCAGCGCCGTCACCGCCAGCGGGATGCGCTGCGCCCGGCAGGCGTCCAGGACCGCTTGGGTCTCCCCCATCTGGGGCGGCGTCCGAAAAATTGCGCCCATGCTCGCCCGGACGGTCTTCGCGCTGTACGGGTCCGCGCAGCCGCTGCTGAGGATCACAGGGATCTCCAGCGCGTCCGCCGTCCGCAGGATCGTGCCCAGGTTCCCCGGGTCCTGCAGGCCGTCCAAAATCAGGCAACCCGGCGTGATGGCAAGCGGGCGTGGCTCTGGCAATCGCCCGACAAAGAGGACGCCCTGGGGCGCCTGCATCTGCGAGAGCCACTGCATCACATCCGCCGGGACCCGGATCTCCTCCAGCCCCGCCGGCAGCGGCGGCAGCGGTACACCGTCCGCCGCGACCACAAGCTCCAACCCCGGCAGCCATTGCAGCGCCTCGGCAAAGAGCTTCGTCCCGTCGGCGACAAATTGCCCGCAGCCATACCGGTACGACCGCGACGCCTGCAGCTTCCGCACATGCTGCAGCGCCGCATTATGGCGGCTCGTGACCCGCTTCATCGCTTCATCACCCGCGCCAGGTCTCTGACCGTGCCCAGGGCGACCAGTGTATCGCCCGCGGCGATTGCCGCATCCGCGCCTGGTGAGACCGTAATGTCATTGCCCCGCCGCAGCGCGATGACAGAGACATGGTACTTTGCCCGGATATCCAGTGCGCGCAGCGTCTTGCCTGCCCACGAAGCCGGTGCGGCCAGTTCCGCAATGCTATACTCTTCTGAAAGGGCGATCTGCTCCAGCACATTGCCGGAGATTAGACTCTGGGCCAGCTTATCGCCCATCTCCTGCTCCGGGATGATGACCCGGTCCGCGCCCAGCTTGATTAGGGCGCGCTTATGCTCCCGGCTGCCCGCCTTGCAGACCACCTGCCCGATGCCCAACTCCTTGCAGAGCATCGTCACCAAAATGCTGGCCGCCACATCACTGCCGATGGCAATGACGGCGCAGTCCACATTCTGCACGCCCAGGCTCCGGAGGACGTCCTCCTCCCGCGCGTCAGCTACGACGGCCCGGGTCACCCGGTCGGCCAGCTGCTCGACCAGCTGCTGGCTCTCGTCGATCGCCAAAACAGAATGCCCCAGGGCTGCCAATTTCTCCGCCACAGCCGCGCCGAACCGGCCCAAGCCGATCACTGCAAATGTCTTCATTCGCCGTTATCCTCTCTTTATAATCCAGCTAAATTTTATCATCCGGATAAACCGGATTTTCGTCCGGTTGCATCCGGCGTGAGAGCTGCGTTACCCGATCATCATTTTTGCCGGGGCGTAGTGATAGCGATCCGCCGCATTGTCCCGCAGCAGGAAGCCAACGCCAAAGGTCATGATCCCAACCCGGCCAAAGAACATCAGAATAATCAAAATTGCTTGGCTCACGACGCCCAGCGTCGGGGTCAGCCCACAGGTCAAGCCAACCGTCCCCATCGCAGACGCCGTTTCAAAGGCTGCCTCCAAAAACGGCACGCCGTCCGTAATTGTAAGCACCATCGCGCCAAAAAACGCCGCACCGACCATGCACACCGCCGTTGCCATCGCGTTTAGAATCTGCTCCGGCGTAATTGTACGCCCAAAGACACTGCAATACCGCTTGCCCCGCAGCGCCTGCAGTGCTGCGAGCAGCAAGATCGCAGCCGTTCCGACCTTCATGCCCCCTGCCGTGGAGCCGCTCGCGCCGCCAATCAGCATACAAACGATGCTCAGCGCCTTGGCCCCCTGGGTCAGCCCGCTCTGGTCAAAGCCCGCAAAGCCCGCCGTACGCATCGTTACCGCTTCAAACAGTGCCATTAGCAGCTTCTGGCCCGCTGGCCGTAGCCCGAGCGTCGCCGGGTTCTGCCATTCCAGCGCGGCATACGCGCCCCAGCTGACCAGAAGCAGCACCGCCGTCGCCACCAGGACCAGGCGGCTATAGACCGTCAGCCGCCGGAACGAAAACCGGGCAGCAATACAATCCGCCCAAACGAAAAAGCCGATCCCGCCGCAGACGATCAGCGCCATCAAAACGCCGCAGACCACCGGGTCCGCCCCGTACGGCGCGATGCTCGCCCCGGGGGCGATGCAGCCCAAAAGATCAAACCCGGCATTGCAAAACGCGGAGACCGCGTGAAACACGCCCAGCCAGAGCGCGCGGCCCAAGGGCATCTGGGCAGAAAACCGCACCGCCAGCGCCAATGCGCCGCCCGCTTCCAAAATCGCCGTCCCGCCCAGGATACGCCGCACCAGGCGGACGATCCCCTGCATATCGGAAAGGCCCAGCGCCGCCGCCAGCAACATCCGGCTCTTGAGCCCGATCCTGCGCCGGAGCATCAGGAAAAACACACAGGCGACGGTCATAAACCCCAGGCCGCCCACCTGGATCAGCACCAGCAGCACCGCCTGGCCAAAGCCACTCCATTGGGTGTAGGTATCGACCAGGGAAAGGCCCGTCACACAGGTCGCGGATGTGGCGGTGAACAGCGCCGTGCCAAAGCCGCAGCTATGCCCGTTTCGAGAAGCCACCGGCAAACACAGCAATGCGCTGCCCAGCAGAATCAGCGCCAGAAATACCAGCACAATATACCGCGCCGGCGACATTTTCTCCCCGCGCCGCTCCAACCGGCGGGCCAAGCGCCGCGCCAACGCGCGTGAACATTGCATCATAGTCGGCCTCCATCCAACAGCAGGCACACCCCAGCGGGGCCGCAAAACAGCGCCTGCAGCTGGCTATACTTATTTGTAATATAGCACATTTACGTCCCCATTTCAATACAAGCAGAGCGATTTCCCCGCGCCGCCCCCCAGCGCGCGGCAATTTCCTGCCAATTTCCTGGCGATCTTGGCAACATAAAACGATCCCACCGGCGGCGAACCGTCGGTGGGATAGAAACATGCAAAGATGAAATTAGCCCTTCAGCGCCTCTTCCACCGCGACTGCCACTGCGACCGTCGCGCCGACCATGGGGTTGTTGCCCATGCCCAGGAAGCCCATCATTTCGACGTGGGCCGGGACAGAGGAGGAACCGGCGAACTGGGCGTCGGAGTGCATCCGGCCCATGGTGTCGGTCATGCCGTAGGAAGCGGGGCCTGCAGCCATGTTATCCGGGTGCAGGGTACGGCCCGTGCCGCCGCCGGAAGCGACGGAGAAGTACTTCTTGCCCTGCTCGATGCACTCTTTCTTATAAGTGCCGGCGACCGGGTGCTGGAAGCGGGTCGGGTTCGTGGAGTTGCCGGTGATGGAGACATCCACGCCCTCATGGTGCATGATGGCGACGCCTTCGCGGACGTCGTCCGCGCCATAGCAGCGGACATTGGCGCGCTCGCCTTCGGAGTAGCGGACCTCGCGGACGATGTTCAGCTTGCCCGTGGCATAGTCGAACTGGGTCTGCACATAGGTAAAGCCGTTGATGCGGGAGATGATCTGGGCCGCATCCTTGCCCAGGCCGTTCAGGATGACGCGCAGGGGCTCCTTGCGGGCCTTGTTGGCGTTCTTGACGATGCCGATGGCGCCTTCCGCAGCGGCAAAGGACTCGTGGCCAGCCAGGAATGCGAAGCACTTGGAGTCCTCGCTCAGCAGCATGGCGCCCAGGTTGCCGTGGCCGAGACCGACCTTCCGGTCGTCCGCAACGGAGCCGTCGATGCAGAAGGCCTGCAGGCCTTCGCCGATCTTGCGGGCAGCGTCCGCCGCCGTCTTGACGCCGGCCTTCATGGCGATGGCCGCGCCGACGCAGTAAGCCCAAGCCGCGTTATCAAAGCAGATGGGCTGGATGCTCTTGGTGATCTCATACGGGTCAAAGCCCTTGGCCTTGCACATCTCGCGGCACTCTTCCACAGAGCCGATGCCGTACTGGGCCAGGACGCCGTTGATCTTATCAATTCTTCTTTCGTAGCTTTCAAACAGTGCCATGTTTCGTCCTCCTCATTAGTCCTGACGGGGGTCAATGTATTTGGCAGCGTTATCAAACTGACCATAATGACCCTTGGCCTTTTCCAGTGCAGCGCCGGCCTCATCGCCCTTCTTGATGAATTCCATCATCTTGCCCAGGTTGATGAATTCGTAGCCGACGACCTCGTCATCGCCGTTGAGGGCAACGCGGGTGACATAGCCTTCTGCCATTTCCAGATAGCGCGGGCCCTTTGCCTTCGTCGCAAACATCGTACCGACCTGGCTGCGCAGGCCCTTGCCCAGGTCCTCCAGGGAGGCGCCGACGGCCAGGCCGCCTTCGGAGAATGCGGACTGCGTCCGGCCATAGACGATCTGCAGGAACAGCTCCCGCATCGCCGTATTGATGGCGTCACAGACCAGGTCCGTGTTCAGCGCTTCCAGCAGCGTCTTGCCGATCAGGATCTCGGAGGCCATTGCCGCCGAATGGGTCATGCCGGAGCAGCCGATGGTCTCCACCAGCGCTTCTTCGATGATGCCGTCCTTCACATTCAGGCTCAGCTTGCAGGCGCCCTGCTGCGGCGCACACCAGCCCACGCCGTGGGTAAAGCCGGAGATGTCGCTGATTTCTTTGGCCTGAACCCACTTGCCCTCTTCAGGAATGGGAGCCGGACCATGGTATGCGCCCTTCGCTACCGGACACATATGCTGTACTTCCGTCGTATAGATCATGGCAATTTTCCTTTCTGTACCTGCCGCAGCAAAGCGCCGCGCCAGAGATTCTGATTATTTTTTGAACCTTCCGGCTTATTATACAAAAATCGCGGAAGCTTGTCAATGACTGCCGCCGGGAATTTCTCCCGCCCCCGCCAGGCTTGCATTTTCCGCGCCGGGCGCTATAATGGATTATGATTTGATTATGATAAATTTTGTTTTAGATAACCCCCAGTATTTCCCGGGGAATTCTCTCCAAAGGTAGGAATCCGCATGAGCACCCTCACCCTTCGCCCCTATACGCAAGACGATCTGCCCGCCCTGTGCGCCATCTGGAACGAAGTCGTCGCCGCAGGCGACGCATTTCCCCAGGAGGACTGCCTGACGCAAGAGACCGGCGCCGCCTTTTTTGCAGCCCAGAGCCACTGCGGCGTCGCCTGCGACGAGGCAGGCCAGATTCTGGGGCTTTATATTCTGCACCCCAATAACGTCGGCCGCTGCGGCCATCTCTGCAATGCCAGCTACGCCGTCAGCGCCAGCGCCCGGGGCCGCGGCGTCGGCCGCCAGCTGGTCTGCGACTGCATCGACCAGGCCGCCCGGCTGGGCTTCCGGATCCTGCAGTTCAACGCCGTCGTCGCGACGAATACCCCGGCCCGGCGGCTTTACGAGAGCCTGGGCTTCCAGCAGCTCGGCGTCATCCCCGGCGGCTTTCATATGCCTGACGGCAGCTACGCAGACATCTGCCCCTACTACCTCCCCCTCCCCCACAAGCAGCAGCCGTGAGCCCAATGCACCCAGCGCTTGCCCCCGCCTGCCAAAAAATCAGCCCGCCAAAAATCACACGCAGCCGCAAACGCGGCTGCGTTTTTCTGCGCCCCAAATTCGCCGCCAAGTACGGCAACCGGCCCGCAGGCAGGATGCCTGCGGGCCTGTATTTTGTCATGCGTGTATTTTGTCATGTGATGCGTTTTATTCTGCGCTCTGCTCCGGGAAGCGCATGGCTTTGACGTAGTTGGGCTTGAACAGCGGGTCCGTCGAGAGTTCGACAGCGTGGGCTTTCGTGGCGATGCCCATGGCCTCCCGTTCAAGCTGCTTGCTCTGCAGGATGCGGCTGGCGCCCGTCCCGGCAGCGTTGCCGATGGCGATGGTCTTGCACGCAAAGCCCGGCGGGATCAGGCCGATCAGCTCCGCCGAATGGGGGTCAATGTAGCTGCCGAAGCCGCCGCAGAAGACGATATGGTCCAGGTCCTTGTACTCCACCTTGCAGTGCTGCAGCAGCGTGTCCATCCCGGCGCGGATCGCGCCCTTGGCCAGCAGCAGCTGGGCGATATCGTTGCGGGTCAGCGTCAGGCCGCTATCGCCAATGGGGACACTGGCCGCGCCCTTTTCCCGGAAGCGGCCCTTGGGCAGGATCTCCCCCACCTGGAGCAGCGCCGCCACCGCGTCGATCAGGCCGGAGCCGCAGATAGACTGGGCCGGGCCGTCGCCGATGGTCGTATAGACCACATGGCCGTCGGCCACGGCGACGGTATTGATCGCGCCCTCGCAGGCGCTGGAGCCGCAGGAGATGCCCGCGCCTTCAAACGCCGGGCCAGCCGCCGTAGAGCAGCACTCCAGGCCGTCCGCCGTACGCAGCCCCATCTCGCCGTTCGTGCCAATATCGACCAGCAGAACATTATCCGTCTTGCGGCAGATGCCGGAGGCCAGCAGGCTGCAGGTGATATCCGCGCCGACATAGGCCGAGATGCTCCGGGGCAGATAGATCTCCGTCTTCGGCATCCCGTCCAGATGGAATTCCTGCCAATCGCCAAACAGCGACAGCGGCGTAAACGGCGCATAGGCCAGGGAGCGGGGCTCGAGACCCGCGAAAATATGCAGCATCGTCGTGTTGCCCGTCACGCACAGAGCGCGGATCTCGTCGAGCGCAATGCCCGCCTTCTCGCACAGCTGGCCGCAGATCCCAGCGATCTGGCGGCGGATGATCTGACACAGGGGCCGAACGGTATGCTCATTGCAGTAGACGATCCGGCTCAGAACGTCAGCGCCGAACGTCTTTTGCTTGTTCATTTCGCCGACGACGCCCAGGGGCTCCTTGCTGTCATGCCGGAAGAGATAGCCGACGACCGTCGTCGTCCCGATATCGACGGCGACACCGTAGCCGCTGGAATAAATCGGCTCCAGCGCCGCGTCGTCAGCGGAGTAGTCGACGGCGATCTGCTCATTGCCGCCGGACCGGGGCATCGTCACGCTGCAGTCGCCCAGAACGGTGGTAAAGCAAGCCAGGCGCATCGAGTCCGCCGCCGCGCCCAGCAGCAGGCGCTCCTGCTCATCCATCGGGCTGACCGCGCCGGAGACGATCACGCGGCACTTGCCGCAGGTGTGGTTGCCATTGCAGGGGAAGGAGGTGGAGACATCCGCGTCCTGCAGCACCTTCAAAAGATTCGCGCCGGCGGCGACCTCCGCGACACTTTGCCGCCCCGCGTGGGAAATCGTAACAGTAGCCATACTGATTGCTCCTTTATTTTTCTATCGCAACTTTGCCGCTTTCCGCAGCAAATTCGGAATCGTTCTTATTATAGCAGCCCGCCGCAGTAAAATCAACCGTTCTCCGGTGGAAATTCCGCAGGCGAGAAGAATTGCGCTGCCCACGCTGCCTGCCGCCCCATTCTACCGTTTTACCGGAAGGGCTGACCCGTTCACTGGTCGCTTCTCCCCTTTTCGAATGCGCACAAGAAAAAGCGATACACGTACGCCCCGGTGCCGAAGCACCGGGGCGTTTTAGTGTTTTTGCGGCATGTGCCGCTTACGATTGCAATTATCCTGCTGTTAAGACAGTAAATCAACCGTTTTCTGCCGGAGCTGCAGCCTCAGCCGGGACATCCGTCTCGGCCTGGGGCGCTTCCGCCGGAGCGGGGTCCACCTGCGAAGCAGGAGTCTGCGCAGCTTCGGTCTGGGCCTGCTTTTCCGGCGTCGTCTCCGCCTGCTTGTCCATCAGCTTGGTGAACCGCATGACGAAGGCCGCGACTTCTGCACGGGTCGCCGTGCCGCGCGGGTCCAGATTGTTCTTGCCCTTGCCGTAGATCAGCTCGCTGGCAACCGCCCAGGACATGGCGTCTCTGGCGTAGCTGCTGACCTGGTTTGCATCGGCAAAGCTGGCGAAGTTCGCCCGCGCCGTCGTATCCAGCTTCAAGTAACCGGCAAAGCGGTACAGGAAGGCGGCGATCTGCTCTCTCGTGATGGAGTCCTTCGGGCGGAACGTGCCGTCGTCGTACCCGGCGACGATCTTGTTCTCCACAGCCCAGTTCAGAGCAGCGGCATACCAGGAGTTAGGCTCGCTATCCGTGAACGGCGCCCGGCCGGTGTTGGTGTAATCCGGCTTGCCTGCGATGCGCCAGAGGACGGAGACCAGCATGCAGCGCTGCATCGGATCATTGGGCGCAAACGTGTTGGACGAGGT
>CAKTTR010000048.1 GCA_934615645.1 uncultured Oscillospiraceae bacterium | reverse complement strand
TCTCCCCGCCTCTCCTCTTTTTTCCCATTATACCAAAAAGCTCGCTGTTACGCGAGCTTTCTTTGACAGGCTGAGCAAAACCACCGGTCACGACCGGTGGTTTTGCTTATTGCAGCCATGCGATGATTGCGGAAAATTATACCGTTCCAGCCTTGCAAATTCCTCGGGTAACTGGTATACTGTCCCTAGATAATTATCCCGATATGTAGGCACTACGTATCCAATCTGGGATAAGGGAAAGGACACGCTATGAAACACCTCAAGAAACTTCTTGCGGCATTGCTGGTCGTCGCTATGGTCATCGCCATGGTGCCCGCCGTCTTTGCAGCAGACAGCGGCGATGCAGCGGAAACTGCCATGGACAGCATCTGGGCTGACATCGACGCTATGTACGCAGCCACCGCCACGAAGGACGGCAAGGCCGCAGACCCGGTCGCCACCGCGCAGAAGGCTGCTGCGATCGTCGAGCGGGCCGACGCCTATGTCGACGGCTCCCTGTCGTGGAACGGCAACGGCGCCTTCACCTGGAAGACCGAAGACGGCATCACCGGCCTGTACAACGCCAAGCTGATGGCGGACCGCGCAGAAAAATCGGCACGGGAGACCAAGCTTTCTCTGGACGGCGTCTTTAATCAGTACGATACGATCTACGAGTCCACGATCACAGGCACCTACGGCCTGCAGAAGGTCGGCACGTACACCTACACCAGAAGCTACGGCGACAGCGCAGATACGATCGTCCTCTTTGGGCCCTACTACGGTGGCCTGGACGAAAGCTTTACCGACGCTTACCTGTCCAACGCTGTCAAAATGGCGAAGGCGGCCCAGTGCAAGCTTGTCGTTTACGCCCGCGACGCAGCCAATGTGGCAAACCTGGGTAAAGCGATGGCGTCTGCAAAGCTCGTTCTGTTTGACAGCCACGGCACAACTGACTATTATGAGCAGACGTACTACACCACTTATCCGGATTACTACTACAATATCGACGACTGCACCTCAGAAGCAAATGTCTCCTATCTTTGCCTGACGACTGGCAATTCCATCACCAGCGCGGACTGCGCCTCCGCCTACGGCCCCTATGCCAGCTACGACCACGCAGTCTCGATCGGCGACGGCCAGTGGGCCGTGGATGGCACGGTCATTGCCAACCATATGTCCAGCAACGCAAACGGCAACTTTGTCTGGATCGGCAGCTGCCTGGGCATGGCGACAAACACCATCCAGGAGCCCCTGCGGAATAAGGGCGTTTCCGCCGTCTACGGCTACAGCCAGTCCGTCACCTTCTATGGCGATATGGCGTATCTCTACACCGCCGCAGAATATCTGTCCGCCGGGCACAGCTTTGCCCGCGGCATCCAGGCAGCCAAGCAGACCTGGGGCAGCTGGGATCCCATTAATCGCTACTACTACACCTTCTGGGAAGCAGATCGCTATGGCAACAACCATTACTGGTATGACTACTACTACGAACCGACACTGAACGGCCAGGCTTGCGGCTCCCCCACCCTGGCGATGCTGCAGCGGGACAAGATCGCGTTCCCCATCACCGTCTCGGATAAGGACCGTTACCCCGGTCAGCACAAGGTCGACAACATCCAGCAGGTCTACTGCGACTGGTATCTGACTTCTCCCGCTTCTGTACACGACCGCTTTGTGGACGTGCCGGATGGCGCGTGGTACATCTCCGCTGTTGACTATGTCCTCATCCACAATATCATGAGCGGCAACACCAACGGCACGTTCGCCCCGGAGAAAGCGCTGACCCGTGCCGAGCTCGTCACGCTGCTCTGGAGCAAGGAAGGCAAGCCCGAGGCTGCGTCCGACGTCTCCTTCAACGATGTGGCGGACAGCGACTGGTTCGCTGCAAAGGTCAAGTGGGCCGCTGCCGCCGGGATCGTCTCCGGTTACACGGATGGCAGCTTTAAGCCCAATAAGCAAGTCTCCCGCGAAGAGCTGGCGCAGATGATCTTCGCTTACGCTAAATATAAGAATGTGGACGTCTCTGCCAGCGGCTCTCTGGCTGGCTTCAGTGACAGCAGCGCAGCTGGCGGTTGGGCAAGACCCGCCCTGCAGTGGGCCGTCGGCGCCGGGATCCTCTCCGGCAGCAACGGTCGCCTGATGCCGGCAAACTCCGCAAAGCGCTGCGAGGTTGCCTCCATGTTCATGCGTTTTGTCGAAAACTTCAAGCTGAGCTGATGCGAAACGATCGCGCTTAAACTCGCGCGGCGCGCTGCAGAATCTGCAGCGCGCCGTTTTTTACTGCCGCACCGTAAATGTGCTTCAAAAGCGCAGCAGCGCCCGGCCCAGTGCATTTGCAGGGCCGGGCGCTGCTGCGCTCTCGCTTATTCCGCTGCCGCCGTTTCTGCTTTGCTGCAATAGACCGCCGTTCTGCTGCGGCCGCCGGGCGTACAGGTATAGAGCACCAGGTCATACCCGCTGTACTGCACCGCAGCAACATCCTCCGGCTGGACCGTCGTCAGCTGAGAGACGGTATAGGCATATACCCGCCCATTCATATCCTCAAATTGCACCGCATCCCCCGGCTCCAGCTTGGCCAGCTGCTTGAAATGCGAGGTATAGTTATGCGCCGCAATGACGAAATCCCCCGTCGCGGGCCAGCCAAATTGGCGGCAGGGGGAGCGCTTGAGCCGCGTATAATCCCACTGGTCCTGCACCGGCAGCTCCAATGCCAGTGCTGGGATCGTCAACGTTCCGATATAGCCGTAGCCGTCGATCTCCACCACCGGCAACGCCGCGTCCTCGACTGCTGCCTCACTCTGGCTCTCCTCCGGCGTCTGCTGCCCCTGGAGCCCCTGCAGCTGGCAAAACAGCTGCCTGGCCTGCTCGCCCGCCGCCCGGTCCTCCTGCAGGTTGTGAAGCGCCAGCCCTAGCGCCGCCAGGATCAGCACAACGCCGACCGCCACCAGCACAAGCCCGATTTTCTTTCCCCGCATCCATACGCCCCCTTTTTCTGCTGGTTCGTTACTGCCATCGTACCACGCCCTGGTCAATTTTGCAAGCGTATGCAGCGCGGCGGCGGTTTAATTGGATGGCAAGGGCGGTACCATGCGCGGGACGGTTGTCTTTTATCTTTTTTCCAAGATCTTGTCGATCAGGCCATAGGCCAGGGCCTCTTGGGCGGACAGGAAGTTGTCGCGCTCTGTGGCGGCGGCGATCTGGGCTGCGGTGTGCCCGGTGTGCGCGGCGAGGAGGCGGTTGAGCCGCTGTTTGGTTTTTTGCATTTGTTCGGAGATGATCTGCACATCCGTACAGGGGCCGTGGATGCCGTCCCCGCCGATCAGCGGCTGGTGGATCATGATCTCTGCGTTGGGGAGCGCAAACCGCTTCCCCCTTGCGCCGCCTGCCAGCAGGAACGCGCCGAAGCTTGCCGCAAGGCCGATACAGATGGTCGAGACATCACATTTGACATACTGCATCGTGTCGTAGATCGCAAACCCGGCCGTGATGGAGCCGCCGGGGCTGTTGATGTAAAGCTGAATATCCCGCGCCGGGTCCTGCGCTTCCAGAAACAGCAGCTGCGCCACAACCGCGCTGGCCGAAGCGTCCGTCACTTCCTCCCCGAGGAAGACGATCCGATCAGACAAAAGCCGGGAGAAAATATCGTAGCTCCGTTCGCCCCGGCTGGTCTGTTCGATGACATAGGGAATGATGCTCATATCGCGTGCTCCTTTCTATTGCCACGGTTTTCCCGTGGTATATCCTTTTTCTTTCCAATAGGCGTCGTCCACCTCGGCCAGTTTCTGCTTCCGATGCAAAAGCCGGTAGAGTGCAAACAGGCCCCTCACCTTGCAAGAGGGCGTCAAATGCGCGGCATGACGCCGGACGCGCCGCACGATCCGCTGCAGCTTGCGCTCCGCCGCGCTGCGAAACGACGCCGGCAGGCTTTGCCAGTCGTAGTCCCATACCTTCTGGGAGAGGACATGGGTCCGGGCGATGCCCCAGTAGTCGGTGCTATCCTTGATCTCCCGGACGGTCGACCGCATCCCGCCGCCACCGGCGGTATTGAGGATCACGGCTTGCTTTTTTAAAAACGACAGCTCCGGGCGGTGGACCATCCAGCGGTAGGCAAAATGATCCAGCAGCGTTTTCATCTGCCCCGGGGTATGGTAGACATAGGTCGGCGTGCAGAAAACGATCAAATCGGACTGCGCCATCGCATCCAGGATCGGGGCAAGCGCAGCAGCGCCGCCGCACATTTCCTCCCGCCCCTGGATGCAGGCGTAGCACCCCACGCAGATATGGGGCATATCCCTGGGCAGCTGGAATTCAAAAAGCTTGCCATCGCCCAAAAGCGCGTCGATCAGCTGCTGCGCCAGGTTGTACGTGCAGGACTTGGCCTTCCGGCCCGTCGCATAAATGACAGTAAGATTCGTTGTCAGTCCCCTCCTTCTTAAAATAGCGGGATCTCGCCCTGAAAACGGGCTGCCTTTTCCAGAAGCGGTCCCTTTGCGCCCATCGTAAAGGCAATGTCGCTGCTGCGGATGGCCAGAAGGCGCATCCCCGGCTCCAGCTGCAAAACTGTCAGCATTTCTTTCGTCAGCCGGAGCGCGCCTGCCTCTGAGATCGCAGCCCAGCAGTACGCCCACCCTTTGTAGGGCAGGAACCGCCCCGGCGGGGCCGTAAACTGCAAGAGGGCCGGGTTCTCCGTCAGAATGTGCCCCAGCTTTGAGGGCAGGAGCAGGCCCCGCCGCGTCACACAGAAACCGCCGGTACGCTTGCTGCCGGTAAACAGATAGACCCTGCCCTCCGATGCGATCTCATACTCGCTGACCGCCTGCGGTGGGAACTGCACGCACCCATCGGGCCAGATGCGCGATTCCCCAAAAATAAATTTTCGCCCTTATTCATCTGCGGCATAAAAGCGCCCCCGTTCTTCCCTATCGGATGACCCTGGCGAGCTCCATCGTCACGATCTTCAGCACAACGCCGCCGGACATGAGATAGAACCAACTCGCGCGGACCCGCTGCGTTTTTGCGATCGGTGTAGCGATGGCCGCCACCACGATCAGCGCCGCGCCGATGCAGCCAACGACCGTCGGCACGCTGAGAAGCGGGAAGAGCCCCGGCGCGCAGCTGCCGTCAATGGCGTGCTGGATCGTCTTGTCCAGCCCATCCCGTGCCGCCGCAAGGCAGCAGACAGCGAGGCCAAATCCCAACAAAACCGCGCTTCTGCGGCCCCAATGGGTGATCGTGGCGCGATTTGCAATGCAAGCGCCGATAAAAACAAGCAGCGCCACTAGCGCAAGGGTCGTGACCGTCACCACGGTATTTCCAAAATAAAGCTTCATCCTTCCATTCCTCCTCTAATTGCTGCGCGGTACCATGTCAGGACAGCGCTTACGTGCTCCTTCTGGACCCGCGTACCGCCGGAGCGCAGCAGCGCCAGCATATCGTCCTCCTCCGGCGTGCGGTTCTTCTTTTCTGCCAGGCTCTTGCCTGCCATTTTGGCCATAAGCGCCATCATCGGGCGGTAGAGCCCATGCAGCTTCTGCACATCAAAATTCCCCTGCAGGGTGAATACCGGGATATTCGCGGGGACTGCCGACTTTTTGCGCACGCTTTCTTCCTGCGTTCCCGTCTGCCCCATGCCGACGCCGCAGACGGCGCGCACCTGATAGCGCCGCGCTGCAGCGGCATAGCCCTTGACAGTCCCCGCCATGATCCAGCCGAGGCAAAGGACCTCTGCTCCCGCCGGGACCGCCTTCTTGGCTTCGGCGCTCGCATACGCCGGGAGCCCGGTCTTTTGGGCCAGCAGCGCTGCGTAGCGCGCCGTGCTGCCGGTGTTGGTGGTATAAACGATCGCTTGCATAAAAACACCTCTTCCAATCGCTTTCAAAACGCGAGACGCAGTGCTTGATCGGCATTTCGATCTGCACTGCGTCTTTGCGTCTGGCTTTTTTCGTTCCTATCAAATTTTCACGGGGTTTGCGCGCCCATGCCTGCCCCTTTGTAACTGGTCTCGACCTTGGCGATAAACTGGTCAATGTGCGCATCCAGCAGGGGCGCGACTGTGTCCTTTTCCGCCGCGCCGTCATAGACGCTGTAGAGCAGGTACATTGGCCCATAGAATTCCAGCGCCAGCTGCATGGCGGCCGCATCAGACCCCGCCACACGCCGGAAGATCGCCGCCATATAGGTAAGCGGCCCGGTCGCAAGGTACTTCTGGTAGAGCTGCGCCAGCGCCGGGGCACGATACTGCTCCAGCGTCAGCATCTTGCGGAAATTTGCCGGAAACGGCTCCTTCGTCCAATGATAAAACTGGGCCGCGCTGTAGGCGCGGATCTTTTCCGCCGGAACGCGCAGGTAATCCGTCGCCAATCCGTCCGGCTCCGTCTCCGGCATTTCGTACGCCTTGGCGCGCTCTTCGTCTAGTTCGTTCATCCGTTCCACGATCCTGTCCAGGATCTCCTGTTTGCTTGCATAGTGCTTATACAGCGCGGCCTTCGTGATCCCCAATTGCCGGGCAATGTCATTCATAGAGGTCCCAAGATAGCCACGCTGCGCAAAGAGCGCCAGCGCCGTCTCCAGGATCCGTTCCCGTGTATCGCCAGCCATAGCGCGCCTCCTCTCGTCAAGTAACCGGTCGGTAACTCTATTATAGTTACCGACCGGTTACTTGTCAAGGGGGCCATGAAAAAATTTTCTGCCGCGCCACCGCTTGCCGCTATCCGCGTCTGTATTTTTTACTCGCCTTGTTGATCTTCGCGATCGTCTTGAATTTTTCCCGCTTGGCTTCCAGATACCGGCTGCCCCCTGCCGCAAGATCGTTTTCGGCGCGCAGCTTTCGGAAGGAATCCCAGCGGGCGGCGTCCAGCGTCCCATCGGCCAGAGCCCTTTGAATGGCGCAGCCGGGCTCCGTTGTGTGGGTGCAGTTTGAAAATCTGCACCGGCAAGCCAGCGCTTCGATTTCCTGAAACGCCGCATCAATGCCATCGCCGCTGTCCCACATGCCAAGCTCCCGCATACCGGGCGTGTCGATTAAAAACGCGCCGTTCGGAAGGGGGAGCAGCGCCCGATTCGTGGTGGTGTGCCGCCCCTTATCGCCGCTCCCGGTCGGGCCAGTGGCCAGAGCGCCGCCCCCGGTCAGCTGATTGATGAGCGTAGATTTTCCGACGCCAGAGGAGCCCAAAAAGGCGATCGTTCTGCCGGGAAGAAGGTAGGGCATCACCGCATCATACTCCCCGCGCAGCGACGCGACCGCCAGGACATCCACACCAGGGGCCGCATTTTGCACCGCCGCTACCTTGCCCGCCACATCCGGGCATAGATCCGCCTTGGTCAGCACGACGACCGGCGCGGCCCCGCTGTCATACGTGACGGCAAGATAGCGCTCCAGCCGCCGCAGATTAAAATTCTGGTTCAGCGACATGCAGATCAGCACCGTGTCGATATTCGCGGCAACGACCTGCTCCTGCTTCCCCGTACCGGCGGCCCTTCGGAGAAAGCAGCTCTTTCGCGGGAAAAGGCGCCGGATGACCGCTGGGCCATCCCCCTCCGGCCATGCAGCGAGGACATAGTCGCCCACAGCCGGATAGTCGGAAACGGTGCGCACTGCATAGCGGTATTTTCCGGAGACAGACGCCGGTTTTACGTCCGTTCCATTGCTGATCTCGTAGCTTCCCTTTTCCTGCAAGATCACTCTTGCGCGCAGTTCATTCATGCATGATCTCCCTTTGTTCTAAATCCGCTACGCGATACCCCGCCGCGGGAAACTGATGCCGGGTGTTTTTCTGGAGCGTAAGCTGCACCTGCGGGCATTCCCGCCTTGCAGCGGCGTAAAGTCGCTTTGCCAGGGGAAGGCAGTCCGCGTCCTCATCGCCGCAGAAAATTTTCAGCGCGATCTTCTTCTCTCGAATCGCCTGGACCACTGCGTTCGTATGCGCCTGCAGGACAGGGATCCACGGGCTTTGCAAGAGCAGCACATCACAGCGCGCCGGTGTAAACGCGATCGCCCGCAGAAGCATGTCGCACCCGGCGGAAAATCCCCCGCAGACGATATTTTGATAGCCCACGTCTTGCATTTTCTCCATTGCATTTGCCACCGGCACATAGGAGACCCCGTCATAGCTCCAGCGATACGTGCCATACCCATCCGGCTCAGCGCTCTGGACCGTCTCGATCTGCCAGTCGTCTGCGCCTTCCAGGGCTGCCTGCCAGTCCGCCCGCGCCGTCTGGCCATTTTGCGTATTGCCATGCACAGCCAGAAGCAGCGTCTCCGCCGTTTTCCGTTCCCAGGAAAAGACCGCCTGCGCCTGCGAGACCGCAGCTGCGTAGCGTGCGTCGGAAACCGATTTCAGCGAAACAAACGCCGCATCGTGTTGCAGCGCCGCCAGATCCTCATCCTCCAGGACCTCCGGACGATACCACCAGCCGTGCTCCACGACCGCTTTTTGCAGCCACCCCAGCGCCGCCTCCGGCTGTTCCGCGCCGCCAGCCAGGCAGGCGAGAAAATACAGCGTCTGCGGCCCATACTGCTCCGGCTCCTTTTCATAGGCGTCCAACAAAAAACGATACGCCTGCGCATATCCCCGCTCCGCGATCGTCAAAATGATCTCCAATAAATCGCTTTCTTTATTTATGCTCAATTCACTTCTCCTTTGCGGCATTATATAATGCACGATATATAACGATTATACTATAAAAGGACAAATCTGTCTACCCTGTAGTTTAGAAATTTCTCTATCTGCCGCGCTCCAGCGCTGCGATATCGCCCGCTTGCATGGCAGGGAGATTGCGGCGGATGGCTTCTTCCGGCCAGTCCCACCAGCGGAGGGCCGGCAGCTTTTCGATGGCTGCGTCGTCAAACCGCTTGCGGATCAGCTTGGCAGGGACGCCGCCGATGGTATAGGGCGCTGCATCCTTTGCAACCACGGTATGGGGCCGTTCTATGCGCCGCGCCGCGTTTTGAGGTCCAGCCATTTTGCTTCAATGATAAAATTCTTCACGTCGATGATGCACTCGCGCCTGCACTTTGGGCAGAAGAGGGGGAACATTTTGAGCTCCGTTTCCCGGAAGATCTGCAATCGTGTTTTGGCGCCGCATGCCGGGCACAGGACCCATTGCTTTTGCGCAGTTCCTGTCATGTTCCATCCATCCTTTCTCTCCATCCGCGATCACGGAGGTTACAGTTTTTGCTCTGGCACCACTGAACGCATGGTCTGTTCTAGGCCGACCTCGTACGAAACGATTGGAGCGACACCGTCAGATGCGCCGCGCCAAAAATAATCATCATAACCGCAGCCGGAACGTTCCGCAGCCATAGGGCGGCGCACAGATAGTACGCCACCGGGAACACTGCCATCGGCATCGGGACAAAGAGAAAGGCGCGGCCCAGCAGCGCAGTCTTCCGCCCGTTTGCAAAATAGCGAAGCCATACGGCATAGTACAAAACCAGAAACAGAGCCGCCAGGCAAAGCCACACGCGCCGGACATCCAGCTCCTCCCGGCTCACCAAAAACGTGACCGCAAGCAAATATGCAATACGGCTGACCTGTTCCACGACCTCTACCCAGCGCGTGACCGGTGCGGACTGCTCCGCCTTGTCAGTAGGCGGAAAGGCCACATACGCAAGATTGATCAGCATCGGCAACGCGAAGATCACCAGCCCGATCCAGGAAAATGCGAGCTTCAGATTCATCAAGCGTCACTCGCTTTCCCGGCAAATCCCGGCAGCTTTGCGGGCTTTCCATAGATTGCGGTCAGCGCGCAAAACTCCCGGCGGAATGCCTCGCGAAGCTCCGGCTCCGTCAGATGCAAATGATCGGTATTGGCCAGGATCGCCAATCCATAGCTAAAGTAGATCATGTCCTGGTGGAACCGGCGCGCAACGTCCTCGGTATAACCGAGTTCCTCTGTGATCGCGGCGATGACCTCCGGCAGCAAGACGTCGTCTTGATGCGGCTGGTTGCCCTCCAGATAGAGCCAGCGGAAAAGCTGCTTCTCCTCCGCCGCAAATTTGACAAATCCCATCCCATAGCTGCTGTAGCGGGTGTCATTCCCCTCATGCTGGCGGAGAGACGCCCGGACCCGCTGCGTGTGCAGCTCGATCGCGCGCTCCGTCAGCGCTTGTTTCAGCTCCTCCATATTTTTGAACGAAACATAGATCGGCTGTGTGGAGCAGCCAAGCTTCTTGGCAACGCTTCTGGCATTGATCGACGCAAAGCCCCCATCGCGAAGCACCTCTACTGCCGCATTGATGATCTCATCACGCGATACCTTTTTTACTGCCGGCATGATTCCGCCTCCAAATCATAACATGTTGTTATAAATAACGTTATGTTATGCTACAGTAAGATTCCATCTTTGTCAAGAGGGCCGTGCTAAAAATGCGGGCCCTCTGGCTCAAAACAGCTGCCCCGGCAGCTTCTGCTTTTGCTTTGCCGGGAAAGTCGCCTCAAACTGCGCAAACCCCGCCGGGTCCTGCTCGCAGACGAAATACCCTGCCGGATCCCGGTATGTGCCGGAGATCCCGTCCAAAAAGCCCGGCTCCAACTCACAGATCAGAAAATAGTCCGCCGCCGGATCGTCCGCATAGCGAACGCCTTTCGTTTTGGCCGGCACAAAGCCAGACTTGCCATAAAAATCAATGTTGCCGGTAATGGCCAGCGCACCTGCGCCCAGCTTCCGGGCCTGCGCCATAGAATACTCCAGCAGGCGCTTGCCATAGCCTTTCCGCTTATAAGCCGGCGCGATGCTGATGGGACCAAACGTCATGATCGGGACCTTGCGGCCGTCCTCGCACAGGATCTCTGACCGCACATAGATCACTTGGCCGATCAATTCCCCATCCAGCTCCATGACGAAGTCCAGCTCTGGCACAAAGGCCGGGTCATCCCGATAGCAGTGCAGCACATAGTGCTCCAGGCAGCCGGGGCGATATACATTCCAAAACGCCTCCCGGGTCAGATTTTCTACTGCTCTATGCTCCCGCTCAGTTTCCAGGCGGATCGTGATGTGATGTTCTGTCATGCTACATGCTCCTTTTTGCTATGAAATACTTCTTCCTTTTCCGCGTTTCCGCAGAACAAATGCAGCCCCAGGGCTGCGTTAAAGCCTGTGGCGGCGAACACGCTGCAGCGTTCCACAACGCCAAAATATTCCGCCGGTACAAGCTTCATGCCCAGGGCGCCGACCAGCATCAGGCCCAGGGCGATCCCAGCGCAGATGCCATAAGAGCGGCAGGACCTGTCCCGCGCCCCGGCGATCAGGATCAGCACCAGCGACACAACTGACAGCAGCACGACGGCCCCCGTGACTGCCATATGCATCATGTCCTGAAAGGCTCCGGCGTACCCGCTGCTGGAGAGGGGAAACATCCGGTAGCCGATGGCAGAGACCCACTCCATGATGGCAAAGAGATAGACGCCCACCCGCAGCAGCTTTGTCCTCCACCCCTGGATGCCAAGGCAGACAACGGTGACGCAGACGATCTCACACGCGTTGTAAAACGCGCTGAGCTGATTCCACAGCGCCAGCGACGGCGCATCCGCCGCGCTCAGATCGCTGACGGCTTGCGCCATCCAATCGTAATCGGGGTAGGCCAGTGGGGAAAACACCACCGCCGCGGTGTAGGAAAGAAAACTGACCACGCCTAGCAGGCCCAGCTTTTGCAGAAATGTTTTTTTCATTGTACGCCTCTTTTCAAAAATCAAAAGACGCCGTGCATGACCACAAGCCCCTGCGGTCAGCACTGCGTCTTTGCGTCTGGCTGATTTGCAAATTCGATTTGAAAGTTTCTCGCGTTGATCACGCTCTCCCGCCTGCATTTGGGGCAGAAGAGGGGAAAATCCAGCAGGACCGTCCGCCGCAGCAAGCGCAGCCGCGTTTTTGCGCCGCAGGCCGGGCATAGGATCCAGCGTTCATCACCTGCATTCATGGGCGCCGCTCCTTTCTGAAGGATCGCGATGTACCATGCGAAAAAAGAGCCGGACATGATGGCTGAGCTTCTCCAGGCACTCGGCCTCCCGCTCCGGCTGCCGGTCGCATACGCCAATGAGCGTCAGCACCGGCGCGACATACAGCATCGCCAAAGCGTCCGGGTCCTCCGCGCAGATCTCACCCGCGGCGATCAGGGCGCGGAAAATACCGGCATGGTACGCCAGGATGCGCTCCACATATCGCTTAGAGTATAGGGCGGCCAGCTCATGGGAGCGGAACTGCGCGAGGGTCATCATGCGGCGAAAACGGCTGATGGTCTCGTTATGCAGGGAGTATTCGAAGATCTGCCGCACTTTTTCGAAAAGTGCATCCGCGGTGATCTCCGTAAAAATGGGGATATCCTGCCCCGCGTTCTGGACATGTATGTCGATCTTATCCGTATCCGCTTCGTATTGCGCCGCCGTGGATTCCACAATGGCGTCAAAAATCGCCTGCTTGCTGGGAAAGTGGTTGTACAACGAAGGCGCCTTGATGCCCACTGCTTTTGCGATCTCGCCCACGCTGACAGAGTCGTAACCCTGGGCCGCAAACAGCTCCAACGCCTTATCTAAGATCTTCTGCTTGGTATCTTCCTGTTTCATCGCCGCGCCTCACTAACTAACATTCGTTAGTTGTATTGTAGCGCAGTTTTTCCAGAAGTCAAGAGGGGCGTTATAATTTTTTTGTAAAAATGCAAAACCCATGCAGACTTTGCCTGTGTCGTCTTCCCCACAGAAAATACCGTCCGCCGCTTGGAATGCCACACGCCAACGTCCAATAAAAAAACATCGCTCCCCTGGCCCTGTAAGGCCAGCAAAACAGCGCTCTGATCTCGCTGATTCAGTTTTGAATGCGCAGCCGCTCCCGCCAGCTGCTCAATGACCTCGGTGCTTTTTCTTTCGCTTTTGCTGCCGCAGCGCAAATTTTCGCTGCTGTGCGGCCTCGCGCTGCGCCTTGCTGGCTTTTTTGCGTTCGGCCTTTCCTGCCTCGCGCTGTGCGGCAAGCGCCTGCTGCGATTTTGTGCCGATCCCGGTCGTTTGAAGCTGCTTCGTTATGCTGCGCTGCCTTCGTTTCGGATGATCCGCGCGCCGCCTTTCCTCTATTTTGATCGCCGGGCTGAATTGCAGCTTGCCAAAATAGCGCAGAATATATGCCCACACCTCGTCATCCTTTGGCTCCGCGCCAAAGGTCACTTTGCAAACAGAAAGTGCGCCATTCTCGATTTCCTCAAATACGCCCACCCAAAACGGATCTTCAAAATATACCGTCAGTGAGCCGCTGGCCTCCCGCATGTCACTCTCTCCAGACTTCTAACTGCAGCACCCGCCGGGCAGCACGAAAGCTTCCCCTTCTCCGCGCAATATCGCAGACAAAGGAGCATTCGCTTTGCGCCCTCTTTGGCCGTCCCCATTATTCTCCCGCTTTCTCCCGCAGCGCCGCGCCGTAACGGCACAGCAGAGAACCGAGCAAGAACAGGACTCCCAATGCAATGCTTGCCTCATTACTAAAATACAGATCCATCGCCGCAGCCTTTGTCACATTCAGGAACCCGGCGATGACCCCCTCGACGATGCTGCCGGCCACAGCGCAGCCGGTGGGGAGGGCCAGCGTCAAAATTCCAAGCCGCAGCAGCTCTTTTGCACCGGCCAGGGTGAAGGGCGTCCCCGCTTGCAGCTCATTTTTGAAATACCTTTCCGCAAACTTTGCCAGCACCGCCTCCCCGGCGCAGACGATCAACCAGCCGGCCAGTGCCGCAGTGATGCTCTTGATATTGTAGCCGTATTCCTCGGAGATCAGCCCGTGCAGCGTCACACCGCCGATTTTGATCAGGCCGCCGTTGCCGATCTGCAAACTGAGCAGCCCCGCGATGCAGCCGCAAAAGCCGATGATGGAGAAAATAAATGCGATTTTACTAAGCACGCTCCCCACCTTGGAGAGCTTTTGAATCGTCACAAGTGATTTCATTGCGTCGCTCCTTTCTGGATCTCACTGAATTATACTGAATCTTACTGGATTTTGAGGTTTCCGCTGGACGTTTCGACCGTGAGCTTGCTTTCCCCGCCGCCAAAAATATACAAATCGCCCCGACGTTCATACGCGCGGTCTGTGATCAGCCTGCCGCTGGCGGCGGTATGCAGGACCTCTGCGCCGCCCGGCGCCAGGGTCAGATCGACCTTGCCGCTGGAGGTCTGAATTTCAGCAGACGGCACTTCGGCCAGCGTTAAATGCACGCTGCCGCTGCGCGTTGCGATCTGCGCCGTTTCCGTGCTCATGCTGCCCACAGTGATCGAGCCAGAGGAAGTATTGCAGTCAAGCCCCTGGACCGCAGCCGCCTCTATCGCGACTGCGCCGGACGACGCCGCGCAGGCAAGCGATTTTGCCGAAACGCTGCGCGCCTGGATGCTGCCGGAGCTGCTGCTGAGATCAACGCGCGCCGCCGTTACCGCACCCAGCTCCGTGTCACCGGAAAATGCCGCGATCAGGACGCTGTTCTGGTTCAGGTCCCCCGCCTTGACCGCGGCGGACGTCGCGCGCACAGAAAGGTCGATCCCCTGCGGCACAGCCAAGCGCAAGTGCTTCTCCGCCGCATTTACCCGGAGCGTTGCGCCGGACGCGCAGAAACGGATCCGCAGGACGCCGTCCTCCAGCAGGTAGTGCATGGCAGCATCCTCCGGCAACGTGCTGCCGCTTTCCTCGCAGGAAAGCTCTGCATCGTCTGATTCCGTGATCTCCACCTCGCCAGAGCGCCAGTAGACCTCGATCGCTTTGACCGCTTCCGCGCGATAGGTCACCGGCCCCACCTGGTATTTTTCGGCGCCGGGGTACGTCTCCGCAGTCAGCACACCGTTTGCACCGATCGCCAGGTCAGCCCAGCAGCCAGGCAGCAACAGCATCGCAACCGCGCACAGCAGCAATGCCGCCCGACTCCATATCCTTTTCTGCATTCTCTTCTGTATCATAAGCCTGCTTCCTTTCTAATATGATTCTTGTACTGTCAGCGGCACCCCGGCAAGCCGCATGGCGCTGCGCCCGGCAGCCGATCCCGCGCCCTTTCGCAAAAATGCGCAAAGAAATAACGCAGAGCGAACCTGCATTTCATCAGGTTTTGCTCTGCGTCTTCGCGTCTGGCTTTGTGTACGTTCTATATGATCTGGCCGCCACGTGCCGGAGCTGCGCATTCAAACTGCACAGTCCTAGCCGCGCGATTATATAATATGCATTCTATAATAATCGTTCTGCATCGTTCGTTTTAATTATAATTCGATTGGCCCTTTCTGTCAATAGCCAGGAAGAAAAAATATCGAATCCCCTCTCGCGCCTTCGTCCCTTGCTGTAAGGCAAGCGTGAAACGCAGAAAAAGACACGGCCAAGCCGTGTCTTTTCTTTTGGAGGTGACGCCCAGATTTGAACTGGGGAATGAAGGTTTTGCAGACCTTTGCCTTACCACTTGGCCACGTCACCATATGAAGCAGGAGACCGGGGCCTCCTGCTGATTTGGAGCGGGTTACGAGGCTCGAACTCGCTACCTCCACCTTGGCAAGGTGGCGCTCTACCAGATGAGCTAAACCCG
>CAKTTR010000047.1 GCA_934615645.1 uncultured Oscillospiraceae bacterium | reverse complement strand
CTCTTTGACCGTGTGCAGAAGTATTTTCAGGAGCTGAAGCATACAACCGGATCAGCAACAAAGTATCATTGCAAAAGCAAGCAGGCGAGCATTTTCAAGGGACATCTGCGCTGCGGAGAATGCGGAAAAGCAATGTTCCTTCGTGCCAAGAAGAATCGCGGTAAAACGACATGGTGGTACTATTGCCCGTTGCATGAAAACTATAACTCGTCCTACTGCCCTAAGAAAGCAGTAAAAAAAGAAGAACTCGAAGCTGCGGTTCTGCGCATAATCAAGAGTCAGATGCAGCTTTTTATCGATGCGCAGTCCCTTATTGCGTCCTTAAATCAGCGGGAGAGGAACAAAAGCCGATACAGGATTTTTCAAGAGCAGATTCGGAATGTCACGGCAAAGCTTGCTCTATATGGTGAACGGAAAGCTGTGCTCTACAGCAAGTTCAAAGACGGTATTCTTTCCAAACAGGAATACATTGTTGAAGCGAATGCATGTGCGACGAAAGCAGATGAGCTCAGAATATTTGCACACGAGCTTGAAAAGGAGGCGCGGAAGTATTCCCCCGAATATAAAGGGAGCGACCGGTGGATACACCTTATCGAGGAATATGGCACTTGTGCAGAACTGAATGCTGCAATGGTGGACGCTTTGATCGACGAAATTGTTCTGTTCAATGATGGGCACTATGAAGTAAAGCTGAATTATCGAGACGAAATGGAAGAAATTCTTCTCAATGCGGCTCTTTGGCAGAAGGAGGCTCAGCGCTATGCCTGAAAAAACGCTTGCCATGTATATTCGCCTTTCTGTCGAAGATGGAGATCTTCGCTCATCACAGGAAAAAAGCGAAAGTAACAGTGTAACCAATCAGCGGAAGATTCTTCAAAGCTATAGAGACCAGCATTCAGACCTGCGCTCTTATCGTGCTGTGGAATTCTGTGATGATGGCTATAGCGGAACCAGCTTTGAACGGCCTAATTTCAAGAAAATGATGGAGATGGTTCGTCATGGGGAAATCCAGTGCATTCTTGTGAAGGATTTATCTCGCTTTGGCCGTGAGTATCTGGAGGTGGGAGCGTATCTTGAATTGATTCTTCCCCTCTTTGGAACGAGGTTTGTCTCGGTCGGTGATGCGTTTGACAGCAATGACTACATCGGAACGACCGGTGGCATGGAACTGGCGCTGAGGAACCTTGTAAACGGAATGTACAGTAAGGATCTTTCGCTGAAAATCCGAAGTGCTGTAAAAACCCGGAATCGAAGAGGCATGTATTGGGGCGGCCAGGCTTTCTATGGCTATCGGCTGGATCCGGCAGATAAGCACAAACTTCTGGTGGATGAAGCTGTTCGCGCAACTATAGAGAGAATCTTTGCATGGTGCATCGCCGGAAAGAGCACGATGGAGATCGCCAAACGGCTTAATGCGCTGAAAATACCCTCTCCCGCAGCACACAAAAGACAGAACGGTGAGCACTATAATGGGCGAGTTTTGGAAAAAGAAACGCTTTGGCTTGGCGGAACGGTTCGAAAAATCTTGAATGATGAAAGATATACTGGAAAAATGGTAAGCGGAACCAGGGAAACTGTTGGCATTCGCTCAAATAAAATGAGAAGTCTTCCCAAGGCGGCGTGGGTCGTTGTTGATGGAACGCATGAGGCGATCATTTCGCCGGAGATATATCAGCAGGCAATCGATGCCTTGAAATCACGGATACGGACGGTAAACGACAATACTGCTGGAAATCGTTCGCAAAATCTGTTTGTCTGTGGATACTGCGGGCGAAGGCTACAGCGTTCTCACGGAAAAGAAGTTCATTTGTTTTGCATGCGTGCACGTTTCGATGATAGCCCCGGATGTGAGTCCCTACATGAGAACGTGGAAACATTACGGGCTAATACACTGCGGGTGGTAAAACTGCATGCGAAGCTGCTGCTTTCTAAAACGGATTATATCAAAAAACTGGACAGCGCAAAGCGTGAGCAAATAAAGAACCAAATCCGTATCGCAGAGATGAAGCTGGGGAGCATTAACAGTACAAAGGGCCTTTTGTATGAGGAGTACCGTGCAGGTAAATATACCAAAGATCGCTTTAAAGCAATTCAGCAATCAAATCAGACGGAGTGTGAACGACTGCGGGTTCAAATAAAAGAGCTGCGGAAAGAACGGGAGGCTTGGAACAAACAGTATGACGCAGCTTGCAATACTGCGCAGAGCGTGAGGGATATTTTGGCTCTGTCTGAATATCGCCCGGAAGTAATCGCCCGGCTCGTAAATCAGGTTCGCATTTTTGGAAACGGAAGACTTGAAATCGAGCTGCGCAATGTGGATGCTTTTAAAAACTATCTCCTGCCGGAGCGCATAGCACCTCTTTGAGAAAGCAATGCTGTTTCGCTTAAATGGGAATCCAATCACCTTTGAGTCAGTGCACCTGCAACTGCTCAAATCCTTATTATCACAGCAGACTTGCGAAAAAACCGCTTTTTTCAGAAATCTGAGGCTACAAAAAACCAGAAAAATGGGGCAAAATTTTCTTGTGTCCTTATCTTGACACAAGCAGAGGGATGGATCACAGGCCTGGCTGTCAAAATGTTCACCATCGCCGGGCCAGTTTTGGTTTACGGCGTCAGCGCCAGTGTGGTCTATGGGGTGGTTTACTATTTGGCGGAAAAAGCTTAAGGCTTTGCTGCGCACAAACTACTTGACAAAGCTTGGATGTAGGTGTAATATTTTTCTGTAAAAGTGTATCATGTCGGTGATATGGAATAGGGGTGTGATTCCCCTGCATGCGGATGCCGTGATGAGGAGCGGCGCGCCAGAATACCATTGTGGACGCAAATCCATAAGAAGGCGGCGCGCGGCGATGAGACGAAGTCGGAATACTTGCACCGAGGGAAAGCTGTTTTGTGAAATGCCGTGCAGAACTCGTTCTGCGCGGTTTTTTGCAGTTCAGGGGCCTTGTGAAGGAAGGAGGTCAGAAGAAAAGCTGCCGGCATGCACAGAAAATAACAAAATTTGCAGCACCGCCGGAAAAGGCCACAAAGGCCAACGACGCAAACAAGCAAACAATGCCGAGGGAACCTGAGGCAGCGGTGAAGCGGTTATG
The DNA here is from genome assembly GCA_934615645.1 of uncultured Oscillospiraceae bacterium. Lineage (GTDB taxonomy): Bacteria > Bacillota > Clostridia > Oscillospirales > Oscillospiraceae > SVMC01. Next base: position 12,505 of record CAKTTR010000047.1, on the reverse strand, counting down.
AGAGCTTGCCGTTTATGCCGGTTAGTTAATTTGTTTGTACAAATCCGGTTGGCAGAACGAATTTAAAGTGATATACTTAAAGAAGAGAACCAGCAAACAAGTCAAATAACAAACCAAATAAAAAAGGGCAATCCGTCCGGCAGATTTTTGCTGGGAGCGGAATGGGGTGCAAGGCCCCGCGAGAAGGTCACTGTGAAGCCCGCATGCAGCGGGATAAGTCAGATACGCGCGTATTGCTCTTGGCTTTTGCCTCATCCGAAGCCAAAGAAAGCAGCTTTTGCACGGTGGAGCACCGTGCGTTTTTTATTATGCTGCTTGTTGCGTCGCGACTGGTCGCGACATGCTTTACCGTTGGGTAAAGCATGATTTTCATTGTCGTCAATTGCCGCGTTGCGGTTTTTGAGAATATTTGTAAACAGAAAGGATGGAAAGAAATGAAAAAACGATTTCTTGCGCTGCTGCTTGCGCTGGTGATGGTCGTGGCGCTGCTGCCCACCATCGCGCTGGCGGCGGACGAGACACCCGCCGAGCCGGTCATCACTGTGACTGGGGAGGACGTTCTGAATGTGGTACTCGACACGCAGGCCGGCAGGTCGGAAGCGCCGTATTTGATCGCCTGCAAGGATACGAATGCCATGACGGCGGCCTTGACGCAGGATGGCAAGACCATCGAGAGCGGCGTGACCTGGAGCTTCGGCGCGAACCAGCTTGGTGCCACGATCGACCCGGCCAGCGGGGCGATGACGGCCCCCAAGTGGACGAATGCAATCAGTAAGGGCTATCTGGAGATCAAAGCGACGTATAACGGTAAAACGTATACCCGTTGGATGTATGCGCTTTCGAAAGATATAGCGGTCCGGTCTACCAACGGGTATACTCTGGAGGACGACGGCTATTATACCTTTACCCTGGATGAGAACGGCAAGCCGGTCCCAGAGGACAACCTGCCCTATTTTAACTTTGGCCCCCTGAGCGAGCAAAAGCTGCTGGACTTTTCCTGCAGTGAATCGGATATTGTCGCGGTCAACTACAGCAGATTTGCGAACTATGTCGTTAATGTCGTTCCGCAGCAGGTGGGTACGACGGTGCTGACAGTTTCGATCAAAGGCTATCCGGAATACAAGCTGAATGTCAATCTCCGGGTCAAGGGCGTAAAGGTCGCAGATGCCAATGGCGTCGGCGGCGTGCACTCTGTTTTCAAGGGCGAAAAGCTGGCCCTGACGGCCTTTGACGGCAATGAAGACAGCACCTACACCTGGACGACAACGAATAAGACAGTGGCAACGGTCAAAAACGGCGTTGTCACAGCCCGCAAGGAAGGCGTGGCGTATATCCACGCAACCAGCTCCAGCGGTGTCAAGGGCGGCATGAAGATCTATGTCTATGAAAATAGCAAGAAGCCGTATCTGGATGATCTGTCCTTCTCCGGCGGTGATGTCCGCCTGAAGGACGAAAACGGCGGCTGGCTGAATGAAAAGGATCCGAACGGCGGCAAGCTTTCGGAGCAATTCAGCCGCACCCGTTGGGACTACGGTGTTTTTCAGTCCTTCTCCAGCGGTGAGACCCGCAGCTACACTGTGACGCCGAGCTACGACAGCGAAAAGTACACGCTTGTATATTATGTAAACGGTGAAAAACAGGATGAAATCGCCTCCGGCACAAAGGCGACACTGATGCTCAAATGCGGTGAGACCGACGCGGCATTCCGCCTGCAGGATAAGCAGGATGAAAATTGCTTCACGGAGTACCACATCCATTTCTGGAGAGATTACTCCGCCAACGGCAGATTCTCCAAGCTGGTTGCGTCCCCGGTCGGTCGGATGCGCGATGACAGCATGACGTTCACGATGGAAAATGCGCTGAATGCCAGCTACTATTTCCAGGAAGGCCTTGGCTACAGCGTTCGTGACAACGGGAAGGTCGCTTCTGAATTGGTCAGCGGAACCTATCTGATGTGGTACAAACCCAGCGGTGTGCTGAATAGCTACCTGTTCAGTGATATGGAAGCCTTCCGGCTGGAAGCAGAGGGCACGGATAACTCGGTAATCGCCTGGTCTCAGGGCGTGCCTTGGCAGACCCCTGCGTCGGATGACGCGCTGCCCGAGGGCTGGCAGGCCTATGATGCCAGCAATGTTCCGACGATCACCTGGAAAGCCGACGAAGGCCAGGACTACATGACGATTTATTTACGCTCTATTTCCAAGGCGAATTTCCTGGAATATGGCTACCTGGCAGACCCGTCCACGACGATGAAAACAGCGACCAATGTTTCAGACCGGGAGCTGCATGTTTACAAGTTACCCTTCCAGTCGAATGTTGTGACATTTACAGATCTGCAGCTGTCCGAAGGCAGCTTTATGACCCCGGCCTTTACGGCGGCCAGCTCCAAGGCATCCGCTATTGTCCCGGCGGATTGCAAGGAAGCGACAGTCAAGCTCAAGGCGAACGAGGGCGTACAGCTTTACCGGACGGTCAAAAACAAGCCGGAGAATCTGATGGAAATCGACGAGGATGGCTATTCTATCACGAAGGTCGATCTGTCTGGCGCCAGCGCAACAGTCGGTTGCTCCGGTATTCTGACGGTTCCGAAGAATGACGCCTTCAGCTACAGCGTTTGCAAATCCATTCAGATCTCTTTGAACAAAACCGGCGATATAAAGGGACTGCCGGATGCGGTCGTCGATTATGTCGCGCCCGGCTCCCAGTATACCAATGGCCGTCAGACGGCCTATACCGGCGGTCGGATGTATGGCCTGTACCCGGAGCGCACGCTGATGGGCAGCACCGTGTGGACAAATGCCACCTCCCTGGGTGCTTACGGCGGCTATATCACCTGGTATTTCAAGGACGCCATTCGGGATGATCCGAACCATATCTACGGCGTGGACTTCCAGGTCTTTGCTAATTCCTATGCCAGTGGCAACGGCGGCTACGGGGCCGGTGAATCGGGCCAGGTCTGGGTCTCGGAGGACGGCAAGCAGTGGTACGCCCTGGCTGGCTCCGAGCACTTCGAAGACGATGTCAATTGGAACTATCAGTTTACTTACAAGAACACCAATAGCAACTACGGCTATGACTGGACGGACAACCTGGGCAACTCCGGCACCTATCACAACGATAGCGTCGGCGCGGAATACCCGAGACCGGCGATGTACCCCCTGCACGACTTCGGCGAAAATCCGGACGAGCTGACGCTCGGCGGTGTGCTGCTGCCGTCGCGGGTCCACTGGGATATGTTCGGCTATGTTGACGCCATGTCTTCCTCTCCGAGCTACGGCCCCGGCAGCGCAGGTGCGGGCGCAGGTGCGGGCGATGATATCACCGCCACATTGGAAAACCCCTATGCGCGGACCGGCTACGCCAGCGCCTTTGACTTGGCTTGGGCCGTCGATGCAGAAGGCAACCCGGTGACCTTTAAGAACGGCATCCATTATGTCAAGGTGCAGACAGCGGTCTATCAGGCTGAGACCGACGTCATGGGCGAGCTCTCCACCGAGGTTCACACCGCACTGCGGGCAAGCGAGCAGGAAAAAGCTGTCGGCAGAACGGCGGGCGCACAGTCCATCGTTATCAGCGACGGTGACCAGTCCGTGACCCTCTCCGGCACGGATTTCAAGAAGACCTCCGATACGGTCTATGAGGCAAATGTCGACGCAGGCCAGATGCGGAATCTGTCCTTCACGGTCAACGCGGCGGATGATGACTATATCATTGTCAACAACCGCAGCACGAAGAACGGCGTCGCGGCGCCCAATACCTATTCCGTCAGTGCCAGCAAGAGCAGAACGGTCCGCGTGATCGTGCAGAGCGGCAAGCAGGAGCCCATCTCCTACTTCCTGCATATCACCGGCTCCGCTGTTGTCAGTGAAAAGGTCACGGCGGTCGAAAAGGCCATCCGTGCCATCGGCTCTGTGGGCCAGGGCAGCGGCGAGGCCATCCGCAGCGCCAGAGCAATGTATGACGCGCTGAGTGAGGCGGAGCAGGCTTCCGTCAGCAACTACGCAGTGCTGGTTGCAGCGGAGAAAGAATACGAGGATATCATCAACGCCAGCATCGGCAAGTCGGACGAGATGATCACCGTCTCCATGGCGATCGAAAAGACGACCCTGGGCCAGGATTATGTCCTGGAGCCGACCCTGGTGACGATTCCGAAGGACACGACGGCGGCGCAGCTGCTGGTCGCCCTCCTGGGGAACGACAAGGTGCAGTATAAAGGCACGCCGACCTCCAGCTTCTACCTCTCTTATCTGGCAGATGCGGCGGAAGAGGTCAATATCCCGGAGAAAATTCTCGAGCGCGCCGGGAAGGACCTGACGAATACACGAGAGTCCAACGAATGGCTGGGCGAATTTGACTATGCCTCCACCTCCGGCTGGATGTACAGCGTCAACGGCAGCTTCCCGTCTGTCTACTCGTCTGAGAAGACGATGCAGGATGGCGATGTGATTCGTTGGCAGTTTACTGTGGCGGGCATCGGTGCCGACGTGGGTGACGCGAACAGCGAGAACCCCATGCAGCTGGCAAACAAGGAAGCGTTGACGAAGCTGGTTTCCCAGGTCAATGCCCTGGACGACAGCGACGGCTTCGTAAAAGCCAACGCGGACGCCTACCGCGCAGCGGTCGCAGCGCTCATCGACTGGAGCGCGGACCAGGAGACGGTGGACGCGGCCTATGCCGCGCTGCAGGCCGCCCTGGACAAGGCCCTGCAGGATAACACCTACGGCAAGATCTCTGCGGTGAATATCGCGGCGGATCGGGCCATTGCCAAGGTCATTGCCCTGATCGACGCCATCCCGGCGGACGTCACGCTGGACGCCAAGGATGCCGTCACGGCGGCCCGGGCCGCGTATGACAAGCTGCCGACAGAGCTGCAGCAGTATGTCACGAACCTTGAAAAGCTGACGGCGGCGGAAGCGAAGATCGCAGAGCTTGAAAAGCCGGATGTTCCCACGGACCTGCCGTTTACTGACCTGACCCAGGATTGGTACATGGATAGCATCCGGTACGTCTACGAGCACGAGCTGATGTACGGCACAACAGACACGACTTTTGCGCCGGACGACGCCCTGACTCGTGGCATGTTCGTCACCATGCTCTACCGCATGGAGGGCAAGCCGGAAGCGACGGGTAACACGAGCTTTACGGATGTCCCCGCAGGTGCGTACTATGCAGACGCTGTCACTTGGGCAAACGCCAACGGCGTGGTCTACGGCACCAGCGAGACAGCCTTCAGCCCGGAGGGCAAGATCACCCGCGAGCAGATGGCTGCGATGATGCGCCGCTACGCAAGCTTCAAGAAGCTCGACACCAGCGCGAAAGCAGACCTGAGCACCTTCGCGGATGCCTCTGCCGTCAGCGCATGGGCCACGGGCGACATGCAGTGGGCGGTTGCCTCCGAGCTGCTGTACGGCAACACCCGGAACCAGCTGCAGCCGACGGCCAACGCGACCCGCGCCCAGGCAGCAGCCATCCTCCAGCGGTTTGCGACGAAGATCGTCAAGTAATGGCGATTGGCGCAAGTAAATGAGATAACTTCTTCATTTCCTTTATTTCCTTTCTAAACGGGTGCGGGCTTACACCCGCACCCACCCTCCTCTGATGCTTGGCATCGGAGGGGGGCCTCTCTTTCTGAAAAGAATGTTGACAGGCGTACAAGAATATGATATAAAAACAATATAAATTGAACTACATCGTATCATCCTCCCCTTTGCCGCTGCGCTGCGTGGCGGGGGGATAAAAGGAACCCGGTGGGAACCCGGGGCTTACCCCGTAGCTGTATTTGCAGCTGCGCGGCTTTGCGCCGAAAGGCGGCCATTGTGGGGCGTTTCCCCATGAGAAGGCAGGAAGCCGCGCGGGGCGTGGATTTTATTTTTACGGTCTGCGCCCGGCTGCATGAGCCAGAAGACTTGGTGATGCGTGCGCGCCTTGGAGCGCAGCTTGGGCACGGAAAGATCGGCCGTGGTGGAGCAAAACTCCACCACGGCTTTTGTATTTGTATCTGCCCTGGAAAACGTGTCGCACTGGTGCGACATGCTTTTCTAGCCAAAAGAAAAGCATGAAAGATCTTGTCCATCGCCGCGTTTGCGGTGAATAAAAAAATCAGAAAAGGAATGGTGAAGCGAATGAAAAAGCTGCCCAAACGGCTTCTGGCGGCGCTCTTGGCGCTGGCGCTGATCCTGGGCTTACTGCCCGGTATGGCGCTGGCGGCAGAGCCGGCGGAGGCAGGCCAAGGGGCCTATCAGGTGACGATCTACGCATCGGTACAGGCCCTGACGCTGCAAAACGCAGCCGGAGAGAATGTCCCCCTGACAAAGGGAGAATCCGGCGACTATGCGACGTTTACCTTCCGGGGTGACGCCGGAACGTATACCTACCGCAACGACGCGGCGGGTACGGGTATGTTCAAGGTGACAGGCGACGCGGATGTTTATCTGCGCCTCATTACCTACAATGTCAAGGATGCCCGGACGGATTACAAAATGCGCATCGTGAATACGGAGGACACGTCCCTCGTCTGCGAATCCCTCGTGACGACGGACAAGCAGAGCGCGACGGTCCTCGTCCCGGCCTATGGCTACAACGTCCGCTACCAGTACTTCTGCGAGCCGACGGATGAGACCTACTGCGGGTTCTACGGCAACCTGTGGTCCCTGCCGGGCACGACGGCGTTTGCGGGCTTCAAGGCGGCGGGCTTTAATCTGTCCGACGGCCGCGCCTATAACATCGGCCGGAAAGCGACGGTCTCCTTTAAGATCCCTGCCGGGGCGACGCTGAAGGTCGAGGAGCTGGTCAAATTCTATCGTCAGAATAACCAGTTCAAGACGACGTTCGTCAAGACCGAGGGCGGCTATGACTACTATACCGCCGAGGCCCCGACGAACTCCGGCGGCGATGTCTACTATGTCGTCTCCAAGGAAGGGTACATGAAAAAGGCCCACACGTTCACCCCCAAGGTGGGCCTGAGCATCGAGGTGGACAAGCTGGAAGCGACGCCCAATCTGCACGAGAGCCGCTACGAGGCCAGCATTATCACGAACGGAAACGCCTCGAAGTTTATCTCCCTGCAGCAGGGCGAGGCCTTTGGCTCCTGGTCCTCCCGGGCTTGGCAGGCCATTAACGACGGCCTGCAGAACGGGCATCTTGAGCCGGACAAGCATTATTATGTGCTCGACGGCGACTCGGTCACGGTGGATGAATACGGCATCGTCAAGGCGGTCAAGCCGGGCCTGTCCATCGTGGCGCTGACGTATGACGCCATGGAGTTTGACGACAAGGTCTACGGCGCGATCAATGACGATAGCGTCGCGGTCTACGCGTTTATGGTTAACGGCAACCGCGAGGGCGTCACGACTGGCCTGGAGGGCCTTTCGGACCTCAATACGTTCTATTATGCCAAGACGGTCAAGGTCGACGGCTCGGACGAAGTCAAAACGAACGACTCCATCCCCAAGACGATTCAGCCCACGGCGGAAAACGGCCAGAGCCTGACCGTCAGCCTGATGAATGTCTGCGGGTACCCGACCCCGAAGGCCTCCAGCTGGCAGACTGTCGCTGCCAATGCCGATGGCAGCTACACCCTGAACCTCAAGGGCGGGCGCAATATCGTCAAGGTCCAGGCGGGCGACGCCATGCGCTGCTACGTGCTGGGCGCCGTCGGCAGCGATGTCACGGTGCAGAATGTGACGAGCCCCGGCCAGACCATCTGCGCCGGTGAGACGGTCAAGGTCGCATACTCCAATGTGACGACGCCGCAGCCGAAGCTGGGCGCGATCTATAACCCCGGCTACGGCAACACGACGTACCTGGAGGGCACGCTGCTGGATGAGAGCGGCAAGGAGCTTGCCACGGTCAGCGGCGAAGGCACCCAGTACGGCATCAAGGAAAATGCCGGGCTGCAGGTCATCCCGGACGCAGCGGGGGAATTCACGGTCTCCAATGTCCGCATCCACCTGGGGTCCTACGGCTCCGCGCCGGATACGCACCTGGCCCTGAGCCCCCAGAGCGAGGGCGGCAATTATGACGGCACGGATTCCCCGGAGGCCACCAACTACTGGTGCAGCTTCCAGGATGTCTCCTTCTCCGTCATCGGCTCGGACTACCCGGAGCGGGCGGCGGCCATTGTTGAGAAAATCAACGCCATCGGCGAGGTCACGCTGACGGACGAATGCAAGGCGAAGATCGACGCGGCCCGGCTGGCGTATGACGAAGCTCCGGCAGGCGTCAAGAACCTCATCACGGCAGACCAGCTGAAGGTCCTGACGGACGCCGAGGCGGCCTATGAAACGCTGCTGTTTGCCCAGATTGAGACGGCAATTGAAAAACGGACCGTCGACGGGAAAGAATATTATGTTTTGAAGACGGCGGATGAGCTTGTCTGGTTTGCGAAGCTGGTCAACGGCCTGCAGTCCGGCGGCTGGGATGCCCGGCAGGAAACGGCCAATGCCCTGCTGGACGCAGACATCACCTTCAACGAAAACGTCCTGGATGCCGACGGCAATCTGACCAAGCAGGCTGGCTGGCGCCAGTGGACGCCCATCGGCGGCTACACCTGGATCTCCGGCACGGGCTTTGGCGCGACGAGAAATACGGCACTCTATAAGGGCATTTTCGACGGCCAGGGCCATACGATCTCCGGCCTGGTCATGACGACAGCCTGGTCTGGCGATGCGGGCCTGTTCGGCTCTGCGCCGGGCGCGACGGTCAAAAATGTGAAGGTAAAAGATTCCTATCTGAGCGGCGGCAACGTCGGCGGCATCCTTGGCAGCGGCTCCAAGGCGACGATCGAGAATGTCTCCTACCAGGGGCAGATCCGTGCCAACACGTATGCAGCCGGTATCATTGCCTATACATCGTCTGCGACGGTCCGCAATGCTTCGTTTACCGGCACGCTGGTCGCGAAGAACAGCACGACTGCTTATGCCGGTGGCATTATGGGTCTCGGCTCTGGCACGGTCGAGGACTGCACGGTCGACGCGACGCTGGAAGCGGGCGGCAATGTCGGCGGTATCGTCGGCGGGTATAACAATCTGACGGTCCGGCGCTGCAGCTTCCGCGGCAGTGCAGTGTCCTCCTTGGAATCGTCGGCGAGCATTGTTGGGGAGTCCAGCGGTAACGTTACGATCGAAGACTGCTACTCCACCGGCAATCTGACGGCGGCCGGGCGGGCAGCCGGGATCACGCAGGGCGACAGCGAAAGCAATACGGTTCGCAACTGCTACGCCCTGGGTACGCTGCAGGCGCCGGAGACATTCGGCATTGCGAGCAAGGCAGAGTCCCTGGACGGTCCGTCCTACTGCCTGGATGTCAACGCCAGCACAGCCACGGGCAATACGATCACCAAGACGGCCACGGAATTCCGCGACGGCACCGTTGCCTGGCTGCTGGGCAAGGCCTTTGGCCAGAAGCTGGGCGTGGATGCCTCTCCGGTTCTTTCAGACGGCACGAACCGCGTCTTTATGGCGGGCGGCGATCTGCGCAATGCATCCGCCGAGACCTGCGATCTTTTGATCAATGCCATCGGCACCGTCGCACTGGACGGGACGGAAAACTGCTTCGGCAATGTTACCCTGGCGCAGGATTGCTACGATATGCTGGCGAAAGCCGAGCGGGCCAAGGTCACAAAGCTGGAGACCCTCACCCAGAAGCAGGCGGATTACACCACCGCGGTGAACGCCCTCATCGCCCAGATCGACGCCCTCGGCGAGATCACCCTGGCGAGCAAGGACGCGCTGAAAGCAGCCCGCGGCAGCTATGACCGCTACCTCGCCTGGGGCGGCGACGCAGCGCGTGTGACAAATTACGAGACCCTCACGGCAGCTGAGGCGGCCTATGCCAAGTGCGTCCAGGCCGACAACGAGAGCAAGGTCGAAGAGAGCATCCAGATCAAGACCATCGACGGCGAGAAATACTATGCTATCTCAAATCTTGAGCAGCTGCAGTGGTATATTGCCCTGCTGAACGGCACCCTGGCCGCAAAGGAGCGCAACACGGCGGCCAACGCCATCCTGACGGCAGATATCACCGTCAACAAAAACCTGCTGGCGACGCTGCTGGATGAGACCGGCGCTGTCAAGGAGGACCAGCTTGCCAACATGACCCGTCTGCCGATGATCGACAAGCTGGACGGCACGTTTGACGGCGATGGCCACACCATCTCCGGCGCGCTCTACTGCAGCTCCGTGGCAAGCTATGAGCATGACGGCGACGCGATGATTCTCAATGTCAACGGCACCGTCAAGGACCTGGTACTCAAGGATGCCTATACCCAGGGCTTCCATGTCGCCGGTATCGCCTACTATTTGAACAAGGACGCGAAGCTGCTGCGCTGCGGCTTTGAAGGCAAGCTCTTCGGCAAGTATTGGGCCGGCGGCTTGACGAACACGTCCAATCCAGGCGCGCTGATCGACAGCTGCTATTGCATCGCGGATATACACCTGGAGGATACCGAGTATACGACGACGCAGCAGGCGTACCGTATCGGTGGTATCAGCTGCCATAACTACGGCAAGGTTCAGATCAAAAACACCTTTGTCTCCGGCACCATTGGCCCCGCCTATTTCCAGGGCGCGATCGCAGGCATCCTGAATGGCAGCGGTACCGTGATCGAAAACTGCTACTATCCCCAGGTCGATGGCCTGGAGTGCATCAGCGACCTCTCCCGGGATGTCGCGACGCAGATCGGCGGCGGGAAGATCCAGGGCGAAATGATGACCAGCGGCGAGCTGGCCTACCGGCTGGGAGACGCCTTCGGCCAGCGCATCGGCGTGGATGCCCATCCGATGTTCCGCACGGCCGATAACGCGGTCTACTACGTGAATGGCGCGTATGCCAACGCATCGGCCCAGGTCGCCATTGCGCTGATCGACGCCATCGGTATCGTCGCACTGGACGGCACGGAGCATTGCTTCACGAATCTGGCGACGGCCAACGCGTGCTACCGGTCCCTGACAGACGCCGAGCGCGCCCAGGTGACAAACGTGGCGACGCTGCGCGCGGCCCAGGCGGCAGAGCAGGCGGTCATCGACCAGCTTGCTGCTGAGATCAAGACCGTCACCCCCATGACGCTGGACAAGATCGAGCTGCTTCCCGCCTTGACGGCGAATCTGGCGGCCTATACCCAGCGCGGCGGCGATACGGCGAAGATCCCCAATTACGCCGACTATGAACAGGCGTGCAAGGACGCCGAGCGGCTCCCGGTCGAGGAGACGGAAAAGACCATGAAGACCGAGGAGATTGACGGCGCGACGTATTACATCATTGAAAATGCCGACCAGCTCAACTGGTTTGCCCGTCTGGTCGACGGCACCCTGCCCACGGGTACGGCGCAGAACAATGCGGCCAACGCGATTCTAAAGTGCGATATCACCATCAACCAGGATCTGCTGGCATCTCTGGATGACATCCTGCTGCCCAGCGCGGCGTCGACGGAGAAGCTGCGGGCCATTGCACCCATCGGCTATGGTACTGCCGTGAATGGCGCCAAGTACACCGGTACGTTTGACGGCAACGGCCACACCATCTCCGGCCTGTACCTCCCGGCAGGGGAAGTTACGAGCCAGTTTGGTCTCTTCGGCCAGCTGGACGGCACGGTCAAGAACCTGCATGTGCGCGACAGCTACGTCGGCGGCCAGGCGACAGACCGGGTCGGCGGTATCGTCGGCTACGGTGGCGATGCTGTGGTCGAAAACTGCAGCTATGAAGGCGTTGTCATCGGTGCATCGAATGTCGGCGGCCTGATCGGCTACTATAACGGCGTCGTCCGCAACTGCCGCACGAAGATCACCATGGCGACCTATAATACTGCGGTGCGGCAGAATGCCGGCGGTCTGGTCGGCAATATGGCCAGCAAGAAGGAATTTATCAACTGCTACGCCCAGGGCACGATCTACTGCAACAAGGGCACCGCCGGTGCGACCTACTGCGGCGGCCTGACCGGCACCAGCGCAGTGACTGCCATAGCGCAAAACTGCTATGCGGCCGTAGAATTGGTCGGCGCCAGCAAGAATGTTGGCGGCTTGACAGGTTATACGATGGCCAACAAGTGGAGCAACTGCTATAGCTATAACACGGCCAAGGCAGTTGGTGCGTCGAACGCCATCGGCAAGGACGTCGCCGGGAAGGCGGAGAGCAAGACGGCAGAGGAATTTGCCGATGGCACCGTCCTGGCTCTGCTGGGCGATGCTTATGTCCAGCGAATCGGAGTCGACCCCTACCCCGTCTTTGCCGAGGCGCTGCCCACGGCGGCCATTACGGTCGAGCTGGAGCGGGATAATTATGCAAAGCACGCCGAAGTCATTGCCCGGGTTTATCTGACAGGCACCCAGACGGCCGGGACGGTCGGCTACAGCCTGACCTATAACGCGGCAGATCTGGCGCTGCAGACGGCCCAGGCCGCAGCGAACCTGACGGCGGACGACCGCTCTGCAGCGGGCAGCATCCTCCGGACCCTGACCCTGTCCGACGGCGCGAAGCTGGAAGCGGGCGAGGATGGCCGCATCTTGCTGGA
>CAKTTR010000046.1 GCA_934615645.1 uncultured Oscillospiraceae bacterium | reverse complement strand
GCTCATGACCGCCGACGATAGTTGCCGGGCGACTGGCTGTGAAAATAGGTAACGCCAACATTTTAGACCCACCGAGTATTCTCGGTGGGTCGTTTTTTGCATTTGCGGATTGCTATGCGAATACAAACGCTTTTGTATTCTGATCCAATTAAAATAACGGGGCCAGGCACACAGCCTAGCCCCAGTTTTTAGAATCGTTATAAATCCCGCGTGTCAAATTGACTGTCCGGCAGAACGTCGGCCAGTTCGATCAAGAAGGGATCGTGACCGCCGAAGCTGTCGAGCTGCATTTGCGGTGAGCGGACGGTCGTCTCGTTCCAGCTTCTGGATGCGGCTTCTAAGGTCATGACGACAAGCAGCCCGCCGGGCTCACCCAATTGCGCTAGGACTGTCCCGTTATGGGCTCTGGCGACATTTTGGGCGATCGCCAGGCCGAAGCCAGCGCCGATCTGCCCAAGGGTTTCGGTTTTCGCATAGTGCTGGAAAAGATTTGACAGAACGTCCGGGTCCAGCGGCGTGGATTCATTGCGCACACAGATCCGGCAGAAGTTGCCCTCTTTGGCAACATGCAGCGTAATCACGCCGCCCCGGGGCGTATGGGTGATGGCATTGGAAAGCAGATTCAAAACAGCTCGCTCTACTGCGGCATTGTCAAGATCTGCATAAAATCGCTTTTGCTGGCACTGAAAGTCGAGCTGCCGACCGGTCGATTCCAGCAGTGGGCGAGCGCGCTGGGCCAGGGTTTCAAAGAAGTGGTTGCACTCGGTCCGGCATTTTTGTATGCGCGGGGGCGTCGTATTCGTCAGCTCTGACAGATTGCCGACAGCCCGGAGCATTTGATACATGCTGCGGTTCAGCGATGCTGTCCCGGCTTGGATCTGCGCGTCATCCAGGTCCTCCAGATAGGGGAAAAGCTGGGACGCGGTCAAAAACATCTTTTGCAGTGGACGGCGCAGGGCGCGGGCGGCTGCATTGAGCATCTGGCTTTCCGGCTGGGTGGGTGCGCTCTGCTGCGCCTGCAGCAGGACAAGCTGATAAGTGGCCAGGCAATGGACCGTCGCCGCCCACTGCTTCCCGGCAATGGCGAAGGTTTGCTCCCCCTGGGCCTGTGCAGCTTCCGCGATCTCCTCGGGGAGTGTGCTGACGCCGAGCCGCTGGGCAATATCATTGGAATAGAGCAGTTTGCCGTTTTCCAGAATAAACGCAGGCTGAGCTAGGCAGGAGAGTATAGCTTTTAATTCTTGCAGCATTGCCTCTCCCCCCCTTCCCTTACTGGTAGCATGTGCAGGTTTGTACAAAAAAGCGCTGTTAAATTTTGGAACAGACGAATGCAGGGATAAAAATCGACCGTTTTCGTCTCTTTCCCCTATCATAACGAATCCTTCCCAAAAATGCAACAGGGAAATTTAATCGGCTTAGAATGCTGCGTTGGTCATTGACACCGGATGGGGGATTAGTGTATTATAAACATAACTGTGTTGAAACGGGAATTTGTACCGCTGGATCACGGGCACGGGCCCGTAGGGGGAAGACAATGTACGATAATGTCAGCCAAAAGCTGAAAAGCTTCACAAAGGTTCTTACGATCATCCTGCTGGTGCTGATCCCGGCGGGCGGGATCACGGGTGGCATCTTGCTGCTTTTAGCTGGGGCGCCGATCGGGTATGCGATCGCATCTGTGTTAGGCGGCGCGGTGCTTGCGCTGCTGGTTTATTACGGCTCTTGCTTTGCCTATGGCCTGGCGGAGCTGCTGGAGCAGCAGACGATCGCGACCAGTCTGCTGCGGCAGATGGCGCACAGCAATCAGCCACCGGTGCAGCAGCAAAGGCAGGAGCCAGCTGCACCAGCCTATCCGCTGCGGCAGACCGGGCCGCGGCAGCCGGTGCAGCCGCCTGCAGTGCCGCAGCCGGAGCCGTGCGTGGGGGCGTATCCCTATGCAAAGCCGCCGTATAGCAGCTATACGCCACAGCCGGGGCCGTATGCCCCGTACACGCCGCAATACCGGACGCAGACGCCCTATGGCACAGCCACGGGCTTTAACGAGGAATTCCGCTACGAACCGAAGCGCTGATCTACAGCATGGGAAATAGAGCAGAGAGAATCGAGCCGGGGGCGAAATGCCTCCGGCGCTCTTTGGCGCGGCAGCCCGGCGGCGCAAGCCGCGGCAAAGCGGTGGGCCGTGCGGCAGGAGGGGAGCACAAGAGTATGCAATATGAAGCAGGAAGCTATGATATCGCAGTCATCGGAGCCGGGCACGCCGGGGTCGAAGCGGCGCTGGCGGCAGCTCGGTTGGGGCTGCGGACTGTTATTTTCACGGTGAATCTGGACGCTGTGGGCAATATGCCCTGCAACCCGGCTATCGGCGGCACCGGAAAGGGGCACCTGGTGCGGGAATTGGACGCGCTGGGCGGCGAAATGGGTTGGGCAGCGGATCACTGCTGCATTCAGTACCGGATCTTGAACCGGGGGAAGGGTCCGGCAGTGCATTCTCTGCGGGCCCAGGCCGACCGCCGGGCGTATCAGACCTTTATGAAGCACACGCTGGAAAAGCAGGAGAATCTGGATCTCAAGCAGGCCATGATCGTGGATATTCTGACAGAGCAGGGCGCGGTCTGCGGCGTCGTGACGCAACTGGGGGCGGTGTACCGTTGCCGCGCCGCCATCGTGGCAACGGGGACGTATCTGGATGCGACGGTCATCATCGGCGAGAGCTGCGTCTCCTCCGGGCCGGATGGGATGCATGCGGCGCAGGGGTTGAGCCAGCGGCTGGCAGCGCTGGGACTTTCTATGCGGCGTTTTAAAACGGGAACACCGCCCCGGGTCAATGCCCGGTCTGTCGATGTGACAAAGATGGAGCTGCAGCCCGGTGACGCCTCAGTGATCCCGTTCTCGTTCCGGACGGCGCAGGCGCCGGAGAACCGGGCAGTCTGCTATCTGACCTATACCTGCCAGGAGACCCATGAGATCATCCGAAAAAATCTGGACCGGAGCCCGATCTACGACGGGTCCATTCAGGGCGTCGGCCCCCGGTATTGCCCGAGCATTGAGACGAAGGTCGTCCGTTTTGCGGACAAGCCGCGGCATCAGCTGTTTGTAGAGCCCTGCGGGCTGGAGACGGAGGAGCTGTATATCCAAGGCTTTTCCTCCAGTATGCCGGAGGATGTGCAGCTGGCGATGCTGCATTCGGTGCCGGGCCTGGAGCACGCGGAGATGATGCGCCCGGCCTATGCCATCGAATACGACTGCGTCGATCCAACGGAGCTATACCCGACGCTGGAGTGCAAAAAGATCCCGGGCCTGTACGGCGCGGGGCAGTTTAACGGCTCCAGTGGGTACGAAGAGGCGGCGGCCCAGGGCTTTGTCGCCGGGGTCAACGCGGCGCTGAAATGCAAGGGCGAGCCGCCGATGATCCTCAAACGCTCCGACGGCTATATCGGGACCTTGGTCGACGATCTGGTGACCAAGGGCACACAGGAGCCCTACCGGATCATGACCTCCCGCAGCGAATACCGACTGCTGCACCGGCAGGACAATGCGGACCAGCGGCTGACGCCCATCGGCTATCGCATTGGCCTGGTGAGCCGGGCGCGCTATGAACAGGTGCAGGAGAAATATGCCCAGGTGGCAAAGGAGATCCGGCGGCTGGAGAAAAACGGCGTGGCGGCCAGTCCAGCGCTGAACGCCCTGCTGCGGCGCTATGGTTCAGCGGAGGTGAAAAACTCCATCTGCCTGGCAGAGCTGCTGCGGCGGCCGGAGATAACGTATGACGCTATGGCGCCGGTAGATCCGGACAGACCGGCGCTGGACCAGGCGGTTCGGGAGCAGGTGGAGATCCAGGTCAAATACGCAGGGTATCTGGCCCGGCAACTGCGGCAGGTGGAGGAATTTGCCAAGGCGGAGGCCCGGCAGCTGCCGCCGGATACGGATTATGCGGCCATTGCCGGTCTGCGGCTGGAGGCCCGGGAGAAGCTCAGCGCCATCCGGCCGGTCTCCATCGGGCAGGCGAGCCGGATCTCCGGCGTCTCCCCGGCGGATATTGCGGTGCTGCTGATCTGGCTGGAGCAGCAAAAGGAGCGAGGATGAAAACAGTAACGATCTATACCGACGGGGCATGCTCCGGGAACCCCGGCCCCGGCGGCTGGGGCGCGATTTTGGAATATCAGGGAGTCGAGCGGGAGCTATCCGGCGGAGAGGAGCAGACAACGAACAACCGCATGGAGCTGACGGCGGTCCTCCAGGCACTGCAGTGCCTGAAGCAGCCGTGTATCGTGGAGCTGTATTCCGACTCCAAATATGTGATCGACGCGCTGCAAAAGGGCTGGGCGGTCGGTTGGCGCAGCCGGGGTTGGCGGAAGGCGGATAAAAAACCGGCGCTGAACCCGGATCTTTGGGCTGCGCTGCTGGCCGAGTGCGAAAAGCATGAAATGCACTACCACTGGGTCAAGGGCCATGCCGACAATCCAAAGAACAACCGCTGCGACGAGCTGGCGGTGGCGGCGTACCAGAAGTGGAAGTAACAAAAGAGAGGAAATAGAGAAAAACCATGCAAAAAAATGTCCGGCAGGTCGTCCTGCCAGTGCTGGCGGCTGCAATTTGGGGCAGCGCCTTTGTCTTTCAAAATATGGTGGCTGATTCCATCGGCCCCTTTACCTTTACTGCGGCCCGGTCGGCCATTGCGGCGGTGTTTTTGTTGCTGCTGTATTGGATCCTGCAGCGCCGCAAGCGGGAAAAGCAGCCGCGGGGCAAGCTGCTGCTGGGATGCTTGACCTGTGGCCTGGCCCTGTGTCTGGCGACGAACCTGCAGCAAGTGGGCATCGCGGATACGACGGCGGGCAAGGCCGGGTTTATCACGGCGATGTATATGGTGCTGGTGCCGGTATTTGGGCTGTTTTTGCGTAAGCGGGTCCGGCCGGTCGTCTGGTGCAGCGTGGTGCTGGCGGCTGTGGGGCTGTACTTTTTGAGCATTCAGGATGGCTTTTCCCTGGCCAAAGGGGATTTTTATATGATGCTCTGCGCGATCGTTTTCGCGGTGCATATCCTGCTGCTGGATTATTTCACCCGCTTTGTGGATAGCGTGGCCCTCTCCTGCGGACAGTTTGCGGTGACGGCGGTGCTTTCCGCGGTGCTGGCGCTGTGCACGGAGCAGAATTGCTGGAGCAGCATCTGGGCGTCGATCTGGCCGATCCTCTATGTGGGTATTTTCTCCAGCGGCGTGGCCTATACGCTGCAGATCGTGGCGATCAAGGGGTCCAATCCGGCGGTGGTCTCGCTGCTGCTGAGTCTGGAGTCGGTGTTTGCGGCGCTGTCCGGCGCGCTGATCCTGCACGAGCGGTTGTCCGCCCGGGAGCTGCTGGGCTGCGGGCTGATCTTCGCCGCTGTGATCCTGACGCAGCTGCCGCAGCGCAGAAAGCAGGCCGCGTCTGTGGCCGCTGCGGAGAAAAGCAAAGAAAGTTAGAACTGTAAACACAAACACCGCGCCCGGCTGGGTGCGGTGTTTTGATACAAAGAACGCAAAAGGCCGCCGGGCAATCTTTGTCCGGCGGCTGTGTTGTTTTTGGAAAGAGACCTGCTTACAGGCGGGCGGCATCGATCTCCAGGTCGCCGAAGCAGGCGGGCTGATGCAGCTGCGGGATATCGCCGGACAGTTTGGTCCAGCTGCCCCAATGGGGCTGAGGGGTCTTTTCGCCGCATTTATAGAAATTGCCCCGGAGCTTATCCCCCGGCAGGAACCAAAGCTTGCCGTAGAGACTGTGGACCGTCTGCATTGGAATGATAAAGTAGCAGACCCAGCGATCCGCCAGGCGATGGATCTGGACCGCAGGCGGGGCGCATTGCATCTCGGAGAATTTGATGCGCGCATCGGGGCCGTGCCCGTAGTCGCTGTACATGGCGCCGTTGGCATTGGCCCAGATGGTGATGTAAGCGTCGGTCGCGTCCGGGTCAAAATTCAAAAAGCAGGCAAGGCAGCTGTCTTCCCAGACGGGGGTGTCGTTCTCCCGGTAGGTCGCCATGGGGTTGGCCTCGCGGCATTCCATCCGGACGATGATGCCCGTCCCGGCTTGGGCCCAGAGGATGACGGAGGCATTGGTCTCCGGCGTGTAGCCCTGGCTCCAGGAATAGGCCGCCACCGGGACCTGGTGCAGCTGATCCCAGTCCGGCTTCCCGGAGACGATCGGTATCTGATACTGCATGCTGCCACCCCCGCTCTCTATGCGCGCTGTCCTGTTTCCTAACCATTATCATACCGAATCCGTGGGGCATTTGCAATTGGTATTCATGACAATTCTGCCCGGCGGGATTTGTAAATTCTGCTCAAATCCCGCGGGGACAAATCCGCCCCGCGGCGATAAAAGCGATAAAATTTGCGGGGCCGCTTTTGCGGCCCCGCAACAGGTTCGATTATTGGAATACCTTCTGCATGGGATCCAGCAGGACCTCGTTGCCGGTGGCGCTGATGTCCGTCAGCAGGATGATATCGTCGATGCTGTTGGCCTTGGCGAAGGTCGAGATGGTGTTGTTCGTCTCGCCGACGTAGGCGCAATAGTCTTGATAATAGCGGAAGTCGATCCAGTAAATATATTCGTAATGGTCGACCAGGAACGGGATAAAGGCGTTGCCGTAGGAATTCTTGACCACCAGGACCGAGGAGCCATCGGTGATCGTCTCATTGTGGGCGACGTTAAAGGGCTGGTCGCCGACGGAGAAGGTGGCGTAGAGCTCGCTCTTGGCGTAGTCTGAGACATCGTTGACGATGGGCCAGGTGAATTTTGTCCAGCCGCCGTTGTCCTTCATATAGGTCTCGGCGGTATTCGTCCCGTTGGGGACATAGGCGGTGACAGTATCCGGGTTGGCGCCCAGCTCTGGGGATTTCTCGCTCTTGGCGTAGAAGGTGCCCAGGAAGCCGTCAAATGTCATCGTCTCGAAATCCATCAGTTCATGCGGCGTCATATTCTTGAGCTTGCAGTACTCCCGGTAGGCGTAGTACGCGCCCAGCGCCGTCCAGTGGTGATCGGTGTGGAAGTAGATATATTCGCCGTTGTGGGCCTTGAGGGTGTCAAAGACCGAGATGGGCTTGACGTTCTTGTCCAGCTGGCTGTAGATCCACTTGGTCGCCTCGTTCTCGTCACTGGCACCGACACTGTCGAGCACCGACTGATCCAACATAACCCCGGCGCTGATGGGCGCCAGCAGGCAGTAGAGATTCGAGCTGCCATTCAGGTTCTTGGCCAGATTGTTGACGTAGGAGCAGTAGCGCACGGCGCTGTCCTGGTTGAAGTAGTAAAGGCCAAAGCCGCAGTGGTCGGCGATATAGATGGAGCCTGCCGTCTCCAGCGGGGCGGTGATGGTGCCGCCGCCGTCGGCCGGGAGGTCGGCGTCCGGGTCCGTGCCGGGGCTGCCGGTCTCGTCCGGTGTGGTGGTGTCCGGCTCCGGTGTCTCGTTTGCGTCGGGGATGGTGACATCGCCGGTGGGGATATCGTCCGCGGCCTGGCCGCCGGTGTCGCCCACCAGCTGGACGGAGCGGAAGCCGTAGAGGTTTTTAAACTTGGTATTCATGGAGATGAGCATCTCCCGCAGGGGGAACGTATCGGAATACCAGGTGTCAACATCCGAGAAGAAGGTGCCGTCCCAGAAGCTGGACCAGGTCAGCGTCGGGAATTTGGCCAGGTCGCGCTTTTCCACCTTTGAGGTGCTTGGCCGGGCAAACCACATAAGGCCGATGAGCCCCATCACGATCAGAAAGCCAAAGAAGGCGGTAAATTTGATATCCCGCACCCGGCGCACCCAGCGCCGGCGGGCTTGCTTTTCCTGTTGCTTGCGATCCATATGCACACCTCCGATCAGAAGCGGAAATAGAGGAAGGGATTATAACTGTCGCCAGCCAGCGCCATCATGGAGAGCACCAGCATCAGCAGCGGGCAGAGGACCTTCCAGCAGGACCAGACGACCAGGGCCGCCTTGTTGCGCTTTGCCGCATTGTTCAAAATGCAGGTGAGCTTTGTGCCCAGCGGCGTGACGGCGATGCAGGCAAAGAGCAGGAAGAAAACGTTATTCTTAAACTGCAGGCTGGCCGTCATATTGCTGAAGCCATTGCCGTTGAGGCCGAACAGGCCCTTGAGGGCGGTGCCCAGGACGGACATGTCTGTAAAGTGGAAGATCATCCAGCTGAAGTAGATGACGAGCAGGACTGCGGCGTGGCGCAGAACCGGGTTCCAGCGGGGCAGAGAATCCCGCAGGGCGTATTTCTCCAAAACGAGGAAGACGAAGAAGTACAGGCCCCAGAGGATGAAATTCCAGCTGGCCCCGTGCCACATACCGGTCAGCGCCCAGACGACGAACATGTTGAAGATCTGCCGGTTCCGGCTGCAGCGGTTGCCGCCCAGAGGAATATAGACGTAATCCCGGAAGAAGGTGCTCAGGGAGATATGCCAGCGCCGCCAGAAGTCGGTGATGGAATTGGCCACGTAGGGGTAGTTGAAGTTCTCCTTATAATGGAAGCCGCACATCAGGCCCATGCCGATGGCCATATCAGAATAGGCGGAGAAGTCCAGATAGATCTGCAGCATATAGGCCAGGCCGCCCAGCCAAACGCCCAGGGCTGGGATGCCCGCCATGGCGTCCGGCGTCGTGGCAAGCAGTGTGTCGGCAATGCCGGCGCAGCCGTTGGCCAGGACGGCTTTCTTCGCCAGACCGACGGCAAACCGGGTGATGCCCCGGTCGACCTCGCTGCGCTTGACCTGCCGGTGCAGGATATCGTCGTTGACGTCCTTATAGCGGACGATCGGCCCGGCGATGCACTGGTGAAACAGGCTGGCATAGAGCAGCAGGAGCCAGTATTTTTCCTGGGGTTCCACATCCTCCCGGTAGACGTCCACGACGTAGGAGAGCAGCTGGAACGTATAGAACGAGATGCCGATGGGCAACGCGATCTGCGGGATGACCTTGGGGAAGCCTGTCAGCAGCTGCAGGTTTTGCAGGAAGAAGCCGGTGTATTTAAAGATGCAGAGAATCAGCAGCATCAGTGTGACGGTGATCGCCAGAGCGGCTTTGCGCTGCCGATGTGTTCTGGCCCGGTAGGCGATATACATGCCGCCTGCCCAGCAGATAAAGGTCATGCCCAGCAGGAGCAGGATATATTTTGGCCCGGCCCAGGCGTAAAACACCAGGGAGAAGGCCAGCATGACGATGTTCTTTTTCCGGATGCCCGGCACAAGCGCCTGCACAACGATGTTGGCGGCAAAGAACAGAAATACGAATAACAGGCTGGAGAAAACCACGCGTGACAACGCCTCCTTTTTCCCGCGCCCCAGGGCGGCAGGGATGTTTGAAAATTGGCCCGCAGGGCAGACCGCGTAAGAAATCTACATTATTATATAGAGTTTTCGGGTATTTTACAATAGCGTGTCGGGAAATTTTACAAAATTGTAGCACGGCAGTGTTTTAGGGGAATCCGGGATGGCGGGTTCTAGTGGGCGGGCCGGGTGCATAGGCTTGCATGGGAGGGATTCTATGTACCGAAGAAAGCTGCGTACCCGGCAGATGGCGGCGCTCTGCGCCGTCTTATTTGCGGCAGGGGCATTGCAATGGACGATGCAGCATACCATCCGGAAGGATCGATCTGCCGTTTTGCCGACGCTGGCTAGCTTGGTGTTGTACTGGCAGACGGGGCGCTATGGCCAGCTGCCGGATTCTGCGCAGATCGACGCGGCGCCGCCTACTGTACAGGCGCCGGACGAGCCGGAGACAGACCCGGCGCCGGAAGCGCAGGAGCCCGAAACGCAGGAGCCTGAGACATCGACGCCCGAGACGCCGGACGCGCCGGCACAGGCAGAGACCGGTGCAGCGGCGCTGCAATTTTCTGCCCAGGAGGCCGATGCGATCCGCATTGCCGGGGCGTGCAGCTATTCGGTGGATGAGGCGGCGCTGCTGCAGCAGCCGCTGCAGCTGGGCCTGGCGCAGGACGCGCCCCAGGTGCTGATCGTCCACACCCACACGACGGAGGCCTACGCCAAGGAGGCGGACCAGACCTATGACGCCCTGGTCAACGCCCGGACGTTGGACGAGCAGTATAATATGATCCGCGTCGGCGAGGCGGTGGCGGAAGTCCTGCGGCAAAACGGCATCCAGGTCATCCATGATACGACGGTGAACGATTACCCGTCCTACAACGGCGCGTACGACCGGATGAAGGCCATCATCGAAGCAGATCTGGCCCAGTACCCCAGCATCCGGATGGTGCTGGATATCCACCGGGACGCGGCGGCGGACGCAAACGGCGACCCGCTGCCGTTGACGGCGACGTTTTCCGGCGAGGATTACGCCCAGGTCATGCTCGTCGTTGGCACGGATGAGGGCGGCCTGCCGCACCCCAACTGGCAGCAGAATCTCAGTTGCGCGCTGAAGCTGCAGGCGCTGATGAATCGGGATTGGCCCGGCCTTTGCCGGGATCTGGACCTGCGGCGGGAGCGCTTCAATCAAAACCAAACCCCCGGCTCCCTGCTGGTGGAGTTTGGCACCGACGGCAACACGCTCTCCCAGGCGCTGCGGTCGGCAGAGGTCTTCGGCCAGAGTCTGAGCCAGCTGCTGCAGGCCCAGCTGGCGGGTGAATAGAGATGGCTTGTTTTTTGGTGACTTAAGAAAATTTAATCCGCAGACCTGTTGTATCGTAAGAAAATTCCTGCTAGTATACAGGTAGAGAATCTCGAGGTTTACGATCAGGAAGGAGCATGTGTGATGCGAAAAATAGGTGTACTGCTTTCCTGCCTGGCGCTGCTGCTTGGATTATGCAGCTGCGGCGGCAATGACGGCGATGCGGTGACGGTACAGAGCGTTGCCAGTATCACAGGCGGCGGGTATATCGGCGCGTATAATCGGTTCGCCGGGATCGTCTCGGCCCGCAGTGAGACGGTGATTAAGAAGGACGATAGCCGGATCATCAACGAGATCAAGGTCGAGGCTGGGGACCATGTGGAAAAGGGCCAGGTCCTGTTTACTTATGATACCCAGGCCATGCAGCTCTCTCTGGAAAAGGCCCGGCTGGAAGTGGAGCAGATGCAGGGCAATATCAAATCCCTGGAGGCGCAGAAGGCGTCTCTGGAGAAGAGCCGCGCCGCGGCTTCCGCAGCCGATCAGCTGAATTTTACCTTGGAGATCAAGGATATCGAGGCGCAGCTGCTGGAGGCGCAGTATAATCTCTCGCTGAAGCAGAAGGAGCTGGAGAAGCTGCAGGCAGCCACGGATGAGGGGCAGGTCACAAGTCCGGTCGAGGGCGTGGTGCAGTCCATCAACGCTGATGGCAGCAGCGGCAACAGCGGGGAAGGCAGCGACAGTCAGGCATTTATGACGCTGATGGAGACGGGCGAGTACCGCGTCAAGGGAACGGTCAACGAGTATAACCGCTCCCTGCTGGAGGAGGGGGCCAAGATCCTGGTCCGCTCCCGGACCAGCGACGAGACCTGGTCCGGCACCGTCACGAAGATCGACTGGGATAATCCGGTCAAGCGGCAGAATAACAATTATTCCGACAGCGGCAGTGATACCATGTCCACCAGCAGCAACTACCCCTTCTATGTGGACCTGGATGAGACAGACGGCCTGATGCTGGGCGAGCATGTCTATCTGGAGATCGATAACGGCCAGACGGCCCAGCAGGAGGGAATCTACCTGCCTGCCTATTATCTCAACGAGATCGACGAGGAACAGGGCACGGCCTGGGTCTGGGCGGCCAATAAGCGTGGCAAGCTGGAAAAGCGGACGGTACAGATCGCAGAGTATGCCGAAGATCAGGATTGCTGGCTGGTGACAGATGGCCTGGCGGAGGACGATCTGCTGGCTGTGCCGGACGATACGCTGCGGGAAGGGATGCGCACCCAGGAATATGACCCGAACGCCGAGCAGGAGCCTGCTGATACGGATGGCGAGACGGACGGCATGACTGGCGGTAGTGAAGACGGCATCGACACCGCGGACGGCGCTGGGCAGATGGACGCGGACACCGGTGATGCAGAGCCTGCACCCAGTGACGGCGAGACAGACATCGCGACCGGCGAAGCGGACCCGGGCGACATGCCCGCAGACGAAGCAGAGGGGGCGGTGGGATGATCCTCGAGATGCGGGATATCTGCAAGGACTACGCCCTGGGCAAAGCGCCGGTGCATGTTTTGAAGCATGTCGACCTGCAGGTCGACCACGGGGAGTATGTGGCGATCATGGGGCCCTCTGGCTCCGGAAAAACAACGCTGATGAACCTAATCGGCTGCCTGGATGTGCCGACCAGCGGGGAATATATCCTGGATGGGCAGTCCATCCCCCAGTGCAATGATAACCAGCTGGCCGAGATCCGCAATAAGAAGATCGGCTTTGTGTTCCAGTCGTTCCACCTGCTGCCCCGGATGAGCGCGGTGGAGAATGTCGCCCTGCCGCTGCTTTATGCTGGGGTCAGCAAGAAGGAGCGCCGGGAGCGGGCCATTGCAGCCCTCGAGATGGTGGGGCTGGCAGAGCGGCTGGATTTCCAGCCGGATCAGCTCTCCGGCGGCCAGTGCCAGCGCGTGGCCATCGCCCGGGCGATGGTGACGAATCCGCAGCTGCTGCTGGCGGACGAGCCTACCGGCGCGCTGGATTCTGCCTCGGGCCGCCAGATCCTGGAGCTGTTTGCCCAGCTGCATGAAGCCGGGGCGACGATCTTGATGATCACCCACGACGCGTCCGTCGCGTCCCACGCCCAGACACTGTACCATATTCGGGACGGCGTCCTCACCGGCGAAAAGGAGGGATAAGACGATGCTGAAGAAAAAACGGTGGCTGCTGGCCGGGATCATCGCCCTGGCTGCGATCGCGCTGCTGGTGCTGGTCCTGCTTTTGGTAAAAAACGGCCGCAGCAAGCAGATCAATGTTTATGCCGTCTCGGATTTCTCGATGGACCAATACTGGGGCAGCGAGTCGGAAACCTATGGCGCGGTATACCTGGATAAAATACAGACGGTCTACATTTCCGATACTCAAAAGGTCTCGGAGGTCTATGTTAAAGAGGGGCAGACCGTCAAGGCTGGCGATAAGCTGCTGGCGTACGACACGACGCTGACGGATATCGCTCTGCAAAAGGCCCAGATCACCCTGGAAAAATCCAAGGCGCAGCTGGAATCTGCCAAGCGGGAGCTGCAGACGCTCAATACCCTCACACCCCACAGCTCCGTGCTGGTGACACCCAATCACCCCCAGCCGGTCCTAACGCCGCAGGCGACGCCGAAGCGCATCAGCGGCAGCGGCACGGAGGATGACCCGTATTATTATCTCTGGGGCGCGTCGGACCGCTTTGACGATGCGTTTTTCTCCTCACTCTTCGGCGGCGCGGACGGCCAGATCCCGGATGGGGAGGTCTACGCGGTCTTTATGATCCGCCAGAGCAATGCCATCAACGGCAAGATCGAGCTCAGCTGGGGGATGCATCTGCAGGCCGGCGGCGGGCAGGTCAGCTGGAGTATGTTCCAGGCGACGATCCCGGATAATCTGCAGCCGGCGGAGCAGCCGAACAATGAGCCGTATTATGTCGATTCCGGCTCGGATTATACGGCGGCAGAGTTGGCGCAGATGCGCAAGGACAAGGCGAAGGAAATTTCAGATCTGACTCTGCAAATTAAGATTGCAGAGGTCGACCTGCGGGAAAAGCAGCAGGAGGTTACGAATGGCGCGGTGGTCAGCACCGTCGACGGTGTGGTCAAGAGCGTGCTGGACCCGGATGAGGCGTACCGTGATAACAAGCCAGTCGTGACGGTCTCCGGTGGCGGCGGTTATTATGTCAAGGGCGCGGTCAGCGAGCTGGAGATGGGGGACGTGCAGCCGGGCCAGACGGTCACGGTCCGCTCCATGGAGAGCGATATGTCCTATGAGGGTGAGGTCGTCTCCGTCTCCGATTACCCGACGACGGAAAATAACGGCTGGACCAATGGCAACAGCAACGTCTCATTCTATCCGCTGACGGTGTTTATCGACGAGAGCGCCGAGCTGCGGGAGAACGAATATGTCGATATCACCTTCTCCGCAGGCGGCGGGGAGAGCAAGGGCTTCTTCCTGGAAAACCAGTTCCTGCTGGCGGAAAACGGGCAGCATTATGTCTATCTTCGCAACGAAAAAGGCAAGCTGGAGCGGCGGCAGGTGCAGACAGGCCGCAGCGCGGACGGCTATTGCACCCAGATCCTCGGCGGCTTGACGCAGGACGATTGGGTGGCCTTCCCGTATCTGTCGACGATCCGCGAGGGCGCGTCGACCCGGGAGGCGACTATGGACGATTTCTATAATTCGTAAAGGAGGGCGCGGATATGGGAGAGAATATATCCCTGGCGTTTCAGGGCATTTGGAATCACAAGCTGCGCTCTTTTTTGACGATGCTTGGCATCATCATCGGCATTGCCTCGATCATCACCATCGTCTCAACAATTAAGGGGACCAACGAGCAGATCAAGAGCAACCTCATCGGTGCAGGGACGGATATGGTCAACGTGCAGTTGGTGCAGGGGGATAATGTGCCAGACTTCTCGTATGACACGATCCCCGATGGCATTGGCATCATCGACGCGTCGGTCTGCCAGGAGCTGGACAAGCTGGACTGCGTCGAGCAGACGGCGGCCTATTGCAGCCGCAGCTGGGCAGACAGCGTGTATTATCAAAATACTTCCTTCTCTGGTCAGCTCTACGGAGTGGACGAAAACTACTTCTCTGTGGCCGGGTACCGTCTGGCCTACGGCAGAGGGTTTGTCTCGTCGGATTATACGGGCTTCCGCAAGGTAGCCCTGGTCAATGCCAAGACGGTCGATACCCTCTTTAACGGCGCGTCGCCCATTGACCGCACAATCGAGATTGCGGGGGAGCCGTTTACCGTGGTCGGCGTCGTGGAGCAGTCGTCGGATTTCCAGCCGACGATCCAGGGCTATAAGGACTATTCGATGTATACCGATACCTCCGGCGGGACGATCTTCCTGCCGCTGGCCTGCTGGCCGGTGATTTACTCTCTGGATGAACCGGCGTCTGTCGCCGTCCGGGCGACCTCGACGGATGATATGACGGCGGCGGGGAATAATGTCGCGGCCTATCTCAATGAGCATGTGGTCTTCAATAAGGACTATTCCTATAAGGGCCAGGACCTTTTGGAGCAAGCCAAGAAAATGCAGGACCTGGCCAGCCAGACAAGCCGCCAGCTGATCTGGATTGCTGGAATCTCGCTGCTGGTCGGCGGCATCGGCGTCATGAATATCATGCTGGTCTCTGTCACGGAGCGTACCCGGGAGATCGGCTTGAAGAAGGCCATCGGGGCCAAGAGCAGCCGGATCCGCCTGCAGTTTTTGACGGAAGCTGCCGTGCTGACCAGCTTGGGCGGCCTGTTGGGGGTGCTCGTCGGCGTTGTGCTGGCGCAGCTGCTGTCAAGGATCATGGATACGCCCACGGCGATCTCCATCCCGGCGGGGCTGGTGGCCGTGGTGTTCTCCATGGCGATCGGCATTGTCTTCGGCCTGATCCCGGCCATGAAGGCATCGAAGCTGAACCCCATCGACGCGCTGCGCAGCGAATAAAGCGCATAAAAAACAAAAGCGCCTGCCGCAAAACAAGTTTGTTTTGCGGCAGGCTCAGACTGTCAAAAAAGCCTCGCAGAGTTTGCGCCCGCAGGCGCAAATAAAGTCAAAATTATTTTCTCCGGCGGC
>CAKTTR010000045.1 GCA_934615645.1 uncultured Oscillospiraceae bacterium | reverse complement strand
CTAAGAACCCACCCCTGTTTACGACATCGGTACTACAGCCGCACACTGTACAGGGTTCCAGGCAGATTTGTGGGTGCATCCGTGCCCTGATACCCGGTGAGCAGATCGCTTGCCGCTTCGCTGTAGCTTACGGGGTACCGTGGTAACTTGGGAATTCTTTTTTCTATGGTGGGGACAAAGGTCAAATCCAGGTGGCCTTTGTGGACTTGGGGTGGGATTTGTGGTAAAGTATAGAAAAAAATCCGCCGCGGTGGGTGGCGGGGGTGTTGGGAGGAGACGATGGGTTTGAAAAAGCGGATGATTGCCCTGGTGCTGGCCCTGGTGCTGGCGTTGGGGCTGGCGGGGTGTAGTAATGGGGCTGGAACGCAGACGGCGCTGCCGTCGGGCAGCACTGGGCTGACGGTCTGGTTTCTCGATGTGGGCCAGGCGGATGCGGCGGTGCTCCAATGCGACGGACAGACGATGATGATCGACGGCGGCAACGCGGCCGACAGCGATTTCATCTACGCCTGGCTCAAAGAACACGGCATGGACCAGATCGACGCCATGGTCTGCACCCACGCCCACGAGGACCACGCCGGGGGCCTGTCCGGCGCGCTGCATTATGCCAACGTCGCCGCAGCCTACGCCCCGGTGACCCAAGCGGAGACGAAGACATTCCAGGACTTCACCCGGTTTCTGACCGAGCAGGGCGTCACGCTGACCGTCCCCAGTCCGGGCGACCAGTTTTCCCTGGGCAGCGCAGCCGTCGAATTTCTCGGCCCGCTGGAGGATTATACAGAAGTCAATAACACCTCCCTCGTTCTGCGGGTGGATTACGGCCAGACGTCCTTCCTCTTCACCGGGGATATGGAAAAAATGGCGGAGCAGGACCTGCTGGAGGCCGGGGCCCGGTTGGACGCGACGGTGCTGAAGGTCGGCCACCACGGCGGCGATACCTCCTCCAGTGCAGAATTTCTCCAGGCGGTGGGCCCGGAATATGCCGTCATCTCCGTCGGCGCGGGCAATTCCTATGGTCACCCGAACGGCGCCGTCCTGTCGCGCCTGGCAGCAGTCGGTGCGACGGTCTACCGGACGGACAAACAGGGGACGGTCTGCTGCGCGTCCGACGGCGAGACGGTGACGTTCACGTTTGAAAAATCCGCGCCCCAGTCCGAGAACCCCACCCCGGCAGCGCCGGAGACGGTTGCTGGGTACATTGGCAATGCCAACAGCAAGAAATTCCACCGGCCCACCTGCGGCAGCCTGCCGGAGCCGCAGAACCAGGTCACATTCCAGACCCGGCAGCAGGCGCTGGACGCAGGCTATAGCCCCTGCACCCGGTGCGACCCGTAAAGGAGGCCCCATGAAGCTTTTACACTGTGCGGACCTGCATCTTGGCAAGCGGCTGGGCTGCTTTGACCTGCTGCCGGACCAGCGGATCATTCTGCAGGAGATCCTATCTATCGCCGCCGACGCAAAGATCCAGGCCATCCTGCTGGCGGGGGATGTTTATGACAAGCCCGACCCTCCAGCGGCGGCCATGGCGGTCTTTTCCGATTTTGCCGCCCGGCTGCACGAGGCAGGCATCGCCCTGTATCTCATCAGCGGTAATCACGACAGCAGCCGCAGACTTTCGTACTTTTCGCCGCTGCTGGCCCATTGCCAGGTCTATTCCGCCGGAGAATTTTCCGGCGCGGCCCGGTGCTATACGCTGCGCGACGCGTATGGCCCCGTTGTGCTGCATCTGCTGCCGTTTCTGCGGCCAGCTACCGTCCGGCGCTTTTTCCCAAGCCAGACGATCGGGACCTATGAAGACGCTGTCCGGGCCGCGCTGGCGGCGACGCCCCGGGCGCTGGAGGCGCGCCATGTGCTGCTGTGTCACCAGTTCATCACCGGGGCGGCGACCTGCGATTCCGAGCAGGGGGCTGTCGGCGGGCTGGACCAGATCCCGGCAGAGGTCTTTGCCGGGTTCGATTACGTCGCTCTGGGGCATCTGCACGGGCCGCAGCAGGTGGGCAGCCCCACGGTGCGCTACAGCGGCTCGCCGCTGCCGTATTCCTTCTCGAAATGCGGGCAGAAAAAATCCGTGACCATCGTCGACCTCGGCCCCAAGGGGCAGGTGGACGTGCAGACGGTCCCGCTGCATCCGCCCCACCCCATGCGGGAGGTCCGGGGCAGCCTGGAGGCGCTGCGGCACGCGCCCTACAGTGAGGATTTTATCCGCGTCATCCTGACAGACGAGGAGGTCCGGCCCGACGCCCGGGTGGCGCTGCTGCCGGTGTTTCCCAATATGCTGCGCTTCGGCGTGGAAAACAGCAAAACGGCCACGGATATCGCCGTGCAGGGCGTGCGGCAGCTGGAGCGGCAGACGCCTTTGGACCTCTTCCAGGCGTTTTACGCCGCGCAGAACGGCGGCGTCGCCCCGGATGAAGCCCGGACGGCGCTGGTCGCCAGGATCCTGCGGGAATTGGAGGAAACGGAATGAAACCGGATCGCTTGATACTATCGGCCTTCGGGCCCTTTGCCGGCTGCACGGAGCTCTCGTTTGAAGACCTGGGGACAGGCGGCGTCTTCCTCATCGCCGGGGACACCGGCGCGGGCAAAACGACGATCTTCGACGCCATCTCCTTCGCCCTCTACGGCGAGGCCAGCGGCGGGCGGGGCCGCCGGTCCGGGCGGTCCTTCCGGTCGGACTACGCCGCGCCGGGGCAGGAGACCTATGTCGAGCTGGTTTTCACCCAGCGGGGCGGGACGTATACCGTCCGCCGCAGCCCCGAATACACGCGGCCCAAAAAGCGGGGGCAGGGGGAGATCACCGTCCCGCCCCAGGCGTCGCTGACGGAGCCGGATGGCACGGTCCTGGCGCGGCTGGAGCAGGTCAACGCCCGCGTGCGGGAGATCATCGGGCTGGACCGGGATCAGTTTGCCCAGACGGTCATGATCGCCCAGGGGGATTTTCTGCGGATCCTCAACGCCAGCTCCAAAGACCGCAAGGCATTATTCCAGAAGCTATTTCACACCGGCCTGTATGCCCAGCTGCAAGAGCGGCTGCGGCAGGAGGTGGGAAAGCTGCAGGACGAGGCTGCCGGATACGCCGCTGCCATCGCCGCCGCCCGGGGGCAGATCGTCTGGCCTGAGCATGCAGCTCCGGCGGAGCGGGAGATTGCGGCAGCCCAGGACCTACAGACCGTGCTGGATATATATTTGACGCAGCAGCGGCAGGCGCAGCAGGCATTGCATGCGGCCCTGCTTGCCGCGGGGCAGGCCCGGGCAGACTGTGCTGCCCGCCTTGCCGCCGCTCAAGCTGGGAACCGGCAGCTGGCCGCCCGGGACGCAGCCCAGCAGCGTCTTTCCGCAGTGCGGGCAGAGATGCAGGCCCAGGCGGGGCAGGCATCGCGGCTGGCACTGGCGGAGCGGGCCCAGGCCGTCGCCCCAGTGCGGGCCCAGTACGAGGCCGCGCGACAGCGGCAGGCCCAGGGAGCGGAGAAGCTGGCAGCGGCTCAGGCCCAGCGCATCCCGTGCCAGGCGGCGCTGGAGCAGGCCCTGGCACGGCGGACGCGGGCGCAGGCGCGGCTTTCCGCGGGGCAGCAGGCCCAGACCCAGGCGGCAGCCCTGCGCCAGCTGCTGCCCCAGTGCCGCCGCGCAGAGGAGACCGCCCGCCAGCTTGCCCAGGCAGAGCGGGAAACGGCGCGGCTGCAGGCCCTGTCCCAGCAGGCGGCAAGCGCGTATCAGACGCTGTATCACGCCTTCTGGGCTGGCCAAGCGGGGCTTTTGGCCCGGCAGCTGGAGCCGGGGAAGCCCTGCCCCGTCTGCGGGGCGACGGCACATCCGGCCCCGGCGGCGCTCGATGGCGCGGTCCCGGAGCGGCAGCAGGTCGACCGGGCGGAGCGGGCTTCCAAGCAAGCAGGAGACGCGTTTGCCGCCCAGGCCCAGAAGACCGCCGCGCTGCGCGCTGGCCTGGCAGAAGCCCGCCAGAGCCTTGAGCAGGCAGGCGCGGCAGCCTGCACGGCAGCGGAGCTGACCAAGCGGGCCGATCAATTAGAACAGGCCGCCCGGGCCATCCAGGCAGAAGCGGATGCGGCAGCCCAGCAAGCCCAGCAGGCCCAGACCCGCCAGGCGGCACTGGATGCGACCCTGCAGCAGCTGACGTCCGCCCAGGCAGACGGCGCCGCGGCCCTGGCCCGCCAGCAAGCGGCGCTGCAGGAGGCCTGCCTTGCCGCAGGCTTTGCCGATGACGCCGCGGCCCAGGCGGCATTTCTCCCTGCAGCGGCGCTTGAACGACTGCGCCGGGAGATCACGGCCCGGCAGCAGCGGCTTGCCCAGGCTGAGGGCGCTGCGGCAGAGCTGACCCGGGCGACGGAGGGGCTCGTCCCCGCCGACGAGACGGCCCTGCGGCAGGCGCTGGAGACCGCCCAGACCCGGCAGGCCCAGCTGCAGGCGCAGCTGCGCCAGGCCGACGCCGCGCTGCAGTGCAACGAAGCCGCCGCCCGGCAGATCGCAGAAAATGCCGCCGCTTACGATGCAGCCATGGAGCGCTGCGCCGTGGCGGAGGATGTGTACCGGACCGTCAGCGGGCAGCAGAGCCAGCGGGCAAAGCTGAGCCTGGAGACCTATATCCAGCAGTATTATTTTCAGGAGGTCGTCGCGGCAGCAAATCTGCGGCTGACAGCTCTGTCCGGCGGTGTGTACCGGCTCCGCTGCAAGCCTGCCGTCCGGGATCTGCGGGCCCAGAGCGGGCTGGACCTTGATGTGCTGGATGCGAACACCGGCCTGTGGCGGGATGTCTCGACCCTGTCGGGGGGCGAATCGTTCCTGGCGTCGCTGGCCCTGGCCCTGGGGCTGTCGGATATCGTCCAGGCGATGAGCGGCGGCGTGCGGCTGGACGCGATGTTCATTGACGAAGGCTTCGGCACGCTGGACGAAGCAGCGCTGGACCAGGCGCTGCAGCTGCTGGACAAGCTCGCCGGCGGCGAACGCCTCGTCGGCATCATCTCCCACGTCGGCGCGCTCAAGCAGCGCATCGACCGGAAGATCTTAGTCGAAAAAACCGCCACAGGCAGCAGCCTGCGGCTGGAATACTAGCCCAGCACTTGGAATCGGCGCTGCACACCCAAAGCTGCGCAGCACCAAAAAGGCTCCCTTGTGTATGGGTGAGACTCCAAGAGCGCGTAGCGCGATTGGCTAAGTCGAACCCATGCAGAGCTAAGGGAGCTGGCACGGCGTAGCCGTGACTGAGGGATTGATGCAACGCAAAAGCAAGTTTGCAAAGCAGTACTCAACTCCATCAGGCTTTAAAAGCCAAGTTTGAAAATCTTTCCATGCTAATGTCTACCAGACAAATTATCTAGCGCCCTCCGGGGGCCCGATTCTTTCTTCTCCAGCGAAGAAAGAACCGGGGAAGAAAGACGCCGCTTAGGGCAGGGGGGCGGCCCCCCTGCCCTAAGAACCCACCCCTGTCTACGACATCGAAACTACAGCCGCACACTGTACCAGTTACCAGGCAGATTTGCAGGTGCATCCGTGCCCTGTAAGCCAGTGAGCAGACCGCTTGCCGCTTCGCTGTCGCTTACGCACTGCGGGGGTGACTTGGGGGATGGCATAGTTGGGAGCCTGTAGCATCGAACGGTGGTCACGCTGCTTATGTGCATGCGTAGCGGTGTGTGTTCGGGGCTGCAGTGTGAAGTGCTGTTGGGTGCGTGCGTTTGATTGAAATGCTCACAAAAAATTTTTTCTCCTCTTCATCATCCCATCGCCCCCGGCGCTTGCGCGGGGGCTCTCTTATCTATCCTAAACTACACTAAACTATACTTATCTTACCTATACTATACTGTGTATACAGAGCACCCCTTGAAAACCGCATGATCATGCGATTTTTGCCCTTCCATTTTTGCAATCCGTTGCAAACGGATGTCAATCGGTTGCAATCGGATGCGTTTCGCGTGCAATTGGGTGCGTTTCGGCGTCACTTCGCTGCGTCCCGCGTGCACTTGGATGCGCGGCGAATGCGATTGGAGATTTGCAGAACATAGCCCAGACCAGTTTCCCGGTCCGGGCTATTTTCTATTCTTTTTTCCAGTGCTTCAGGTTGGGCACGACGGCTTCCATGTGGGCGCGGACTTGTTCGGGGGGCCATTGTTCGCTCGCCATGTGGGTTACGCAGAAGTCGATCAGCTGCGCGGGGCTGGTATAGCGAAATTCGCCGCCGTCATAGCACCACTTGCAATAGTCCTCGTTGAACGTGCCGTCCGGCTCTTTGCTGGTGGTGGCGTCCTCCAGCGGCATGCCGCAGCATTGGCAGACCAACTGCCTGGGCGCGCCCAGGAGCGTATTGATCGAGACGTTAAAGAGCTGAGAGAGCAGCTTCAGGGTCTCGACATTCGGGGTCGTCTCGCCCGTTTCCCAGCGAGAGATGGCCTGCCTTGTCACAAAGACCCGCTCCGCCAGCTCCTCCTGTGACAGGCCGTGCTTCGTCCGCAAATCGTGTAAAATCTCTTTGGTATCCATGCAGCGCACCTCCTTGCCGTCACTGTATCACAAAACGGCCCGGCAGGCAAGCAACTTGCGGTTGCATCGCCGTATTTTTCCGTTTCTCAGGACGGCTCCTGCGGGGCGTCCGGCTGGGGAATCTCGTTGAGCTGGCGGTTGAGGGCCAGGAGCTCATCTTTCGTGACGGAGACACCCATCGTCCCCAGCATACTGCACAGGCGCAGCAGCGTGAAGCCGGGCAGCAGGGCCGCCATGGCGTCGCTGGCGTCGAAGCCCGCAGGCCCGGCGGCGTGGTCGATGCGCGCCCGGAGCTGGCCAAGGACTCGGCGGCCCGCCGGCGTTTCCAGGATGCGGCTGATCTTATCGTGCAGGCTCAATCGGCCCGCCGGGGCGGTGATCTCGAACCAGTTGACGATGCCGTTCTCCCGCAGCCGGTAGTGCTCCGGGAATTCCGCCACCCGGCGCAGGCGACTCTCGTCGCGGCAGCTGCCCGCGGTCGCGATCAGGACGGTCTCCCCCTCGTTGGGGACGTCAAAATAGAAAAAGTGGGTCTCAGACCGCTGCCGCTGCAGCAGCTGACCGTTGGCATAGAGCGAGACGGCGGGCTGGTTGGAATAGACCGTCACCCGGGTCACCGCCTCGGCCCGGTCCTGGTAGCGTTTGCCACACAGATGGACGAAGGGCTCGTCCGAGAGCCAGGCCTTGTAGGCATAGAACGCGTCCTTTTTATAGCACCGGTCGAATGTCACAAGGCCCTTGTGGTTCTGCCCGTTCTCGCCGCCCTCGCTCCTGGCATCGGCCCCGAAGTCGAACATATTCCAGACATAGGTGCACCAGAGATAGGGCCGGGAGAAAAACTGCAAAATAAGCGATTCGTGGTACCGGGCCTGGTACTCCTCCGTGTAATCCCCCTGGACCGGGTCGGACGAATGCCAATCCAGCCCCTCGCAGCCGTATTCGCTGCAGCCGATGGGCGTCTGGGGATAGCGGGCGTGGAAGCGGTCGAACCAGGGGCCGTTCTGCTCCGGCTCGCCGCCGTACCAGCCGAAATAATGGTTATAAGCCACCGCGTCCGGCAGGTGGACATAGGGCGCGTCCGGCGGACAGGTACTCAGGCAGGCGATGGCAGTCAAGCGCGTCGGGTCCAGCCGGTGGGCCAGATCGTTGAGCAGCACATGGGTGTCGTAGATATCGCCGGAGTCGCCGCCGATGGTGATCTCATTGGACAGGCCCCAGACGGCGATGGACGGGTGATGGCGGCTCTGGGTGATCAGCTCCCGCAGCTGCTGGGCGGCGTTCTCCCGGGCCGCCGGGCTGTGGCGGGAGATATAGGGGATCTCCGCCCAGACGACCAGGCCGCGCTGGTCGCACAGGTCGTAGAAATACTGGTCGTGTTGGTAGTGGGCCAGGCGGACGCTCGTCGCGCCCAGCTCGCAGATGAGGTCCATGTCCTGCCGGTGGTGCTCCGGCAGCAGGGCGTTGCCCCGGCCCCAGCGGTCCTGGTGGCGGGAGACGCCCCGCAGGGGATAGGGCTTGCCGTTGAGCAAAAACCCCCGTTCCGGGTCGACGGCGATGGTCCGGCAGCCAAAGGGCAGGCTGACCTGGTCCAGGCACTTGCCGCCGCAGCGCAGCGTGGCCTCGGCCCGGTAGCAATAGGGGTCTGCCTTGCCCTGCCACAGATGCACCGGGTCCAGGGTCAGCGTCGCGGTGCACGCGCTGCCGGTCTGCTCCGCCACGATGGCCCCAGCGGCGTCATAGAGCCGGAACGTGACCTCGCACCCGTCGTGCTTGCCAGTGACGGCGGCCTCCAGATGGACGCGGGCGGTATCGCCCTGCACCTCCGGCGTGATGACCAGGCCGGGGCCGCCGTGATCATCTAGGGTAAAGTGGACCGGGTCAACGCAGAGCAGCCGGACCGCCCGGTATAGCCCGCCGTAGAACGTGAAATCCGCCATCTGGGGGTAGACGGCGTCGCTGTCACTGTTGTCGACGGCGATGACCAGAAGATTTTCCTCCGCCAGGGCGGGCGTCAGCTCGATGCGCCAGGTGCTGTAGCCGCCGTGATGGCAGCCCAGACACCGGCCATTCAGATAGACCGTCGCCGTGGCATTGGCCCCCTGCAGCTCCAGGTAGCAGCGGCTGCCGTCCGGCAGGCTTGCGCGGGGGAAGGTCTTGGCGTAGTAGCCGGTGCCCCGGTCGTAGTCGTTGCCGCCGTCCTGGCCATCCAGGGCGTTCCAGGTGTGGGGCAGGTCGACCAGAGGCCAGGTCTGGGGCATCTGCGTCGGCGGCACGTCCGCCTGCCGGGTAAAGGCCCAGCCTTTTTGCAAGGGAATGATCTTACGCACGGGGATTCCTCCTTAAAAAGTAGAAATACGATCGGCGCGCCTTAGGCGTCGCCATGCTTTTCCCGCAGGGCGGCGACATTGGCCTCCACCTGCGCCTTGCGCAGCGGATACCAGAATGTCAGGATCAGCGAGAGGGCGAGAAAGCCGAAAAACGGCACCAGCGTCGAGATATTGAACATGCCAGCCAGGACCTGGGACGGCTGCGGCTGCCCGGCCTGCGCGGCGGCGGTGCTGTAGCCAATGCGCTGCAGCAGCCAGCCGGAGAGCCCGGCGGCCAGGGACTGGCCGACCTTCCGGGCAAAGGAGTAGAGGGCGTAGACCGTCCCGTCCTCCCGGACGCCGTTTTTCAGCTCCGCATAGTCGATGACATCGGTGATGAGCGCCCAGTTGACCATAGAAAACAGCCCCAGCCCCAGCCAGCAGAGCATCTGCAGCACGCAATAGACCCAGACGCTGCTGGGCCGCAGGAAAAATGTCCCCAGGCACACGGCGGCGGCAAAAAAGCCCCCGGCGGCGGAGAGTTCCGCCTTGCCGAAGCGCTGGGCCAGGGGCTTGGCCGTGAGGGCAGCCAGGGCCATGCCCACGAGCATCAGGGCCGTCGAGGCCGATTGAGCGGCAGCGCTGCCGTAGTAATCGGGGTAGATATAGGAGCTCATATTCTGCATCGTCAGCTGGGCCAGGAGCATAAGCGTCGAGGCGGCGATGATCGCCAGCAGCGGCCGGTTCTCCAGCGCCGAGCGCCAGAGGGCGCCGAAAGGCAGACGCCGCCGCGCCTCCTTCGGCCGGACCCGCTCCGTGACCAGGGCGTAGCACAGCAGATAGCAGACGATGGCCAGCACGGAGCAGACCCCCGCCGCCAGCGTCACCCGGCCGCCCACGAGGACCTGCTTGACCCCGCCGCCGGGCAGCGTCTCGGCCTGGTAGCACAGCAGCGGCACCAGCATCCCGATGATGAGCCCCGCCAGCATCCCGCCCATGGTCCGGAATGTGGACAGCGACTGCCGGTCCGCCGGTTCCGGGGAGATGGCCGAGGCCATGGAGCCATAGGGAATATTGATGCCCGTATAGCAAAACGAGCCCCAGAGGATATACGTCACAGCCAGGTACGCGATCTTGAAGCCCATGGGCCGCCCGGCAAAGCCGCTCTGGTAAAGCAAAAACGATGCCGCCGCCACCGGGACACACAGCCGCAGCAGCCAGGGCTTGAATTTCCCCGCCGGGGTGGGGCGGCTGCGGTCGCAGAGGCGGCCCATGCTCAGGTCTGTCACCGCGTCCACCGCCCGGGCCAGCATCATGACCGTCCCGACGACCCCGGCGGAGACGCCCATGACATCGGTATAGAATTTTGAGAGGATGACCGTCGAGAGGATAAAGGTGAAGTCGTTGCCGAAGTCACCGAAGAGGTAGCCGATCTTATCCCGCAGGCCAAACGGCCGGGGCTGCGCTGTTTTTTCCATAAAAACCGTCCTTTCCTCTCTCAGTATGCCCGCCCGGCGGGAGAATTTGCACGCCGGGGAAGAATTTTTCAGCCCGCGCTGCAAACAGGCATAGCCCGCGGGCAGCGGGCGCATACTAATAGAAATTCTGTTAGAAATTCTGCGATCAATTTCGCAAGGAGGCGAGACGCTTGGACGCTTTTTCCCCCGAGACGCTGCTGCTCGATACGCCGCTGGCCCGGCGGCTCTATGCCCGCTATGCCGCATCGCTGCCCATCGTCGATTTTCACAGCCACGTGGACGCCCAGGAGATCTGCGAGGACCGGCACTTTGAAAACCTCAGTGCCCTCTGGCTGGCGCACGATCATTATAAATGGCGCATCCTGCGCCTGGCCGGGGTCCAGGAATCGCTCATCACCGGCGACGGGCCGGACTGGGAGAAATTCCTAGCCTTTGCCCGCGCCCTGCCCCAGGCGGCGGGCAGCCCGGTGGCGACCTGGTGCCACATGGAGCTGCGGCACTATTTTGGCTACACCGGCGTTCTGAACGAGCGGACAGCCCGGCAGGTCTGGGCCCGGACAGCCCGGCGGCTGCACCGCCCGGACTTTGGCGTACAGGGGCTGCTGGCCCGCAGCGGCGTCCGCTATCTTGCCACGACGGACGACCCGGCGGACGATCTGCGCTATCACCTGGCCTGGCAGCAAAACCCGGCGCTGGACCTGATCCTCAGCCCGACGTTCCGCCCCGACCGGGCGCTGGACTGCACAAAGCCCGACTGGCCACGCTACCTTGCCCGCCTGGCAGGCGCAGCAAGCTGCGGGACAGATACGCTGGCAGGTACCCAGCAGGCGCTGCTGCGGCGGATGGATGCCTTTGCCGCCGCCGGGTGCCGCGCCAGCGACCACGCCCTGCCCCGCCTTACCTTTGCCCCATGCGATGCGCGCCAGGCCGCGGCCCTCTACCGCCGCGCCCTGGCGGGCCGGACGCTGACGCCCCGGCAGGCGGCCCGGCTGCAGACATATTTTCTGCTGTTCTGCGCCGCGGCATACTGCAAGCGAGGCTGGGCCATGCAGCTGCATCTGGGCTGCCTGCGCAATGTCAATACCGTCCAGGCCCAGGCGCTGGGGCCGGATACGGGCTTTGACTGCATCGGCCCCGCCGGCTGCGCGTCCCTCGCGCCGCTGCTGGACACCCTCCAGCACCGCTGCGCCCTGCCCCGGATGATCGTCTACAGCCTGGACGCCGGGGACAACGCGTATCTGGACACCCTCCTGGCCTCCTTCCCCCAGCCGGAGCCGGGCTGGCTGCAGCACGGCAGCGCCTGGTGGTTCCACGATCACGCCGCCGGGATCGCCGCGCAGCTGGAAAGCCAGGCCCAACAGGGGCTCCTGGCCCATTTTATCGGGATGCTGACCGACTCCCGCAGCTTCACCAGCTTTGTGCGGCACGATTATTTCCGCCGCGTCCTGTGCAGTCTGCTGGGCCGCTGGGTATCCGCTGGGCTGTGCCCGCCGGACGAGGCGGCGCTGGGGCGCATCGTCCGGGCGGTCTGCTATGAAAATGCCTGCCGCTTTTTCCGCCTGCCGGAAGCGGGGGCGCAGAACGATTTGCAAGGAGGCGCACAATGAAGCTATCTTTTCGTTGGTTTGGCCCGGAGGACCCGGTGCCGCTCGCTTATATTGCCCAGATCCCGGCCATGCACAGCGTTGTGACGGCGGTCTATGACGTACCGCCGGGGCAGCTGTGGCCTATGGCGCGGCTGGAGCAGCTGCGGACCCAGTGCCAGGCCCACGGGCTGGTGTTTGACGTCGTTGAATCGCTGCCGGTGCATGAGCACATCAAGCTGGGCAGCCCGGATGCTAGCGCGCTGCTGGAGACGTACTGCGAGAATATCCGCCGCTGCGCCGCTGTGGGCGTCCGGTGCATTACCTATAACTTTATGCCCGTCTTCGACTGGCTGCGGACGGACCTGGCAAAGCCCCAGCCCGACGGCGCGACGGCACTGGCCCTCGACTGGCAGCGCCTGGCGGCCATGGACCCGACCCGGACAGACCTGCATTTGCCGGGCTGGGATGAGAGCTATGCCCCCGCCGAGCTGCGGGAGCTACTGGCAGCCTACCGGCGTCTGGGCCCCCAGGGGCTTTTGGAGAACCTGGCCCGCTTCTGCGCCCGGGTCATGCCGGTGGCGGCGCAGTGCGGCATCCGGATGGCGCTGCACCCGGACGATCCCCCGGCGTCGGTCTTCGGCCTGCCCCGCATCGCCGGGAGCCGCGCGCAGCTGGACCGCATTTTAGATCTGTCGGACAGCCCGGCCCACTGCCTGTGCCTGTGCACCGGCAGCCTGGGCGCGGGCCCGGGCAACGATGTCCCCGCCCTCGTCCGGCGCTATGCCGCCGCAAGGCGCATCGCGTTTATGCACATCCGCAATATCGGCCTGCTGCCCGGCGGGGATTTTGAGGAGCGGGCGCATCCGTCAGCCTGCGGCAGCCTGGACCTCTACGCCATCGTCCGTGCCCTGACGGACTGCGGCTTCGACGGCTACGTCCGCCCCGACCACGGACGAATGATCTGGGGGGAGACCGGCCGCCCTGGCTACGGCCTCTACGACCGGGCCCTGGGCGCGGCATATCTGACCGGTCTGTTCGAAGCGTGCGAAAAAGCAAGCCGGGCTGCGGCACAGAATTGAATTTTTTATCTTAGCGAAGGAGCGTTGAACCATGGAAAACCAAGAAAAAGCCCCGGCACTGGCCGGGCGCGTCGCCGTCGTGACCGGCGCAGGCGGCGTTTTGGGCAGCGGCTTTGCCCGCTGCCTGGCCCGGGCGGGGGCCCGGGTCGCCCTGGTGGACCTGCACCGGGAAAAGGCGGAGGCCGTCGCGGCGGAGCTCCGGGAAGCGGGCTACCCGGCGGCGGCCTTCGGCTGCAATGTCCTCGATCAGCCCCAGGTGGCAGAGACGGCGGAGGCCGTCGCCCAGCGGCTGGGGCCCTGCGATATCCTCATCAACGCCGCCGGGGGAAACCACCCCAAGGCGACGACGGCGTCAGAATACGCCCTGCCCG
Source organism: uncultured Oscillospiraceae bacterium (assembly GCA_934615645.1). Lineage (GTDB taxonomy): Bacteria > Bacillota > Clostridia > Oscillospirales > Oscillospiraceae > SVMC01. The sequence continues at coordinate 2,616 of CAKTTR010000045.1, read as the reverse complement.
ACGCGCCCGCCGGGGACGGGCCGAGCTTTTTCGACCTGGACGCCGCCGGGGTCAGCTTTGTGTTCCATCTGAATTTTTTGGGGACGCTGCTGCCCTGCCAGGCCTTCGGGCGGCAGATGCTGGGCCGGACGGGGTGCAGCATCGTCAATATCTCCTCCATGAACGCCTACCGGCCCCTGACGAAGATCCCCGCCTACTCCGGGGCCAAGGCCGCCGTCTCGAATTTCACCCAGTGGCTGGCGGTGCATTTTTCCAAAGCAGGTGTCCGGGTCAACGCCCTGGCCCCGGGCTTTTTCTCGACGGCGCAGAACAAAGCCCTGCTCTGGCAGGCCGACGGCACGCCCACCGCCCGGAGCCGAAAAATCCTTGACGCCACGCCCCTGGGCCGCTTCGGAACGAGCGAGGACCTGGACGGCGCGCTGCTGTTTTTGACCGACCCGCAGGCTTCCGCCTTCGTCACCGGCGTCGTCCTGCCGGTGGACGGCGGCTTTGCCGCCTATGCAGGCGTCTGAAAGGGGGGGGCGGCGCAATGCAGGTTTTTTCTGATGCGGCCCTGGGCCGTACCCGTATTCTGCCGGTCCTGCAGCTTGAGGACGCGGCGCTGGCCGCGCCCCTGGCCCGGGCCCTAGTGCAGGGCGGCGTCCCCGTGGCGGAGATCACGCTGCGCACCCCCGCCGCGCTGGCGGCCATCGCCCGGCTGCGGCGGACGGAGCCTGGTCTCCTCGTCGGCGCCGGGACGGTCGTGACGACAACCCAGGTGCGGGAGGCCGCCGGGGCCGGGGCCCAGTTTATCGTCTCGCCGGGGCTGGATGAGGCCATCGTTCAGGCGGCCCAGGCAGCGGGGCTGGCAGTCTATCCCGGCGCTGTGACGGCGACGGAGCTGCAGGCGGCCCAGCGGATGGGGCTGGGGGTCGTGAAATTTTTCCCCGCGGCCCAGTCCGGCGGTCCGGCGGCGATCCAAGCGCTGCACGGGCCGTTCCCCGGGCTGCAGCTGCTGCCCACCGGCGGCGTCACGCTGGAGAATTTGGCGGCGTATCTGCGCTGCCCCGCCGTCCTGGCCTGCGGCGGCTCGTTTCTGGCACCGGCAGATGTGCTGGCCCGGGGCGATTGGGCGGCGGTCATCCGGCTCTGCCGCCAGGCCAGGGCCATCGCGGAGGAGGTATCCAATGGATAAAGAAATCAATACAAAAACAACGCAGCAGGACCCGCCCCGGGTCGTGACCTTCGGGGAGATCCTGCTGCGCCTGAGCGCGCCGGGCTATGAGCGGCTGCTCCAGTCGCCCCGGCTGGAGGCGACCTTCGGCGGCGGCGAGGCCAATGTCGCCGTCTCGCTGGCAAATTTTGGGCTGCAAAGCGCGTTTATCACGAAGCTGCCCCACAATGCCCTGGGCCAGGCGGCGGTAAACAGCCTGCGGGCCCTGGGCGTCGAGACCGGCGGCATCGTCCGGGGCGGCGCGCGGATGGGGCTGTATTTTCTGGAAAAGGGCGCGTCCCAGCGGGCGTCGGTCTGCCTGTATGACCGGGCGGGCTCGGCCATGAGCCAGGCGCAGCCGGAGGAATTTGACTGGACCCGGCTGCTGCAGGGCGCCAGCTGGTTCCACTTCACCGGCATCACCCCGGCCTTGAGCGCGCCGGTGGCAGAAGCCTGCCGGGCGGCGTGCCAGGCCGCAAAGGCCCTGGGCGTGCGGGTCTCCTGCGATCTCAATTACCGGGAGAAGCTCTGGAGCCGCGCTCAGGCGAACCGGGTCCTGGGGGAGCTTTGCCAGCTGGTGGATGTGTGCATCTGCAATGAGGCCGACGCCCGGGATGTCTTCGGCATCGCTGCCCCCGGCAGCGATCTGATCCGGGGTGAGCTGGACCCCCAGCAGTATACCACCGTCGCCCGGGAGCTGACAGACTGCTTCGGCTTTTCCCAGGTGGCCATCACGCTGCGCCGCTCCCGCTCCGCCAGCGAAAATGACTGGGGCGGCCTGCTCTATGCCGGCGGCCAGAGCCATTTCTCCCGGACGTACCGCCTGCAGCTGGTGGACCGGGTCGGCGGCGGCGACTCGTTTGCAGCCGGGCTCATCTACGCCCTGCTCCGAGGCGACGACGCCCCAGCAGCCATCGAATTTGCCGCAGCAGCCTCCGCCCTCAAGCAGAGCATCCCCGGTGATTTCAACCGCGTCAGCGTCCCCGAAGTCGAACGCCTGACCCAAGGCGACACCTCCGGCCGCATCCAACGCTAAACGCTGCCCAAAACAAAAGCCCAACCGCCGCAGCAACAAGCACGAAAGCAGCACGTTACTCCCCCTGCCCCCCAAAAACCAAAGCCCCCAAACCACCTCCGCACCCCGTAAGCTACAGCGAAGCGGCAAGCTTTCTGCTCACCAGCCTACAAGGTACGGAGGCAGTTACAAAATTGTCTGGCACCTCGCACCCTGTGCGGCATCGATAACGGACGCAGCTCAGGCGAGCCCCTGGCAGGGATAGTGTGAAAGGGGCGGTCTTGGAGCCCCTTTCGCGTTCAATCAAAGGCATTTGCGAAGCAAATGCACGAGCCGGACGCTTGCGGACGGCCCGCCCCCCGCCTTTGGCGGCGTCTTTCTTCCCCGATTCTTTCTTCGCTGGTGAAGA
>CAKTTR010000044.1 GCA_934615645.1 uncultured Oscillospiraceae bacterium | reverse complement strand
CCCGCGCCGTGTCCTTTGCGCCGAAGCAGTTGGAGATCACCACCCCCGCGCCCAGCGTCAGCCCCTCAAAAAAGCTGACGAGCAAAAAGATCAGCGCCCCGGACGAGCTGACGGCAGCCAGCGCCTCGTCGCCCAAAAACCGCCCGACGATGAGCGTATCGGCCGTATTATAAAGCTGCTGAAAGATCTGGCTCAGCAGCACCGGCAGCGCAAACCCCATAATCAGCCGCCAAGGCCGCCCATGTGTCATATCCCGCGTCGTCCGCGTCATCCGTGTGGTCCGTTTCATTTCTTCTCTCTACCTACACAAGAACCGCCCCCTAAAAACCGGCGCGGCCCCTGGCTTTCGTTTTGTTTCTGTAATCCAGGAAAACAAATCACTTCAGAACATACGCAGAGATCATGCGCCCGATCTTACCAATGTCTACATTTCCCTTGAATTCAAATTTTGCTGTAAATGTGTTGGAAAACATAATGAACAGCTCAGAGTCCGGAATAATTTCCGCAAACCCAGGTGTTTGAATCGAAAAATACTGGATTTTGGAATACGGCATTGTGCTGAAAGACTTTCGCTTTCCTGTGATTCCCTGAACATCAACAGAGATGATTCGCTTATTTGTGAAAATCAGTTGATCGCGAACAGTTTGGAACGCCATTTCCACTTTTTCTCCGTCAATCAGCAGCCCATTCACTTCCTCCCGAACAGCGTCCACACTGATGGGCTTTAGATTCCATGCCGAATTCTGATTAAAATTCACAGCCATTGTCGTCTTTCTCCTTTCTGATAAAAGCATATTCCCACTTGATCCTTGAAGCCGCGAGCTGAAAGGCTCTGTAATCATGATACCACAACCAGCCTTAGAATTCAACCGCGCAGCGATGCTTGGCGGTTCAGGGTCCAGCTTATTCCGCTTTCCCGCCACACAAACGCGAAAAATCTATAACGCCAATTCCATCACATGGTACTGCGTTTCCGCGATCTGAAAAAACCCATTCTTTTTTCAGAACGCATGGCTCTGGGGATTCCCCTTATCGACCCCAAGGCGTACCTTCTGATAGCCCAATTGTTTTAACTCGTCACAAACCTCTCGGATCACCTGGGAGCCAACGCCCTTGTTCTGGTACTGCACATTGGTCATAAACAGGCCAATGAACGCAATTTCGTCTGACGGATACCCCAAGATCAGGTCCATCATTGCAACCAGAACATCGCCTTCAAAAAAGCCAATGTAATATTTATCCTCGTAAGTTTTTCCAGGCGGCAACGCCTTCATATCCTCAATAATACTCTCCCGTGTCACAAAGGGCGGATGATATTGATAGTAAAGTTCGTTTTTGCAGCTCAACGCAAAAATTCTATCCAGATCCTTGCTGTCCAATGCCCGCACCGCATAGTTTTTGGATAATGCACGAAGCTCCATCTCCCCGCTCCATTCCGATTTTTCTCTTTCCTCGCTCCGAAAATCATAACGGCAAAAGCCCTTAGCCATGCGTTTGACCCACAGCTAAGGGCTTCGTTTTTTATCTGGTCATCCATTTGCGACCAAAAGGCTGCCTGCAGTGCCGCAATCCTGCCGAACTGCTGGCTTTTTCGCCGTTCAACTCACTCCCATTCGTTGCAGGGACTTGCATCTTAAACAATTTTGTTTATAAGATATTGCACCTGCTGTTCTGATTATTTTGATTACCCATATTGTCTTAGCTGTACGATGGATGCTTATCAAAATCTTATCAGCGGTGATAAATCACCGTGGGATGGTCATAACAGTTGTTTCAGATGGTTGTCACCCTAACGATAATATTATACGCAAAATCGGCCGAAAAATCAAGATGAGGTCTTACTCATTTTGTGATCCTAATTCTATATTCCATACACCAACATACCCGCTACTGCCGAAATGACAATCAGCAAGATTGGTGACAGTTTTTTCTTGACGAAGTGCTTATAGCAAAACATTGAAGCAACCAAAAGTGCAGTAATGATGATACTGGAGATTTCCTTCAACCGCTTGAATTTCAATTATCTTGTACATTCGATACCTGTCGCTCTCTAACTACAAGTGCTCGTAAGGTCACACCTTCAACAAGAGAAAACACGCAAGTGTTTACATCTTTAAGGTATTCCCCCGAAAGAGTGTATGTTCTGGATATATCCATATTGTTAGATCTCATATCCCTGTCAGTCAGCCCTGTAGCGGTCAGAAACAACCAGCTGACATCCCATTTCAGAAAAAACAGGACTCACGATACCAGCTTCTTATCGGAACACTTAACACGTCATGCCCGCCCTACAGTTCAGGAATGTCAAAAACCAACCATTCACCCGCTTGACATATATAGGGGGACAGATGTTATAATACAAATGAATACTAACATTGTGGCGTAAACACACATGTGAACATTCTGAAATGGTAAGTTTGGCTGCTGACCGGAATAGGAGGGTCGCATGGAACAAAAAGGAAAACGTATACAAGCAGTAGAAAAAGCAGTGCTGCTGATGGACGTCTTATGGAAAGAACGGCGTGAACTTTCCCTGGCAGAACTGGGAAAGCTTACGCAAATGGCGAAAAGCTCGATTCACATTACGCTGATGACGTTGATGGATTCTTCACTGGTTACACAAAATCCGGAAAACGGCAAATACTATTTGGGTCATCATGCATACGAACTGGGCTGCGCAGCAAGTATGCCGTGGGAAATACTTCCTGTCGCAGAGCACCATATGAACCGGGTCGTGGAACAGTATGGCATATCCATGTATCTGGGAAAGCGATGTGGAGATGAAATCGTACTGATTAAAAACGTTGAGCCTAACTATGATGTGGTCATTTCTTCTCCGCAGGGCGGGCGGATCCCTATGTACGGGTGCGCACAGGGCAAATGTATTTTGGCACAGTTACCGGAAGCAGAGTTGGAACGCTATCTGCGCAATTGTCAGTTTAAAAGCTACACGATGCTGCCCGCATATAATGCAGAAGAACTGCGTAAAGAGCTTTTAATGATACGAAATCAAGGCTTTTCGACCTCACAGATGCTGCGGACCGGAACCCGCTCTGTCGGCGCGCCAATTTTTGACCGCAACGGAAGATGCGAATATGGCTTGGCAGCTGTAGGATTGTCAAAGGGACCTCTCAGCATCGAAACCTTTACCAAAACGCGTGACATTGTGATGCAAACTGCACATGGTATTACAATCGAGCTGCAGCGGCCATCCTGCTGGCGCGGATATTAACGTTAACGATATCGGGGCGTGTTAAAAACACGCCCCGTTTTTTACGCCGCAAATACAACCGCATTAAACATTCGTCACAATCAGACAGGTCGTTCAACACAGTCGAATGACTCAGGCGCAGGATTGAACAAACCGTTCAATCCTTTTTTTGCGCCTGCGCTGCAGCAAAAATTTCTTTGTCAAATCTGCGCAAAAAATCGGGGCCCGTTTACATGGTTGCGTGATAGTGTTTGTTGAATTTTCCCGAAAGCATTGAAGTGAAACTAGCGAACATCACGAACGTTGGGTGCTTCTAAAGTTGGCGTTGCCAAAAAACAACAATTCTGTAAAATGAAATCAGAAACAACGTTGGCAGCCAAAGTTATCAACCACAAGAAAGAACACACACCTTGGAAGGAGGCAACGCAACCATGGCGTCTGTAAGATATTTGACCGAAATGCTGGAGCGTATCAAAGAGGGCGAGGCTTGTTCCGGCCGTGACTGGGACAATAAAATCGTTCCGAAGTCTGTAAAGAAAATCCTGAAGAAGTATGAACTGGCAGGCACCTATAATCCTGAAATTCCTGTCAACCAGGATCTGGAACTGGCCGACCGCTTCTTCGAAGCTGGTCTGGAACTGGCGGAGACCATCGGTGTTCAGTGTACCGACACCGAAACGGTAGTCAAGTTCAGCCGTCAGGAACTGCTGGATGCACTGAAGCAGGCACCGGAAGAACTGATTTTGGGAACCGGTCCTGATCAGGTGACCTTGAAGGCCAGAACCCCGGAAGACAAAACCAAGCCCCTGTTTTGCACATCCCTGTCTATTCAGATCGACGAAGACATCTATGCAGAGCTGGTCAGTGAACTGATCCGCTACAAGAACATCGACATTCTCCAGGGTCCGTCCATCGACACCGTTTATGGCATTCCCGCTTTCTCCGGCACTCCCTTTGAGACTGCCGCCGGTATCCGTGAAGCACAGCTGAGAGAAGAGGCGATTTGGCGTGCCGGCCGTCCCGGTATCCCCCAGATGGGTCTGAGTTCCTCTGTTACGGAATTTGGCTTCATGGCCGGTTATGCTGCCAATGAAAAGCCCGGCAGAGTACAGATGGGCATTGGCCTGCAGCCCTCTGAAATCAAGACCAACTACTGTAACTTCAACAAGATGATGACCGCAGCTGCCTTTGGCGGTTACCTGCGTACCGGCTGCCCGTCCATGATCGGTGGCTACTCCGGTCCTCCCGAAGGCTCTGTTGTAGCAAATATCGCTTCCGATATTCTGCAGTATGCCCTGTTCGGCACGGACATCTCCGCTTGCTCCATGTTCGACGTCCGTCAGAACACCGTCTGCTGCCGCACCGGTCTGTGGGCCATGAGCATGTCTGTCCAGGCCACCTCCCGCAATACCCACACCATCCTGGACAAGATCATTAACCAGACTGCAGGCCCCTGCACCGAAGATATCCTCTATACCAACGCAGCCGGTCTCATCACCACCTGCGTATCCGGTATGGAACTGACCACCGGCCCCAGAAGTGCCGGCGGCGCCCTGAAGAACTACATCACTCCTCTGGAAGCTTACTTCTGCGCAGACGTATTCAAGGCTGCAGCTGACCTGACCCTGGACAAGGCTCTGGAGATCGTCAACTACTGCCTGACCAAGTACGAATATGCAGTTGCCAACCAGCCGCAGGGCCAGAGCTACTATGAATGCTATGACCGCAAGACCGGCAAGCCCAGTGCAGAATGGGTCGAGATCGACAACAAGGTTCGTGAAGACCTGCGCCGCTTCGGTCTGAAGATCTGATCGCAGTCTATAACGCTATAGAAAGGAACACACACCCATGGAAAAGTATTTGAATGCAATTGTGGAAGCTGTCTATGACGGCGATGAAGATGAAACCTTAGAAGCTGTGGACGCTGCGCTGGAAGCCGGCGTTCCCGCAGAGGATATTATCAACAAGGGCGGCGTCGTTGCTCTGGAGAAGCTGGGCAAGGCCTTTGACGATATGGAAGCCTTCCTGCCGGATATGATGCTGGGCGGCGAATGCATGCACGCGCTGCTGGAAAAGGTCAACCCCTATCTGCAGCGGGATGGCAAGGCTGAAAATGCGACCATCGTTGTGGGCTGCGCTCAGGGCGACCTGCATGATATCGGTCTGAACCTGGTAGCGACCCAGCTGTCTGTTGGCGGCTACAACGTCATCAATCTGGGTACGGATACCACGGTGGCCAAGTTCATCTCCACGGCAAAGGAACACAAGGCGTCCATCATCGGCGTATCTACCCTGCTGACCACCTCCGCTTACTATCAGGAAGAACTGATCAAGACCCTGACCAAGCAGGGGATCCGGGATGACTACAAGGTCATCGTCGGCGGCGGCCCCATCACCCCGGACTGGACAAGAAAGATCGGTGCGGACGGTTATTCCAGAACCGCCAGCCAGGCTGTGGAACTGTGCAAGAAATTGCTGGCCGGTGCAGCTGACCTGCCCGTGATCGTCGAGTAATCAGTCTCGTCGTTTAATCTGCTTGTTATCAAGCACCTTCACATGGTGTGCTCCCAGCGGTCCGACACAGCCGGTGGGAGCCCCTAAAAAGCTAGTCGTTGTTATGCAGCAATCTATGCAGCAATGCTTTTCATAAGATTGCCTCCCAGTGCGAATGAATTGCTTACTCCTTATCATTTGGACAGCATTGCTGCATGGTTGCGATTTTTCTCTCGTTTTGAAGGAGCGAACTTGTGAAAAGATTGTTTATATTAGTGCTGGTCATGGCCCTGCTTGTAAGCCTGTTTATTGGCTGCGGCACTTCTCAGGAAAGCAGCCAAGCGACCACAGAAGAATCTGCACAGTCGGAAGACACGCAAACCACGGAAGCTGCTGAAACCGAAGAAGTGGATTACAGCAATATCAAAATCGGTATGCTGCTGGTCAGAACCACTACAGACGGCGGCTGGTGTCAGGCTATGTATGAAGGCCTGATGCGCAGCGTTGAGCAGCTGGGTCTGACAGAAGATCAGTACGTTGTCGTTGGCGAACTGCCGGAAGGCGGTGCTGAAGCCGACTCTACAATCGTGCAGATGGTTGACGACGGGTGCAACATTATCTTCGGCACTTCCGCCGGCAACACAGTAAATATGACAGCAGCCTACCCCAACTACCCTGACGTTACCTTCGTGCAGTTTGAGGGCGGGGAAGGCGCAGCAAATTACGGTTCCTTCACCTGTTGGGATATGGACGCGATCTTTATGTGCGGCTATGCTGCCGCGCTGATGAGCGAGGTTGATGACCTCGGTTTCGTAGCCCCCCAGCCCACCGCCTCCGTCATTCGTGCGATCAATTCCTGGTCCGCCGGCGCGAAAGCCGCCAACGCCAATGCGACGGTACATGTCCTGTGGGCCAACAGTTGGTTTGATCCCGCTGCGGAAAAAGAGTGCGCCAATTCCCTGATCGATGATCTGGGCGTGCAGGCCATTGGCTTCCATGGCTCCAGCACTGCGATCCCTCGGGTTGCTTCCGAAGCTGGCATTTATTGCACCGGTTTCCATATTGACATGCACGACTATGCACCGGATGCAATGCTGACGTCCTTTATGTGGAACTGGACGCCGATTTTCAACGAGATCATCACAGAAGTAGCAACAGGCAGCTTTAACAGTGACCTGCGGTATATGGGCATGGCGGAAGGGGCCGCATCCATCGCTCCCTGGAATACGGACATTATGCCTCAGGATGTGATCGACCAGTGTGACGCCATGTACGAATCGATTATCAACGGCGAATATGTCGTGATGTGCGGCCCGCTCTATGATAATGAAGGGAACCAGATCCTGGCTGAGGGTGAAACCTTCGATGTGGAAGGCATGACCGACATGTTCTTCCTGCTGGACAATGTCGTCGGTGACGTTCCGTAAATTTATTTTATTCATTTATTAAGGTACAATCCAGGTGTCAGCGCCAGATTCTGCTGTCTTCCAGTGTGAATAGCGTGCTTGCTCCATATCCAGTATGGCGCTGCTGCCTGGTTGTCATATCGACCCTGTAGTTCTGTGTGAAGATGCCGTTGGCACTAATGTGGCTTTGGGTGCCAGCGGTGATCTTCCAAAATCAACCGGCCACGTTGGCCGGCTCATACTCTCTGTGTGCAATTCATGCAGCAATGCTTTAAGAAATGTTTCCCAGTGAACTTGCTTGCTCCAATCGGAAACGTTTGTTTTATTGTTGCTGCATGATTGTAGATACCTTATATTTCTGTCCAAAGATACCGATGTTGCTCTTACCCCGCATCAGCGGTCATCTTACCGAAAACTTGAGAAACCAAACTGAAAATTTCATGGCTGGAGGTTATATGATGGGTAAAGTAAATGGTACTCGAAAAATCATTGGCTCCGAAGTTGTTCGTCTCGATGGTACCGATAAGGTTACCGGGCGCACAAAATTTTTCGGAGATTTAAAAATGGAAGGGATGTGCCATGCGAAACTGGTACATCTGCCGGTCGCTCATGCAAATATCATTAAAATAGATACCACTGAAGCCGAAAACTACCCGGGTGTTGTGACAGTCGCGACCGCCAAAGACATCCCCGGAGTAAACCGACACGGTCTTGTGACCAAAGACCAGCAGTGCATCTGTGACACCAAAGTGCGCTATGCCGGTGACTTTATTGCCATTGTAGTAGCAGAAACTGAAGAAATTGCTGCGGAAGCAGTCAAATTGGTTCATGTTGATTACGAAGCACTGCCCGTATACCGCACTCCTGAGGAATCGCTGGCCCCGGATGCAGTAACCATCAACGAGGAGTTCGAAGGAAATATTATCCTGAATGCCGGCTTTGAAAAGGGCAATGTAGAGGAAGCATTTGCCACAGCTGCCCATGTTGTGGAGAATGTTTATAAAACACCCCACCAACTGCATGCATATCTGGAACCTGAGGTATGTGTAGCGCGCCCCATGGGAGACGGTATTGAACTCTGGTGTCCGATCCAGAACGGTCCTCGTGCCCGCCGGGATCTGGTCAACATTTTGAATATGCCTTTGGAGAAGATTCGTATTCACTCCACTCCTTTGGGCGGCGGTTTCGGCGGCAAAGACAGTCTGCTGTTGCAGGGGGCTGTGTCCACCGCCAGTCTTAAGTGCAGACGTCCGGTCATGCTGACACTGAACCGGGAAGAATCCTTTAAGATTGCGCCCAAGCGTCTGCCTATTGAAATCTGGATGAAAACAGCCACCGATGAAAAAGGTAAGGTTGTGGCCCATGAGGTTAAAATGACCGGCATGGGTGGCGCTTACAACGGTTATGCCGGTGCAGTTATCATGTTCGCTATGGAAAATGCGTTCAGCTGCTACTACACAGAGAACTTTAAGATCAATGCCCGATTGGTGGCAACCAATAATGCGTTCAGCAGTGCGTTCCGTGGCTTTGGTAACCTGCAGTCCAACTTTGCGGTAGAAAGCCAGATGGATCTGCTGGCGGCAAAGCTTGGTATTGACCGTTTGGAGATTCGTAAGATCAATTGTGCCACAGATAAATTTGTTTATGAACAGACGATCTCCGCCAAGGATCAGTATGCCATAAAGACCATGGAAGCCGCGGAAAATTCCAATGTCTGGAAGACCAGAGAGGAATGGAAGAAGCAGGCCCCCTATCCGTGGATCAAGCGTGGCGTTGGTATCGCTTCTGCCCAGCACGGCAACGGTATCGGCAGCGTAATTCCGAAAGATACAGCGGATGTTCACCTCTGCCTGGGTCTGGATGGCAGACTGACTGTCAAAGCCAGTTCTGAAGATATGGGCCAAGGCAGCGTAACGACTATGGCAATGATCGCTGCGGAAGCCATGCATATGCCCTTGAGCAATATCGATGTCGTCAACGGCGATACGGCACTTGCACCGGATTGCGGTCCTATCACTGCATCCCGTACGACTTACATCGCCGGCAACGCGATCTTGGATGCAGCAAAACAGTTGAACCGGGAAATCGCCAAAGTTCTGAATGTCAGCGTGGAAGAGCTAAAGGGAGAGGGCAACACAATTTGCGGCTATACCTTTGCCCAGATCGCAGCAATGTTGGAAGATCATGTGCGCACCAAGATGGGTTTTGCCATCTTTATGAATGCACCGGAAAAATTTGAATTTGGTGTCCACTATATGACTACGCAGGTTACCCAAGTGGCAGCAGTTGAAGTAGATACTTTGACAGGCCGTGTTCACCTGATTAAGCAGGCAACTTGTCCGGCCTCCGGCACTGTAGTTAATAAGCTGGGCTACGAAGGCCAATGTGAGGGTGGTATCGTCCAGGGCTTCGGTTATGCAGTCACGGAAAACTATGCCTGGACGGATGAGGCAAAGCCCGCGACCAAGAACTTCCAGACCTATCTAATCCCCACTATGGCGGATATTCCGGAAGTGATCGAAATTATCCCGGTTGATGATGAAGTATACAGCGGTCCCTATGGCGCTCGCGGCTTGGGTGAACCGGTACTGGTTCCCGCAGGCAGTGCGGTGGCTAATGCAGTTTGTGACGCTCTGGGAACACGGATCTTCAGCCTGCCTTATAATCAGGATCGGGTTTTGAAAGCTTGCCGCGATAAGAAGCAGAATGCTATGGAGGTAGCAAAATGAAACATATGATTTCTTTTATCCTCAACAATGAACCGGTCAGCGTAGAGGTAGACTCAGGGGAACGTTTGCTGGATCTGCTGCGCAATCGCTTTAACCTGACTGGTACCAAAGAAGCCTGCGGGCAGGGAGAATGTGGTGCTTGTACCATCCTGTGTGATGGGGAAGCCGTCCATGCTTGCCTGATGCTGGCAGTACAAGCTGATGGTACCCAGATCGTGACCATTGAGGGACTGGAAAGAAACGGAGAACTGGATGGGATTCAGCAGGCGTTTCTGGATGCAGGCGCAGTTCAGTGTGGCTACTGCACGCCCGGTATGATCATGGCGGCAAAAAGCTTGCTGTTGAAAAATCCACATCCTACCGCAGAGGAAATCACCGAAGCAATGGCCGGCAATTTGTGCCGCTGCACCGGCTATGTCAAAATCCATAAGGCAGTAGAAATTGCTGCAGAAAGGGGCGTTTAATATGCAGGTTGGCGTAAAAGAACTGTATGTAGCAAACTCTGTGCAGCATGCATTAGAACTCAAGCAGAGCCATCCCGAAGCACGCTGGTTATTTGCCGGTACGGATGTACTGCCCGTGCTGCGCGATGGAATCCCGGCATTTTCTGTACTGATCGATTTGACGAAGATGCAGGACCTGCCTAACAAAATCTCTTATCAGGATAATGTATTGTGTATTGGCGCACTGGCTACCCATGACAAGATTGCAAACGACCCGATAGTTTGTAAGCTGTTTCCGGCTTTGGCCCAGGCATGCCGGGGTGTCGGTTCGATCCAGATCCGCCACCGGGCCAGCATCGCTGGAAATATGGGCAATGCTTCGCCGGCAGCAGACAGTGTGCCTCCGTTGGTTGCTGCTGGAGCCAAGATTATTTGCAAAACGCTGAAAGGTGATGTAGAGATTCCGGCAGAAGAATTTTTTGAAGGTCCACGTAAAACAAAGCTACCGGAAGGCGGTCTGATTACCGAGATCCGAATCCCTATTCCAGAAGGCGGTTGGAGCGGAAGCTATGAAAAAGTGGGCGGCCGAAATGCCCTGACCATCAGTATTGCTTCCGTCGCAGTGATCCATTCCACGCAAACCGGTTATAGGGTTGCCTACGGTTCTGTGGGTCCGAAGCCTCTGCGCGGCAGCAATACAGAAGAAGTTCTGAACGCGGGGATTTGTTACGGCGGCGCCCTGAATGATGCGGTAAATCAGGATATCAATCCTATCGATGATGTACGTGCCACACAAGAATACCGCAAGGAAGTTTGCTGCAATTTGGTTTGGAAAGCAGTGAATCTGTTAGAGACCAGTATCTGACCCTAATACTCGCGTAAGGAGGCGGTGTTATGAACACGTACCCCTATGTTGTAAACGGATTGGTCTTGGCAGCCGGTATGTCATCCAGAATGCAGGATTTCAAACCGCTGATGACAATACAGAATAAAACAATGATTGAGTTTACTGTTGATCAGTTACTAGAATCAGGTGTTCATCAAGTTGTAGTTGTTTTAGGGCATCGAGGTGAAGAAGTGCGGCGTTGCCTTATTCGCCGTCCGGAGCGTCAAAACCGGTTGTGTTTTGTTGAAAACCCCTTGTACCAAACAACCCAGATGCTGGAGTCCGTTAAATGCGGTCTACAGGAAATGCCTCTTTGTGATCGTTTCTTTCTGGTTCCGGGAGACATGCCGGCAATCTCACAGCAGACCTATATACAGCTGCTGCAGCATGCAACATCTGCGCAACACAAGGTGATTTTCCCAACCGTTGACGGATATCGTAAACATCCGCCTTTGATCCGGTACGATTGCATTGGAGATATTCTGTCTTTTGAAGGACAAGGACTGCGGGCCATGTGGAAAAATTACGAAGGACAGATTTTGGAACTTCCAGTGCGTGATAATGGCTGCCAGATCGATGTGGATTTTCCAGCTGATTATCTCCGGGTATGTGATTATATTGCTGCACGCGATCCCCAGTCCAGCCGTCTAATTGGGTAGCAGCTGGTGAGTAACGTGTAATAGTGGAGTGGGAGTACAACACGAACACACAAATAAAAATAAGGACGGGGGGAGTAAACTATGTCAAAAATTACTGACGGTTATCTATACCATGTCGACGACAAGCCACCGGTAGGGAAAAGCCTGATTTTGGGTTTCCAGCACGTATTGGCCCTGCTGGCCGGTTTGCTTAGCGTTCCCATTACCTTCTGCGCCAGTTTAGCCGCAATGGGCTATACGGTTGAAGCCACTTATATGATCCAGTGTTCGCTGTTCGCATCTGGCATTACAACGATTGTACAGTGTCTGGGCATTGGTAAGGTTGGTGCGAAACTGCCCATTTCCATGGGTGTTGACTTCACCTTTATTGTGCCAGGTGTTGCTATGGCAGCAAAATTTGGTATGGCGTCTCTGATGACCGCCTTTATCATCGGCGGCCTGGCCGAGGCGTTGGTAGGTTCCTTCTTGTTTAAGAAGCTAAAAAAAATCTTCCCGCCCATCGTCACTGGTTGTGTCATTTTGACCTGCGGCATTTGCCTGCTGGCTACCACAGTTATCTACTGCGGCGGCGGTTATGGCGTCATGGGTACTGAGGAATTTGGTTCTCTGAAGTATATTCTGGTTGCTGCCTTCACTCTGGTAGTGATTCTGGTATTCAACCGGGTGTTCAAAGGTTTTGCCTCTGCTGCATCGATCTTCATCGGTATGGTGGTCGGCTATGTACTGTGCATCTTCCTGGGCTGGGTTGATTTCTCCTCCCTGGCAGATTACGGTTGGTTCTCCATTCCCCTGCCCCTGCAGTATGGTCTGGAATTCAACCCAACAGTTATTCTATCCGTATTGGTCTTGTACTTAGTAGCAATATCAGAGTTTATCGGAATCTCTTCCACCACCGCATTTGTTTCCACAGGCCGGGACGCTACAGAAGAAGAGATTCGCAGCGGCATGATCTGCGACGGCTGCGGAAGCGCCTTCTCTTCCCTGTTTAATGCGCTGCCCAATACCTCTTACTGCAACAGCCTGGGCGTTATCGCCGTTACCGGCGTTGCCAGCCGCTATGTTATTGCTATTGCCGGTGCTATGCTGGTAGTCATCAGCTTCTTCCCCAAAGTCAGCGCGGTGATCAATCTGATCCCGTATCCTGTATTGGGCGCAGTCATGCTGGTTATTGTCGGTGGCGTTATTACCTCCGGCATTGAGACCCTGCACAGCGTCAAGTTCACCCAGCGAAATCTGGCCATCATCGGTGTTACCTTGGCCGTTGGCGTCGGTTTCGGTTTGAACTCCACGGCACTCAGCGGTCTGCCGTTCCTGCTGCAGACCCTGCTTAGCGGTATCCCCGGTGCAGCTATCGGCGGCCTGGTTCTGAATTTGGTTTGCCCAAGAAGACCTGAAGATCGAATTTCAGATGAAAATGCTGCAGCTGAAACGTCGGCTTAATTGAATAAGAATTTAAACAAATTTTAAAACGACCAAGTCCTCCCACTCTTGCTGTTGTTGCCCTCACATGGAACTTTTCTTATGTGAGGGCAATTTTAATAGTTTGAATATGGGATCTTTTTTAAAGATAAGATTGTGATATTCACAGTTCAAAGCGATGATGTTCCTAATATGCCTGGATATTCAATTCAGCATAAAGGTGGCACTGAGTACCAGTTCCATATAAACAAATCAAACTACGCCGAACATAAAAAGAACTATTTTCATAAAGAATTAACCTACTCGCAACTACTTGCATTATTTGAAAAGAAATAAATTCTTTCCTGCTAATGCACCGTGAATAGTTTTTCTCTGTATCTCTGAAAGAGAATAGATGTCCATAGATTGATTTGAATATGGGGTTAATTAGGCTGCAGTATCCCACTCGATAACGAACACAACATTCGCAATGTTGGCATTGGTCACAGCGTTGGACAGCGGGGTGACGATGGCGGCGTACTCAACAGCAACGGTATTTCCGGAAGAGTTACCGATACCGGTCATATAGCAGCCATCAATGGGAGCAGCAATCAGCTGCTGAGAGGAAGCATTGGATGCATCTGTAGCAACCTGATTGCCGCCACCGATAGAAATGGCAAAGCCCAGCTTGTTGGAATCGACCTTTTCACCGGCAAGGGTGGACTTGTCGCCAAAAGCAGTGAGCTTCCAACCGTTTGCTGCGGTGATAGTAACAGATTTCACACGGACAGCGCCATAAGAGTTGTTGACGATCTTGCAGCTGTCAGCAGTAGTTACGTCACCGGCCTGACTCATTGCCATAGGCAGAGCAGTAGGAACGGTGACAGACATAGCGGTGGCAGCGGGAGTACCGTCGATGGAAGGACGGTTTCATCCACCGATAGGATCAGCAAACTCATCCACGCTGACTTCGCTGGATTCGTTATATAAGCTCTTGGCAGTTTTGTAGAGTGCGTACTGTCCTGCAGTCATATGACGCACATCTGCGAATTGGAAGTCAATTTTCTTCTTCCTGACGCAATCAGCCGTCCTCCTAAAAAGCGAATCGTCAGAAGTGAGAAGATAAATAGCGGCATAGTAGGCAGGCGTGTTCCGCTTTCGATAGATACCGAAGATTGCTTGTGCCACGGCAAAGCGCTGCTGATGTCCCTCATCCAGCCAGAAAGAGTTAGAACAGGCAGATACGAGCTTTACTCTTCTACGCAAGTGGACATTCTCCATAAAGGTCTCTTCCAGTGCTTCATGATAATCCGCTACGCCGGCTTCAATACGTTCATATAGCCAGGGACATCCGCTTGCTCTGCAGCGCCCTCGGACAAACTTGGTACAATACCGGCAATCTACGATCTCCGGCGTGTATTTGAAATCTCTGATTTTCATTTTTCCTCCATAATCCGGGCACGAAAAAACCGGATCAGGAGAAAGGTTCCTGTCCGGTGTCATGTCCTGTATTTCATTAACGCTCTGGATAGGGATTTGTAATACCCTTTACATAGTCCAGCTTTGTAAGCCTTGCTTCTACTAATACATTTTCGCTCATAAATCATACATCCTTTCAATTTTATTTTGGGACATGGGAAGATTTTGAGCGCAAAAATCCCGTCCCTGTTTCCAAGGACGGGATATAGTAACCCGTGGTACCACCTTAGTTCGCCTATGCCTCACGACACAAGCCTTTACAAGTACGGATGTTTCCTGAGTCATTCTCATAGCTGAAAAAGTACGGATGAAACATCGATACCCTTGCGCTGTAATGGGCGCTCCCATCATAGTCTCAACACACAAAATGTGTGTAGTCGGTATGCAGCTCCAAGGCTTTATTCGATTCTGCTACCAGAACTCTGATTGCTCAGAATATCTTTCCATGCATCCCATCTCAGCTCTCGGGACTCTCTGTAACACTTTCAGATACCTACTGTCACTCTTCATCGCTTTGTCTTATTTAATTCGCCATCTATTATAGCATAATCTGCTAAAAAGTAAATAATAATTTTGTATTTTTTAATGTCTTAAATAAACGAAGCCACCCGCAGTTTTTCTCCTACGGGCGGCGTGTATTCAGCTATCCAAAGGCTTGTATTCGGTTACAGTTTTCAGATAGGTTTCGGGATCGCCATGCAGTATCAGCTCGGCATACGCTACCGGGTCATTGTAGATCAGATAGTCCAGCTCTGACCGTTGATACATATTGTCGGCAACCTCGTTTTCTACGGCGGTGCAGTCGATGGAGATCATCGTTCCGTCAGCCATTTTCAGTTCCACGCAGGCGGTATCCATGTTGAACGCACAGGACAGGATTTTCATTGCGCTTTCCTCCTTAATCTTTCGGTATTTTTCTTTGCCAGATCGCTGGCAGCCTTGCGGCGTTTCTCGTCATAGGGTGCGGTCAGCTTAAAACCGAAACGCCCCTTGCTGACTTCAAAGGTCAGACAACCGTTTCCGTCATCGTCGATCAGTCGGCATTCGGAGGGATATTTCCCGGCGTACTCCGTGAGCCTGTTTTTGAGTGCAGTATTGTAGGTGCAGACCTCAATCATGCTGTCTGCTTCGTTAAAATAGATGTTGGTTGCTTTCTGCTTCTTGGAAAGACCTGTTTTCATAAATCCTCCTGTTTTTTACGAATTTTTCTTAGCTCATCACCTGTAAAAGTGGGCTGATTTTTTAATAGGGAGCGCCCAAATGATGCGCTGTACGATTCGAACGCTCCCATTGGATAATCTGCGATTTTTCCAGCTCTACACGGGAATCAGCGGGCATCGTCCCTGTTGCGGTTTTTGCCACGGTTTCCGCTAAAGAAATGCCACAGATTGTTGCGGGAAATCACATCCTCATAGGTGCGAAGTCTGCTGCGGAGACGGTCAT
>CAKTTR010000043.1 GCA_934615645.1 uncultured Oscillospiraceae bacterium | reverse complement strand
GGTGTCGATCACCCCGACGCGGCCCAGGCAGGGAATCTCCCCCAGAAGGCCCGTGACCTCCCGCAGCCCCAGCCGCGCGGCCAGGCAGTCGTTCACGCCGCCGCGGGCGGCATCGAGATTCGTGTGCATGGCGATGTGCGCCATGCCACGCTCCAGCAGCAGCATGGCACTGCGGCCGTCCTCCGTCTCGTCCGTCACGGCATGGGTGCCGCCGAAGAACAGCGGATGATGCGTCACCAGCAGCTGCGCCCCCCGCGCCGCCGCCTCCTGGCAGACGGGATAAAACGGGTCCAGCGCCACCAGGACCGTCTCCACCGGCCGCGACCGGTCGCCGACCATCAGGCCGACATGGTCCCAAGGCTCCTTCCCCGCCTCCGGCGCTAGGGAAAAAAGAAAATTCAAAATTTCATGTACCGTTGCCATCGTCCTGCTCCATCTGTATGATCTCCGCCAGCGCGGCGGCAAAATAGCCGAGCTTCTGCCGGTCGGCCTCGGCCCGGGCCTTTTGGAGCCCGGCGACACTTTTTTCCAAATTCCGGCGCTGCCGGGCAAGATACGCCCCCAAAAGCGAGCTGCCGCTCTCGCGCAGCGCCCGGGAGCAGTAATCCGCGCCGGGGCTCGCCGCAGCGCCCGGGCCGTAGCGTACGGCCATGACGGGGTATAGAAACCCGCCGTCCTGCACCAGCGTCTCCCGGCAGATGGCAAAGCCATTGGCCTGCAGCCACCGGCGCAGATCATGGACCGTCCCCTGGGGCTGCAGGATCAGCGTATAGCCCGCATCCCGCAGCCAGGGCGCGTCGCCGATGATGCGGCAGATGAGGTCGCTCCCCATCCCGGCGCAGACGACGGTATCGACCGCCCGGGGCGAGACCCCCGCCAGCCCGTCGCACTGGACAAAGCCGATGCGCCCCGCCAGGCCAAACCGCGCCGCGTTTTTCCGGGCGTTGTCCAGCGGCATCCGGCGCAGATCTGTCGCCAGGACACTGGCCGCCCGGCCCGCGCGCAGTAAATACACCGGCAAATAGCCGTGGTCCGTCCCAATATCCGCCACCCGGGCCCCGGGGGCGATCATCTCAGCGCAGCACAACAGCCGCGCGGAAATCGGTACCTGCACGTTTTCCATTCTCCTTTTTCTCGTTCGCCGCAAAACGCCGCATAAAAGCAACAGGCGGCCATACGGGCCGCCTGAAGCTTCCTGTTCTTTCGTTTGCTATGCGGCTTATTCCTGCGCAGCGGCCTCGACCGCTTCCAGGAAATGGTTGACCTGCTTCAGGAAATCATCAGCGTTGACGCCGTGGACCATGCAGGCCTCTTCGACCGTCTCGCCGCGGGCAGACGGGCAGCCCAGGCAATGCATCCCAATGGTCTGGAACAGGGGCGCCGTCTCCGGTGCGATATCCAGAACATCACCAATAATGGTGGATTTTTCAATTTTAGCAGCCATACGAGCAACCTCCTTCGTTTTTCTTTATTATATCCCAGCAGGCGGCAAAAATCAACGAAAAAAACGCGCCGCCCGCAGGACCGCCCGGAAAGGAATGCCATGAACCGTCTCAAAACCATCGCCCGCGCTGTGCAGCGGGAGCTTACAGGCGCGCAAATTCCAGCCTTTGCCGCCAATGCGGCCTTCTTCCTGTTTCTCTCCGTCTTCCCCGCCCTGCTGTTTCTGCTCTCTGTGACCCAGTACACCACCGTCTCCATGGATGGGATCCTGAATTTTCTCTCCCCCATCGTGCCCGACGCCCTGGAGCCGCTGGTGACGGCGATCTTATCCGACCTCTCCCGCTCCAACTCCGCCGGGATTCTCTCTCTTTCGACGGTCTTCCTCCTCTGGTCGGCGTCGAAGGGGGTCTACGGTCTCGTCCGGGGGCTGAACCAGGCGCTGCGGGTACAGGAGACCCGGCCATATCTGCTCGTCCGGGCCCTGTGCGTGCTCTATACCGCCGCCGTGCTGGCGATTTTGCTCATCACCGTCATGCTCTATACCGTCAGCCAGAGCTTTTTAAGCAAAATCCTGCTCCCCGGCTCGGTTTTGCACCGGCTGCTCTCGACGCTCCTGCACTACCGCTGGTTCGTCGCCGGGGTCCTGCTGCTGGTCGCCTTCAGTGCCAGCTATCTCGTCTTTCCCTGCCAGCGCAGCACGCTGCGCCAGGTGCTGCCGGGGAGCCTTGCCGCCAGCTGCGGCTGGGTCATCTTCTCCGGGCTGTTTTCCCACTATGTAAAGCGCTTCGGCGCGTCGTCCATCTACGGCAGCATCTCCATCGTCGCCTTCACCATGCTCTGGCTCTATTTCTGCATGTGCATCTTCTTCTACGGCGCAGCCTTGAACCGGTACGTGAGTGCGCCAAAAAAGAATTCTTGACGCGCCCTGATTCTCCCATCGCGCAGCGCACGGCGTCTTATCCACTTGCCGCCAAACGCAGCTTGGGCGTTAATATGCAAGGCTTTTTTGTAAACGACAGCGAGACTTCTTTTGAAGTCTCGCTGTCGTTTACGGTTCACTCTGTCGCAGGGAGTAGATTACTTTCGTACCGGCGCTTGCCGGAGAGCACTTCGTCATAATAAGTTTGCTTCCAGTCAATATAGGCGATGCTGTCCTGCAGCTCCTGCATGGACGCGCGCAGAGCCTCTTGCTTTCGGGCCAGCAGTTGCTTGCGCTGGGGAATAGTCGCCTCCCCCTGCAGGCACAGGGCGAGATAGTCCTTCATCTCCTGGATGCTCATGCCGCACTTTTTCAGGCAGGTCAGGCTGTTGATCCACGCGACGTCCCGCTCGTCAAAGATGCGGCGGTTATTTTTGTCGCGCTTTACATTGGGGATCAGGCCCTCGTTGCAGTAAAACTTCAGCGCCTGATACGTCATGCCCGTCTCCTGGCAGGCCTGCATCATGGTATAGATCATCGTGAAACCTCATTGTTTACAAAAAATTCAACAAGTTTTTTCAAAAACCCCTTGACCGATTGTTACAACCGGTTATTATAATCGGCAGTAGAAACCGGAAATCACAACCGCATCATAGCACAGCGGCGCTGCATCCGCAAGTGGAAAATGATCGCGCGGCATAAGAATCAGAAAGGATGTGTTTTCATGAACAACTTTATTTTTGGCAACAAAACCAAGGTATATTTCGGCAAAGGCAGCGTGCAGCCGCATCTGGCCCCCCTGCTGGACCGCTACGGCGAGACCGTCCTGCTGGCCTACGGCGGCGGTTCTATCAAGCTGGGCGGCGTGTATGACGAAGTGATGGGCATTCTGCGGTCCAAGGGCAAGCGGGTGGTGGAGTTTTCCGGAATTATGTCCAACCCCACCTATGCCAAGGTACAGGAGGGCGCCAAGCTGGCCCGGGATAATCACGTAGACCTGATTTTAGCCGTGGGCGGCGGCAGCGTTTCCGACTGCTGCAAGGTCGTCTCTGCGCAGGCAAAGCTCCCGGAGGACATTTGGGAAATGCAGTACATCAAGCACACCTACGCCCTCTGGGGCGCGCAGGCGGATTTTGCCTTCCTGGACCCGAGCTACAGCTTGACTGTCCCCATGCAGCAGGTCATTTCCGGTGCCTTCGACACCCTGAGCCACGCCATGGAGACTTACTTCGGCAAGCCGGACGAGAACAACCTGTCGGACAGCTCAGTGAAGCCGTCATGCGCAGCGTCATCCGCAATACCCGCGTCCTGCTGACGGACCCGGAGAATTACGAAGCTAGAAGCGAGCTAGCCTGGGCCTCCGCCATGGCGGAGAACGGCGTGCTGAAGATCGGCAAGGTCACAGATTTCCAAGCCCATCAGATCGAGCACCAACTGGGCGCTTACACCAACTGCAACCACGGCGCGGGCCTTGCCGTCATTCACCCTGTCCTGTACCGCCATATTTACAGATCCGGTGCGGCGCGCTTTGCCCGCTGGGCGCAAAACGTCTGGGGCATCGCCCCCAAGGGCAGCGAGGAAGCAACCGCAGCCGCCGGGATCGACGCGCTGGCGGCGTTTATCCGGGAGATCGGCCTGTCCACCAGCTTTACAGAGCTGGGCATCCCGGCAGATACCAACCTCCGCGCCATTGCCGATTCCACCAACATCACCGCTGGCTGCTGCAAAACGCTGACGAAGGAGGAAGTTTTCGAAATCCTGACAGCGTGCATATAAGCAGAAGGAGGTGTCAGCGATGAAAAAGCTACTTTGCCTGCTGCTCACGGCAGCGCTTCTGCTCTCGATGACTGCCTGCGGCAAAACCCAGACGCCGGATTCCGGCGAGCCGGGCTCCGACACCGTCGCGGCGCTGCCGGAGGACGTATCCGCCGAAGCCAGCAAAACCCTGGTGGTCTATTACTCCGCCTCCGGCAACACGAAACGCGTCGCCGAGAACATCGCCGAAGCTGCAGGCGCGGACCTCTTCGAGATCGTCCCCACCGAGGTCTATACCAGCGACGACCTGAACTGGCGCGACGCCGACAGCCGCGTCAGCCGGGAGCATGACGACGAATCCCTGCGGGATGTACCCCTGACGACGGAGGTCCCCCATTGGGATGCCTACGACACCGTTTTCCTCGGCTATCCCATCTGGTGGGGCGGCGCGGCCTGGCCGGTGAACGGCTTCGTGCAGGCCAACGACTTCACGGGCAAGACCGTCATCCCCTTCGCCACCTCTTCCTCCTCCGACCTGGGGGAAAGCGGCAGCGACCTTGCCGCCCTGGCCGGTACCGGCGACTGGCAGGCGGGCCAGCGGTTCGCCTCCGGCGCATCCACTTCCGATATCCAGGCTTGGGTGAATGATCTGGGCCTGTAAACAAGAAAGAACAATTGATTCAGAAAAGGAGCATCACAATGAACATCTTATTGATCAACGGCAGCCCCAACAAAACCGGCAACACCGCAGCCTTGGCGGCGCAGCTTCTGCAGGGCAAGCAATACAAGACCTTACAGCTGACGGATTACACCATTGGTTCCTTCGGCCAGAACCTCCCCGGCGACGGGCTGGACGCCGTCATTGCCGCCATGCAGCAGGCCGAGACCATCGTCATCGGCTCGCCTGTCTACTGGCACAACCTCTGCGGCAGCGTCCGCAATGTGCTCGACCGCTTTTACGGCAAGGTCGAAAACGGCGCGCTTTCCGGCCGCAAGCTGTACTTTGTCTTCCAGGGCGCAGCGCCTGAACAGTGGATGCTGGAGGCGGGCGAATACACCATGCAGCGCTTTGCCGGTCTCTATGGCATGACCTACGGCGGCATGGTGACCAATCGAAACGAAGCCGAAAAGCTTAGCAAAACAATTTAAGGAGGAATCTTTGATGGAATACGCAACGCTCCAAAACGGCGTGAAAATGCCCATGGCCGGCATCGGCACCTTCCTGCTGACCCCGGACGAAGCGGAAGCTGCCTGCGTCAGCGCCCTTCAAACCGGCTATCGCCTGATCGACACCGCCAATGCCTATGTAAACGAAAAGGCCGTCGGCCGCGCCATGCAGAAGTCCGGCCTGCCGCGGGAGGAGATCTTCCTCGAGACCAAACTGTGGCCCAGCTTCTATGAGCAGCCCGATGCAGTCGAAAAGACCCTCTCCCGCCTGGACACCCCCTACATCGACCTGCTGCTGATCCATCAGCCCGCGGGCAATTACATCGCGGGCTATCGCCAGATGGAGCGGGCATACAAGGCGGGCAAGGTCCGCGCCATCGGCCTTTCCAACTTCAAAAAAGATCAGATTGAGGAGATCTTATCCTGCTGCGAGGTGCGCCCCACGGTCTTGCAGACCGAGCTGCACCCCTACCATCAGGAGCCGGAATTGAAGGCCTTCCTGCAGGAAAACGGCATTGTCCCCCAGGCGTGGTACCCGCTGGGCCACGGCGACAAGGCGCTGCTGCAGGAGCCGCTGTTTGCAGAGCTTGGCAAAAAGTACGGCAAGTCCGCCCCCCAGATCATCCTCCGCTGGCATATTCAAAGCGGCAACATCGTCATCCCCGGCTCCAAGAACCCGGCACACATCCAGGCCAACTTTGCCCTCTTCGATTTTGCCCTGACGGCCGACGAAATGGCACAGATCGCCGCGTGCAACAAAAACGTGCGCTACTACACCAGCACCCCAGAGATGCTGAAAAAATACGCCGAAATGGTCCCCCCGGTGGACGAGCAGAAGTAAAGCGCCTTCGTGCGCGTGCTGCGCTTTGTCCATAGCGCCCCGCGCCCCAGCTTTCCCTACCCCCGTTTTAAAACGTTCCCCAAGGCCCGCGCTTTGCCGCGGCCCTCGCTTTTGGGCCGCATTGATTCCGCCCCGCCCCAGAATATGCCCCAAGCGCCGCAGCTTGTCCTTCGCGCATAGAAAAGGCACGGCGCAGACTGATGAACTGCGCCGTGCCTTTTCTCGTCATAATTCTATCGCCCCGTCTGACCCCATGGCCGTTGCAAGCGCCGCAAGCGAGACAAAACAGCAAGCCCCGCAAACGCAGGCCCTGCCTGCTCATAAGCATAAAAAACCGGCCCGCCTTTTGGCAGACCGGTTATTGTGTTGGCGTTACCTATTTTTGCGGCCAGTCGCCCGGCAACTATCGTCGGCGAAAGTAAGCTTAACTTCTGTGTTCGGGATGGGAACAGGTGGACCCTCACTCCAATCAACACCAACAGATAGCAGTATACTACATCCATCTGCTGTTGTCAACTACATTTTTCCGCTTTTTTCGCTTCCCTTGATGTTTTTTCGGCAAGCGGCGGATAGGGCCGGTCTGGGATCACATAATCCCGGACAAAGGCCAGCATCGCCTGCTCCCCCGACTGGGCCAGGAGGGTCAGGATATACCGCAGCTTTTCCCCCGTCTCGGGGTGCATCAGGGTGGTGTCGTGGGCAGTGTTGAAATAGTCCAGCGCCGCGCCGTCGTGATACTGCGTGCCGAGATAGACCTTGCACGCAGCGACCCGGTCCATGACCATCTCCGCCAGATACCGGGGCGGCATCGGGACCGGCCCATAGACCTTCGCCGGGATGCACAGGTCCGTCCAGTACTCATAGTGGTGCTTGTTGCGGCCCTTGTGATGCATCCAGGCCGTGGAATAGCCCAACTTCTGCCGCTCCACGGCATTGGGGCTGCGGGTGCCGGTGTAATACCGGGCGCCGACCCAAAACTCCGCCGGGGAATACTTGGAAAGGTCATGCGTCAGCCCCTGCCAGTACAGGCCGACCTGAAAGCAAAGATGCCGGACGATATGCCGGTGGCGTGTGATCGTCTTAAAATGCCCCCAAACGTGCATCGCCTGCGCCTCCTCCGCCTTACACTTTGAAATCCGCCGAGACCCGGCCCGAGATATACCCGTGGACAATGGGCTTGACCGCCAGATGCCGCGGGTCCTGCTGATACGCCGCCAGGGCCTCCATGGAGTCAAACTCCGAATAGAGGGCGTAATCATACCCGCCCTTGCAGACCGGGCGGATCTGCATACAGAAAAGCCCCGGGATCTGCCCCGCCAGCGGCTCCAGGCCAGCGCGGATCTCCGCAATGGCCGCAGCCTTGTCGCAATCCTCCCGCAGCGTGTAAAATACAATGTGCTTTACCATGGTATTCCCCTTCCGTAACGCTATGCAAACAATTCCCAAGAACCACAAAGCCGGGGCAGAGCCCCGGCTTTGTGCTCGCGCGTCTGCGCTTAAAATTAGTCGTCGTATTCCTCGTCGCGGTCGTCAGACAGCAGGGCGCGGATAGACAGGGAGATGCGCTTGTTGTCGGCGTCGATGTCGATGATCTTCGCGTCGACCTCCTGGCCCTCGGACAGAACGTCCTCCGGCTTGCCGATGCGGCGGTCTGCGATCTGGGAGATGTGGATCAGGCCGTCCACGCCGTCGATGATCTCAGCAAATGCGCCGAAGGTCATGAGCTTGACGATCTTGACCGGGACAACGTCGCCCACGGCGTACTTTTCCATAAACTGGTTCCACGGATTCATCTCGGCCGTCTTGTAGCCCAGGCTGATCTTCCGCTTCTCCGGGTCGAAGGAGATGACGTAGACTTCGATCTCGTCGCCGACCTTGACCACCTCTGCCGGGTTCTTGATCCGACGCCAGGACAGCTCAGAGACATGGACCATGCCGTCAACACCGCCGATGTCGACAAATGCACCGTAGGAAGTCAGGGACTTGACAACGCCCTGGTACTTCTTGCCGACCTCGATCTCGCTCCAGATCTTCTCCACGGCAGCCTTGCGGGCTTCCGCGTTGACCGCACGGATGGAGCCGACCACTCTGCGGCGGGCACGGTTGACTTCCGTGATCTTCATCTTGACCGTCTGCTTCACCAGCGCGGACAGGTCGCCGCCTTTGGCGATGCCGGACTGAGAAGCGGGGATGAACACGCGGATGCCGTTGACATTGGCGACCAGGCCGCCCTTGTTCTCTTCCGTAATCGTGCCTTCGACAACGTCCTTGTTCTCGCAGGCAGCTTCGACCTCGTCCCAGACCTTCAGGCCGTCCAGCTTCTTCTTGGAGAGCTGCACCGTACCCTCAGCGTCGTTGACGCGGACGACAAAGACCTCGATCTCGTCGCCGACCTTCAGGATGTCCTCAGGCTTGACCGTCGGGTCAGCGCTGACCTCGTCATAAGGAATATAACCGGCATGCTTCGTACCCAGGTCGATCTGCACTTCCGTCGCGCCGATCGCCGTTACAACACCTGTGACCTTATCTCCTGTATTTAAAGTTTTGATAGACTGCTCCAGAAGTTCTTCGAAGCTCTCCTCCATTGCAGTATCAACAGTAGTAATTTCGCTCATCGTCTTATTGACCTCCTTTATTATCCACGCCGGCGTCGATGCGCCCGCCGTGATGCTTACAGCATGAACGCCCTTAAAATCAGCCTTCTGCAGCTGGTCCGTGCTGTCGATCAAGGAGACCTGCTTGCAATACTTTGCGCAAATCTGCGCAAGCCGCTTCGTGTTGGAACTCTGCTTATCTCCGATCACAATCATCGCCTGGCTCTCGCGGGCCAGGGATGCCGCCTCATTCTGCCGATTTTCAGTAGCTTCACATATTGTATCAAATATTTTGCAGTTTGTACACTCTTTTTTTACGATTTTAGCGCAAGAATTCCACAAAAATTTTGTGGAAGTGGTCTGACAAACCATCACAAGCGGCAAATTGCGCCGCTGCGGGTCCGCAAAGAGCCAATTTTCCAGCTCCGCAGCCGATTCGAAGATCAAAGGATCGTCGCACCAGCCTGCAATCGCCAGGACCTCCGGATGGGTCCTCGTGCCGATGATGATGGACCGCCGCCCCGCCTGCTCTGCCTGGGCGACGATGGTATGGATGCGCTTGACGAACGGGCATGTCGCGTCCAGCACTCGGCAGTGCCGCGCCGCCAGCTCGTCATAGACCGCCCGGCCCACACCGTGGGAGCGGATGATGACCGTGCCGCCCTCCGGCGCATCGCCAGGCGTCTCGACCGGGCGCACGCCCTGGGCTGCGAAATCCTCGACCACATGGCGGTTGTGGATGATCGGCCCCAGCGTCACCGCACCGGAGCCCGCTGCCGCCTCCCGGGCGACCATCTCCACTGCCCGGCGGACGCCGAAGCAGAAGCCCGCCGTCTTGGCGACTCTTACTTGCATTCCGGCACCTGCCCGATCTTCTCTTCCACGATGCGCTGCAGCGCCTGGACGCTGGCGGGCAGATCCAGATCACTGGTGTCCAGCACGACAGCGTCCTTGGCCTGCTTTAACGGCGCGATGGCGCGGGTGGAATCCTGCAGGTCCCGCTGCGCCAGGTCCTTCTGCACCTGGGCCACGGTCTGCTTGCCGCCCTTTTCCTGCAGCTCCAGCCAGCGCCGCTGGGCCCGGACGGCGACGTCCGCCGTCAAAAAGATCTTTACATCCGCCTGGGGCAGGACGACCGTCCCGATATCCCGGCCATCCATGATGACATTGTTCTTGCGCGCCAGCGCCCGCTGCACGTCCAGCAAAAATTCCCGGACGACCTTCTGCGCCGAAATGAGCGACGCCGCCTGGGACATCTCCGGCGTGCGGATCTCGTCCGTCACGTCCGCACCGTTGAGGATCATATGCTGCACCCCGGCCTCGTCATAGCGAATTTCCAGATTCACATCGTCCAGCAGCCGGGTCACGCCGTCTGTATCCTTCGGGCCGATGCCCATCAGGGCCATATGATACGCCACCGTGCGATAGATCGCGCCGGTATCCACATAGCGGAAGCCCAGCGCCGCCGCCAGCTGACGCGCCAGCGTGCTCTTTCCGGCCCCGGCAGGGCCGTCAATGGCGATTGCGTAAGTTTTTTTCATAGTCGTTACTCCTGTCGGACCGCCAGGCCCGCGGCATAGGCCGTGGACCAGGCGATTTGTAAGTTAAAGCCGCCGGTATAGGCGTCGCAGTCCAAAACCTCCCCGGCAAAATACAGGCCGGGCACTTTTTTCGACGCCATCGTCTTCGGATCGACCTCCGAAAGCTTGACGCCGCCCGCCGTGACAATGGCCTCGGCAATGGGCCGGGGGCCGCGGATGGCAATCGGAAACGCCTTGAGAAGCTGCAGCAGCGTCCGCCGCTGGACCTTCGTGATGCTGTTGACCTTCTGCGCTGGGTCTATCCCGCAGCGCTCTGCCATGATGGGCACCAGCTTGCTGGGCAGCAGACCGCCCAGCAGACTGGAGAAATTCTGATTCTGCCGGGCCGCGATCTCCCGCAGGAGCCGGGCATCCAGCTTTTCTTCGTCCAGGGCGGGCTTGAGGTCCAGCACAGCCCGGTAGCGCTTGCCCGGCTCGACCCGGGAGCTGGCGCTCAGGACGATCGGGCCGCTCAGCCCGAAGTGGGTAAAGAGCAGCTCGCCAAAATCGTGGTACACCGCCTTGCCGCCCTCCTCCTGCAAAGCCAGCGCCACATTGCGCAGGGAGAGCCCCTGGAGCCGAGCGCAGGTCGTGCCCTCCTCCTCCAGCGGCACCAGGGACGGCCGGGGTGCGATGATCGTGTGCCCCAGAGCCGCGGCCATCCGGTAGCCGTCGCCGGTGGAGCCGGTGGCGGGGTAAGAGCAGCCGCCGGTGCATAAAATAACCCGCACCGCTGCGATTTTCCCATCTTCCGCCGCAACGCCGCAGACGCGGCCGTCGGCCGTCAAAATCTCCAGTGCCCGGGTGTGCAGGACCTGCACGCCCAGCTGCCGCAGCTCCCGCCGCAGCACATCCACAATGTCAAACGACCGGTCGGAGACCGGGAAGACGCGGTTGCCCCGCTCTGTTTTCAGCGGGCAGCGGCGGGATTCGAAAAACTCCATCGTATCTTCCGGCGTGAAGCGGTGCAGCGCGCTCATCAAAAAGCGGCCGCCCCGGGGAATCTGCTGCAGCGCCTCCTCCGGTGTGCAGTGGTTTGTCACATTGCAGCGGCCCTTGCCGGTGATCCCCAGCTTTTTGCCCAGCCGCTCGTTGGGCTCCAACAGCGCCACACGCAGGCCGCCTGCCGCGGCTGTGATGGCGGCAAACATCCCCGCCGCGCCGCCGCCGATGACCGCGCAGTCAAACCGCGCCGACTGGCTTTTCATTGATTGCTCGCTCGTAGACTTCATATTTATCCCAGATCCGCTCCAGCTCTGCAAAGGTATGGGAGAGCTCCCCCTCCCGGCGCTGCGCCGTGGCGACGATCAGCGCATTGATCAGGCTCAAGGGTGCGACGAGGGAATCCACCAGGGATACCATATCGCTCTTGGCCACCAGCACATGGTCCGCGCAGCGGCCCACGGGGGAATCGGCATAATCCGTCAGCGCAATGACCCTCGCGCCGACGTCCCGGCAGAATTGGACTGCCTTCGTCGTCGAGGTCGAGTACCGGGGGAAGCTGATGCCGATGACGACATCCTCCGGCGTGATCCGGATCAATCGCTCGAAGAGATCCCCCACGCCGGCGTTGTTGACGACGCAGACATTATCAAACATATAGCCGTAGTAAAAGCCCAAAAAATTGGCCAGCGGCGCGGAGGAGCGCACGCCAATGATATAAATATGCGCGGCATTCAGGATCGTATTGACCGCCGCGGCAAAGGTCTGCCGGTCGGCCAGCTCGTTGGTCTGGCGGATCTTATCAATATCTGCCTGCAGGACCATGGACAGCACATCCCGGTCGCCGATGCGGTCGTTGGTGACTTCCATGCGCTGCACGGAGGTCAGCCGGTTCAGGATCATCTCCTGCAGGGCCTTCTGCATCTCCGGATAGCCGTCGTACCCCAGGCCCACGGCAAACCGCACCACCGTGGACTCCGAGACCTGGACGACGCCGCCCAGCTTACTGGCCGTCATAAACGCCGCCTTGTCGTAGGCGGACAGGATATACTTGGCGATCAATTTCTGCCCCTTGGAAAATTTTGACATTCTGCTCTGAATAACCGTTAAAATATCGGCAACCATAATTCCCTCCGATGGCGCAAACAAGACTTCTCTAAAACACTTGCTATCATACAAAAAATGAAAAAATTTTGCAAGATGCAATCGCGCATCCTGCAAAATTTTTTTACACTTTTTTTAATTTTGCGGCTTCCTCCGCCGTTAAGTAACGCCACGCACCCACCGGCAGGTCCCCCAGAGTCAGCGCGCCCTCGCGGATGCGCTTGAGCCGGTTTGCGTGCAGCTGTGCCGCCTGGCACATCCGGCGGATCTGCCGGTTGCGGCCCTCGTGGATCGTGATCTCCAGCTGCGCCGCCCCGTCCCGCTGCCACTGGCAGCGGACCGCCGGTTTTGCAATTTTTCTCCCATCGAGCACAATGGGCCGCGCCAGCGCCTCCAGTGCGCCGGGGGAAAAGCCCGTGACCCAGACGAGATAGGTCTTATCCACCTGATGCGATGGATGCGTCAGCCGTTGGGTCAGCGCGCCGTCGTTCGTCAGGAGCAGCAGGCCCTCGGAGTACTGGTCCAGCCGGCCCACCGGGTGCACCCGCACCGGGCAGTCGTGCAGCAAGTCCTGCACCGTTTTCCGCCCCCGCTCGTCGCGCAGCGTCGTGACATAGCCCCGGGGCTTGTGGAGCATCACATAGACAGGCGCTGGCGCTGCCGCCAGCGGCGCGCCGTCGACGGTAATCGTATCGCGCGCCGGGTCCGCCGTGTCGCCCAGCCGGGCCGGTGCGCCGTTGACAAGCACGCGCCCGGAGGCGATCCACTGCTCCGCCTGGCGGCGGGAGGCCAGGCCGCGGCCTGCGATCAGCTTTTGAAGTCTTTCCTGCATGGTTGATTCAATGCATCCTATTCGTTCCATAATTTCTGCCAGAAGGAGCGGCGCTCTTTCTGGGCGATCTTGATCTCTTCCTTTGCCCGCAGCGGGCAGGATGCCACCGGGTGGCCGTCCAGCAAGACCTCCGCCGTTGCGACGAGCTGCCCCGCCTTGACCGGTGCGTAGAGAAAATCCGGCGCGAGGATGCGGAAGCTGACGCGCTCCGACTCCGCCACGGGGAACGTACATGTCTCGGCCGCCAGCAGGTCGCAATATGTCTGCGCCCCGCCTGCCACCGGCAGCTCGCAGACCATCTGCCCCTCCGTCAGGAGCGCCTTTTCTGCAAACTTGCCGAAGGCATCATCCAGGAGCTTTTCATGGTCGCGCCAGTCGTCCGGCGCGTTGATCGTCACGGCGACGAGCCGCCGCCCGCCGCGGACCGCGCTGCTGACCAAAATGCGCCCCGCCGCCTTTGTGTAACCGGTCTTGACCCCGTCCGCGCCGTCATAGCGCCAGAGGAGCTTATTGTGGTTGTGAAGGCTGCGGCCGGGGATACTCGCCGTCTTTGTCCCGGCGATGCGGGCAAAATCCGGCTGGGCCATGGCATAGGCCGCAAGAGAAGCCAGATCCCGGGCGGTGGAGTAATTGCCGTCATCATCCAGGCCGTGGGGATTGGCAAAATGCGTATCCTGCAGGCCCAGCGCCGCCGCCCGGCGGTTCATCTCCGCCACGAAGGCAGCGCAAGTGCCGCTGCAGTGCAGCGCCAGGGCCACGGCTGCGTCGTTGCCGGATTGCAGCAGCAGGCCGTAGAGCAGCTGCTCCACCGTCAGCACCTCGCCGGGCTTCAGATACAGCGACGACCCTTCCATGCCGCAGGCAGCGGCGGGAATCGTCACCGCTTCGTCCAGCGGGCAGCGCTCTGTAATGAGCAGGCCTGTCATAATCTTCGTCGTGCTGGCAATCAGGCGCCGCGCACCGGCATCCTTTTCATAGAGGACGCGTCCGGTGGCGCAGTCCAGCAAAACGGCGCTGCGGGCCGAAAGCTCCGGCGCCGCCTGCGCTCTGCCGGGCAGCAGCGCCGCAAGGCAGGCAACTGCCAGCGCCGCGGCTATCACGCTTCGCAGTTTACGCGTTGATCCGATTTTTTCTTGCATGTTTCATCACCGGCGATAGTATCTCCGGCGAAAAGCGCAATTATTCCGCCGGTTCCTGCGGCTTTTTCCGGCCGTCCAGGAAATCGCCGAGCTTGTCCAGCAGCTCCGGCAGCTGCTCGACGATGCGGTCCGCCGTCGAATTAGCCGGAACGGCAATGGGCATCATCCGCACCTGCTCGCCCTTAATAATTAAAAACGCGATGGGTGTGATCGTCACGCCTGCGCCGGAGCCGCCGCCGAAGGGACTCTCCCGGTTCGCCGCCAGATTCTTCGGGACAAAATCCGACCCGCCGCCGGCAAAGCCGAAGGAAACCTTCGAGATTGGCAGGATCGTCACGCCCTCCGGCGTCTGGATCGGGTCGCCGATGATGGCGTTGGCGCCGATCATATCCCGGATTTTACTCATGGTCGTGTCCATCATATTTCCCAGAGGATGACTCATGCTATTACCGCCTTTCTGCGTCTGCGCCGGACCGGCGCGGCCGTCTATCTTTTTTGTATTCTAATGATAATAAGGTTACGCCTCCGCTTCCCCGCCGTCTGCCGCAGAGCTTTCCGGGGCGGTCTGGCTGCGATAGATGCGGTACGCCCGCAGCCCATAGCGCAGCGCCAGGGCCAGAACATCCAGGACCAGCAGCCGCACCTGCAAAAAACAGGTGACACGCAGCAATCCGCCGGTGAAGGCGCATTCCAGCGCCACCGCCTGGCGGCGAATGCGAAAGACCTGCCCCAGCTGCGGCAGCAGCGCATGGGCGACGGCCTGGGCCTGGCCATAGCGAATGGCTGTCTGCGCCGGGTCCTCGCCGTCAAAGGTGATGGTCAGTTCCAGCCGCTTGACCAGCAAGCGCCGCCGCAGCGCGCCGAGAAACGAGAGCCCCAGCCGGACAAACGGCCTGAAATCCTCGAGCCTCCCACCGGCCCGATGCGCCGCTGCCACAGCAGGCTTTTTGCGCGCCTTTTTCCGCTTGGAAGCGCTGCGTTGCGCTTTCTTCTTCCCCCCGGCCTTTTTCGGCTTTGCAGGCAGGACCTGCAGCCGCACCGGGCCCAGGCGCAGGGCGACCTGCGGGCCGCCTTCGTCAAAGGCGACATCCGCCCCCACCGGTAAAAGCAACAGCAGGGCGAAAAACGCCGCCACCGCGCCCAGGACGATCAGGGCCGTCATGCCGTGGGCGCCGCGGGTGCGGCCTCCGGCACAGCGGCAGGCTGCGCCGCGTCCTGGCCTTCCGGCGGGAGCTGCGGCTTGCCGAATTTGATCTTCTCGATCTCCGGCAGCTCCGCCAGGCTCTCCAGCCCGAAGGTCCGCAGGAAATCTGGCGTTGTCTGGTACAGGATCGGGCGGCCGGGCACATTCAGCCTGCCGCACTCCTCGATCAGCCCCTTGGTCAGCAGCGCGCCGACGGAATAGGAGCTGTCCACCCCGCGAATCTGGTCGACATAAGCC
Organism: uncultured Oscillospiraceae bacterium; assembly: GCA_934615645.1. Taxonomy (GTDB): domain Bacteria; phylum Bacillota; class Clostridia; order Oscillospirales; family Oscillospiraceae; genus SVMC01. Next base: position 551 of record CAKTTR010000043.1, on the reverse strand, counting down.
CGGGTCGCGGGCTGATAATAGGCGATGATCGTCAGCGTCTCCAGCTGGGAAGCCGAGAGCTTCGGGGGCTTGCGCGTCTCCAGCGCTTTTGTGATATAGCTCGAATATGCCCCGGCGGAGCACATCTGATAGGCATTCTCCAGCTTGACGATGCGGATGCCGTGGCGCGCAAAGGCCAGCCGGTCCATCAGCCGCTTTGCCGCCTGCTCGACCTCGTCCAGCGGCTGCTCCGTCGCCAGGGCAAGCCGCGCCGCGGGGACTGCCTCCCCGGCTGCAAATAATATGGCCTCAATGGCCCGCTCCAATTCTGTCTGGTCCATGCTTTTCTCCTCTGCTGCCCGGGAGTCGGCGCGCAACGCAATCGTCAAATCGACTCCTCCGGCATTTTTTCAAACACCACGTCTACATCATCCGCGCCGTCCGCCGTGTCCTCCAAATGGACGGATTTCACGCGGCACAGCTCCAGGATCGCCAAAAACGTCGCGACGATCTCGCTTCGGGAGCCGCTGCCCTGAAACAGGCTGCGAAATTTGCTCACGCCGCGCATCAGC
>CAKTTR010000042.1 GCA_934615645.1 uncultured Oscillospiraceae bacterium | reverse complement strand
CTCCTGCACGGCCTGGCCCGGAAACGAAAAAACCAATAACGCCAAAATCAGCCTGCCAACCAAAGCAGGCTGATTTTTGGCGAAAAAACACGCGATACTTATGCTATTTCCAGCAAAGTACGCGTGTTTTTATTTTTGAAGAAAGTGTGATATCTTGCAGGATCCGGCAGATTTTTGCCGAAAAACTACCGCAATTGTTGCGTAGAACTACCGGTTCTTGACATGGCACGATCCTATATATTCCTAACTATTTTACTGAATACGCTTGAAAATGTCAAGACACCGGAGCGCAAATTTCTGCATTCTGTGCTGTAGTAACGGGTAATTTGTCGTAAACGGGCGAGAATGCCGTGAGGGGGGATAGAAGTGCAGGAGCAAACGTGGTTTGGACGGCGCGGCGGCCGCTGCGATCTGCGCCAAAGGTGACGCGCCACAGAAAATAAAACTGCCATATGATGCGGAAAGCCAAGAAAGGATGATTGTTAATGGCTAAAAATGCAGAAAACATTCATAAGCGCGGGGACGGTCGATGGGAAGCGCGTTATAAAAAAGGACGCGCTCCGGATGGTAAGCTGATTTATAGCTCGGTGTACGGAAAAACTTACCAGGAGGCAAAGGAAAAGCTTGCGCTTCTGCTGGAGAACCCGCCTTGGGAGGCCTGGGATTGGCAGGGGGTAAAAACGTTTGGCCAGGTCGCGGAGCGCTGGTTTGCAGAGAATCAACTCCGCTTAAAGGGCAGCACGCTCCAAAAATACCGCAGCTTGCTTGACACACATATTCTTCCAGGCCTTGGCGCAGAAGCGCTGCATCAGATTACTTCCGTGCGGATCTGTGACTTTTTGCAGACGGCGCTAGCTGCAGGCCGGCGCGACGGGGGTGGTGGTTTATCTCCGGCCTATGTCAATACGATGCGTATGATCATCCATGCGGTATTGCAGCTGGCGGTCCAGGAGCAGTGGATGCCACCGCTGCGTACACGCCCGCCCCACATACCTGTCATGCCCCGGGAAATCCCTGTTTTGTCGAGGCAGGAACAACTGCGGCTGGAGTCGCTGCTGCTTTCACAGTTGGACCCCGGGAAATTGGGGATCCTGCTTTCTCTGCATACGGGGCTACGTATCGGTGAGGTTTGCGCCCTTGCCTGGGAGGATATTGATCTGGACGCGCAAATCATCCATGTGCGCCATACGGTGGCGCGGGTCCTATGCTCTACCCAGGATTCAGGGCGGAAAACAAAGCTGGTTTTGGATACGCCCAAAACCCGATCCTCCAGGCGGGACATTCCGATCCTGACATGGCTGCAGCCGCTGCTGGTTCAGATGCGGGAAATCTCCTGCGGATCGTTCGTAATCTCTGCAACAGAAGGCTTTCTCAGCCCCAGGACATTTTCTTATCAATTTCATAAGATGTTGGAAAGCTGCGCGATACCGGACCGTAATTATCATATTCTACGCCACACGTTTGCCACCCGTTGTATGGAGGCGGGAATGGACATGAAGTCGCTCAGCGAGCTTCTCGGCCATGCAAATGTTGGCATCACCATGAACACATACGTTCACACAACGATGGAGCACAAGCGCCTGCAGCTCGAAAAGCTGTATACCCCGGTTGTCTGACACCCCAAATTAGGGGTCAGTATCCGGGGTAGTAGCTTGGGAAATTGCCGGAATACAGGGCCGTTACAGCAATATGTCAAGAACCGGTAGTTCTACGCAACCGCCGTGTTACTTTTTATCGCAGCAATCAAACGTACGCTTGATTGAATTTGTGATTTTAATACTCGCACCCGCGGCGGAAGGCGAAATACCATGGAAAACAAAAACAGAAAAAAAGAGATCACAAATATCTGCCTGGATACCTTGATCCGGAAGGGCCTCTTGAATACCAGTGTCCGGGATCTGAGCGCGGCGCTGAACCTGCAGTCTGGAGGGATCTACTACTGGTTTCGGGATAAAGATGACGCCGTAATCGCATGCGCGGAGGAGGCGGCGCTTCGTCTGGAGGATACCCTGATTGGTCCCGCGCTCCAGGATATGCGGGACCCGGATATCCTGATGCAGCGCCTGTGGGAGCGGGCGGATCAAATGCGGCCGACGATGAAGTTTTTCGCCAGCGTCTGCGCCCTGGCCCAATATGAGCAGGCGATGCAGCCGGTGCTGGACCGTTTGGCAGCACGTTATGAGAGCTATGCCGCGCAGTTTGCGCAGGCGCTGCATTGCAGTGTTGACGCGGTCGCGCCGTATGTTTATTTTGCGATCACCACAGTGACCGACTACATGATCTTTGGGGAGGCGGCGTATATTGCGCCGCAGATCGAGCTGATCAAAACCGCGCTGCGCGGCTTCCTGGAGGCAGGCGGCGTATAAAACCGGAGAAAGGGGGGCGGTGTGCGATGCTCCGCTTTAGAGAAAAAACGTGGGAGACCCAGTTGTTTGTAAAGGTGCGGCTCCCGCTTAGCAACAGGATCTGCGAGAGTGAGGCGGTCCAATTTTCAGAAAAAGCGATTCGCGGTTTTTTGCGGCTGACAAGCTATACAGCGACCACTGCTGCCTATACGGGGCACATTGGGATCCCGCTGGTTCAGTGGCTGGAAAAGCCGGTGATCCAGCATGACTTCTTCCTGCTGGTCGCGCAGGTCGTGAAAGCGACGCAGCAGCTGCAGCGCAGCGGGCTGCCGTGGAACCGGGTCGTCTGGGATATCCATCGGGTCTATATCACAGAGACGACAAAAGAAATGCAATTTCTCTATCTGCCTATGGAAGGTATAACCCAGCCAGCGGATCTATTGGCCTTTTTAGAACAGATCGTTTACTCTGTAAAATTAGCGCCGTCGCAGGATAGCAGCTTTCTCTCAAATTTTATTTACTTCATTAAAGAGCTGCCAAGTTACAGCGCGGAAAAAATCGAAGCGTATCTCAGGCGGGAGGCAGAGCCTGCGTTGCAGCTGTTGAATCAGAGCTGCCACTGTGAGGAGTCTTGCGTTCCATCGCATGACACGATGCAGTACATCGTCCAGCCCGGGGCGACAGAGCTCCTGACTGAGGAGGCGAAAACTGTTTGCCTGACTGCAGACCAAGTAGGGCAGACGGCGCTCCTCACGCCCAGCAATACGGTCCTGCTGCACGATTCGGCTACGACCCATCTGCAGCAGGGGTCGGCACAGGGGTTCCCGACCCTGACTCGGTGCAAAACGGGGGAGACGATTTATGTCAATAAGGCAGTTTTCCGCCTGGGAAAGGAACGAAGCTATGTGGATTATTTCGTAGCCGATAATGACGCCGTTAGTCGGAGCCATATGGACCTGATCACCCGGGAGGGCCGGTATTATGCGGTGGATCTGAATTCCTGCAATAAGACCTATTGTAACGGGACGCAGCTGGCTGTCAACCAGGAATATGAGGTCCGCGATGGTGACCATCTGACCCTGGCAAATGAGGAATTCATTTTTCATATCTAAATTTCCCTATCTAAAAAGAGAGAAGGCGGTAAAATGCACTTTCTGGCGATCGCCGATACGGACATAGGAATTGCGCGCGCGACAAATCAGGACAGCGCGCTGGTCAAGCATGCCATCTATGATGGCAGCGAGGTTTTGCTGGCTGTGCTATGCGATGGTATGGGCGGTTTGAGTCGGGGGGAGGTGGCCAGTGCGACCGTTGTACGGGCCTGCGCCAAATGGTTCGAGGAGGAGCTTCCTTTTGAATTAGAGAAAGTCAATTTGCGGGTGATCGGGGAGAAGTGGGCGCTGCTGCTCAAGGAGCTCAATGCCCGGATTGGCGCGGCGGCCAAGGCCGGTCAGGAGATGGGCACGACTTGTACTGGCCTGCTGCTGATCGGTGGGCAATATGTTTTGGTCCATGTGGGCGATACCCGCGCGTATCATCTGGCGTCCGGGATCCGGCAATTGACAACGGACCAGACCTTCGTTGCCCGAGAGGTCAGCCGCGGGACGATGACGCTGGCAGAGGCAGCGGTGGATAAGCGACAGAATATGCTGCTACAGTGTATCGGGGCATCTCCCATTGTTGCACCGGAGATCCTGACTGGCCAAGTGGGGCCTGGAGCGTATCTGCTTTGTTCGGATGGCTTCCGGCATGTGATTTCGGATGGAGAGATCTATGAGTCTCTCAATCCCGTCAATTTGGTCAACCGGGATGCCATGCACAGCAATGTCCGCTATTTGATCGACGAGGTCAAGCGCCGCGGGGAGCGGGATAATATCTCCGTGATCCTGATCAAAGCAGAAGAGGGGGCGGCGCTATGACGAAGATCGGAACGGTTATAGCGGGAAGATATGAGATTCTGAAAGAGATTGGCCATGGCGGCATGTCCACGGTCTATCTGGCAAATGACACCCATATGAACCGTAACTGGGCGGTGAAGGAAGTCGCCAAAGAGGGACTGGGCCAAAACGATAAGGCAGTCAGCAACAGTCCGGTGGCAGAGGCACATTTGCTCAAACGCTTGGACCACCCCTTCCTGCCGCGCATTACAGATATTATTGATAACGATACGACATTTTATATCATTATGGACTTTATCGAGGGCGAATCGCTGGATAAGGTCCTCAAGGAGTATGGGGCGCAGCCGGAGGAGCGGGTCATTGAGTGGGCCATGCAGATCTGTGATGTGCTCTCATACCTGCACAACCAAAAGCCGCCGATTATCTATCGGGATATGAAACCGGAAAATCTGATGCTAAAGCCGAACGGAAACATCTGTATTATCGACTTTGGCATTGCCCGGGAATACAAGGAACAAAATCTCTCAGATACGATTGCCCTCGGTACACCAGGCTATGCAGCACCGGAGCAGTACAACGGGCAGACAGACCAGCGGTCAGATATTTACGCACTGGGCATGACGATGTGCCATCTTCTGACCGGTGTGTACCCTGCGCGGGGGGACGGTTATATGCCGGTCCGGCAGTATAATCCGGCGCTGTCTGAGGGCATTGAGGCCATTATCAATAAATGTGTTGAGCCTGCGGCGGAGAAGCGCTATCAGAGCTGCGCGGAGCTATTGGTCGATCTGCAGTCGCCGGATAAGGTCACCTGGGGCTGGCGGCGGCAGCTAAAGAGGCGAATCCGTATCTTTGGTGCGGCAGCTGGCTTGGCGGTCTTGCTGGGCACTGCCGGTCTAGCGTTGCATTTTAGCGCGGTGCATCTGAATAACGAGGATTACGATAGCAAGATCAATACCTCGGACCCGGCGGGCTATTACGAAGCCGTTGAGATCTATCCGGGGCGGACGGCGGCGTATGAAAAGCTTGTAGCGTATTACAAGACCCATGACACAGAAAATGACGCCATTGATAAGCTGGGAAATCAAGTGCAGCGGAATGCCGCGGCGTTGGACCCGGCGTCGCCGGAGGTTGCGGCACTGTATTATGACATCGGCAAGCTCTATTTTGCGGAATATGACGGTGCGTTAAAGGCCCGGGCCGTCAATGCAAAGGACTTTTTCAAGACCGCGGCGGGCACGGCGGCCAAATTCGATAAAAAGGAGATTGCCGCTTGCTACGAGGCCATCTGCAAATTCATGACGAGCCAGAGCACGACAGAGGAGCACACGCTGGCGGATTATACGGCCCTGTTCCAGGAGATCGACGACGCAATGGCCGTGGTGGAGACCGCGGCGGACAGCGAGGCAAATTACGATAAGATCTCGCTATACTATGTTACGATCCTACTGCTGCAGGACCAGTCACGCTATATGGCGGGCGTCGGTTTTGAAGAGAGCACAGCGCTGCAGAGCATGGAGCGGGCGTATGAGAAATCCATGGCGATCACATCCACGCTGCCTTATGTAACGCAGCTGCAGGATAAGCTGCGGTCTGCTTACCCGGATTTTGTGGTGGCCGTGCAGAGCAATTATAACGAGGTCGCAAAACGGCAGAACGGAGGCGGCGGAAATGGCTGATACCTTGGAATTATTGTCCCGGATCTTCTACGCTGCGGCTTCTGCTGCGTTTCTTGCCGCTGTTGTGCTGTGGTTCCGGCTCAAGATCCCGCAGACGATCTCGGACCTGACCGGCCGGTCAGCCCGCAAGTCTATTGCCGAGGTACGGGCCAGAAATGAGGGCGGCGGGGTGAAGAGCTATCGCCCAAGCAAGGTCAATCTCGCCCGGGGCAAGCTGACGAGAGATTTTATGTCCAAGCAAGAGGGGGAGACAACAGAAGAGCTCCCACAAGGCGGCAGACGGCCCGATACGGTGCTTTTATCTGAAAATGAGGGGACCCAAGCGGCGGAAACAACGCCTCTGGCGGGCGGGAACGCGCCGACAATGCAGCTGCATGACCAAGCAGATGCCAACCCCGAAACGGAGAAGCTGGACCCCAGAACACAGAAGCTGAGACCCGAGACGGAGAAACTGGACCCCAAGACACAGCAGCTGGGCCGCGCGCCGCAGACGCCGGACACCGTGCTGCTGGACCCGAGCCCGGCGCGGCAGCAGGAGGGAAAGCAGTTACAGATTTTGGAGGAGATCCTCCTAGTCCATACAGATGAGGTGCTGCCGTGAAGCGAGGCCGCTATGAGAACCGGCGGCTGCAGGTGCGCCGTGTGCTTCAGACAGCGTCTGGCTTTCTGCTGGTGCATGCGCTGAGCATTTTGCTGATGCCGCTGGCCGCGCTGTGCGGCAGCCGTTTGGCGGAGCGGACGGCACTGCGGCTGTGCGGCGTGCTGTTCTGGGGCGCGCTGCTGGGTGGCTATTTGCTGCTGCTTTTCGCAAATCGCGGCTGCAAGGTGCTGGAAAAGGCAAAGTCAGAGACACGGCCCCGGCCGGGGATCGTGACATTTTTCTCCTGCCCGGCGGGGAAACGAGCGGACTGCGTTTTAGCGGCGTCATTGGCCACGGTGGCCGCCCTCTATGCCAGCGGGCATGGCAGCAGTTGGTGGATGTACCCTGCTTTGAGTATCGTAAGTTTCTCATTTCACATGCATTGCCTGTGGAATGGGCGAATGTATCAAACTGCAAAAGACAGTAAAAATCGAAAAAAGAGGAGAGTCGATCATGATGTGTGATGAAAAAGCAAGCAGATCGCGCAGAGCGTTGGCGGTCCTGCTGACCTTGGTGCTGCTGCTGGGGCTGATACCCGGCGGGGCCCTGACGGTAGCCGCTGCGGGGGATAGTACAGTAGCGGTCGTCGTCACAGACGAGACTGGTGCGCCGCTGCCCGGTGCGAGGGTGACCTATACGGTCACATCGCAGACGAACGGCGTTGTCGCGTCGGCAAGCGGCCAGACGGACGCCAACGGGAGCATTGCCGTCCTGCGGCAGGAAAGCTTTGCGGAAAACGACCTGACGCTGACCGCGTCGGCTACGAAGGATGGCTATGTGTATGCCGCTGGCAGCAGCGCACTCCAGAGCGCGGCCATTTCTGCCCCGCAGCAGGAATTCCCGCTGCAGCTGCGCAGCACAGCCATCACCGGCGTTACGGTAGCGGCAAAAGCGGGCTTGGTTTACACTGGAGAGCCCATGACGCTGGTCACCGTCACAGGTGCGGAGGATACAAACCTCTATACCGTCAGCTATGAAATTGACGGCAAGGCCGCAGAAAAGCCCGAGAGGACGGATGCGGGCACATACCAGGTCAAGGTAACGGTAGCGCGCGAAGGGTATGACACGCTGGTTGAGACATGCGATGTCACGATCCAAAAGGCATCGGTTCCGGGCGTGACGCTGGAAGGGAAGAATCTGACCTATAACGGCAAGATGCAGGACTTGACGAACACGCCCAAATTCGAACCGGGTGATACCGTGGAGTGGACGTTAGACAATGTGAAACTGGATGGCCGAGAAACACCCCAGGCAAAGGACGCTGGGACATACAAAGTCGGTCTGAAAGTCTCCAGAGGCGAGAATTACTCCTCAGAGTTTTCTGTAGATGCAACAATCAACCCGCAGAAGCTGGATATCTCTGGTTTGACGATTACGTCGAAAGAAGACCTGGTATTTAACGGAAAAGAGCAAAACCCGATTGCTTCGATCGAAGGAAAAAGTGATGATTACGAGCTGAAATTCAGCCGCGACGGTCATAATTGGCAAGCCTTTGACCCGAATGACAAGGAAAATGCGCCGACCGTCAGAGACGCGGGGGAATACACTTGGTACTTCCGTGCAGAAAAGGACAAAAACACGGAAACACCGATAAAGGAATTCAAATTCAGCGTTAAAAAGGCTGCGTATACGGTGGAATTTGCCAAGGAACCGCCGCAGCGTATCGAAAACATTGGAGCGACCCAGTCGTTTAAAGTCAAGGTCGATCCGAAAAGCATTATCGACTACGATGAGCAAAAGGACAACTTGAAAATCGAATACGCTGTGGATGACAAGGACCTTGCTGAGATCAACGATGATGGCGTGCTGACAACGAGAGGTTTTGGCCAAGTCACAGTCACAGCGACGGTTTCTGGCATAAAGAACTACGAGGATAAAACAGTAAAGCATACGTTCACCATTGGCAAAGACAGTGATTTCTTGGATTGCCAAGGCCTTACGTATACATTGGGTGAAAACAATGGCACGATCGTTTTGGATGGGGCTGTTATAAAGAAGCAAAAAGAAGATGCAGGTAAATTGTCCTATCATTTGGATGATTCCAACTTGCCCAAGCAGCTGAAAGGATGCTTCACGATCAAGGAAGATACCAAAGGGCCAAATGTTAAAAACGAGATCTGCATTGCAAAAGAGGATTATCCTACGCTGATTCAAGCAATGGAATCGGGAGAAGTGTCGTTCGCGGTGGGAGTTACCAAGGCTGCCTCACTGAAAAATAATAACGGCAGTAAAAATATGCCCGAAGCAAAGGGAACATTTACTGTTACGATCCAATTTGCTAAGGCACCGGAAAATGTTTTGAATATTCAGGATAAAGACGGAAACACGCAAGCGTGGTACAGCAGCGGTACTGGTTTACCGGTGATCACATCGGCCAGCGATGCGTACACGTTGGCCTATTTCTATGAGAATGACACTGTTGCAGACATAAATGGGAATGCACAGCCGTTTACGCGCGATGGCACAGCAGAGGCGTTGCGTGTTGTATATCCGCAGAATGTTGAAACGGGCGCTATTTCCCGCGTTCCGGTCAGCATCAACATCGACCAGACGCCGCCGGTGCTGACCGTTACACCGACAACACCGAGCAATATCACGGATGGTGCTTACTATTACGGGAAAGACAAACCGGAGGTTACGCTGAAATTTGAACTGGCCGAAAAGAATCCAAAGGATGCAGCGGTAACCGTCACAAATCAGACGGGTCAGAAGAAAAAGCTGACGAATTGGACGCAGACAGAGGACGGCTATGAAGCGACCTACAAGGTCGGCGGTGATACGTTTGCAGAAGGCGAGTATGTGTTGTCCTTTGCCTATACCGATCAGGCGGGTAACCCGGCAAATGTGAAATTTGTATCGGCAGGTCAAAACGGCGGGGCTGCTGGCACGTCGCAGAATGCGATCCCCAAGATCGTCATTGACCGGACAGATCCTGTAATCAAGATCAACCACGAAGCTGCCAATACAGGCGCCCGGCATTACTACCAGAAGGGCCAGACGGCGACGGTGGAGATCACGGATAAGAACTTTGACACGAGCACAGAACTGACGATCACACCGACGACCCCCGATACCCCCACACCGGACCCGGATGCTTCCACGTCTGCGACGCTGCCGAATGATGCAACTGTGATAAGCAGCGAATGGTCCCAAAAAGCGGGGACAGAGAGTACGTATCAGAAAACGATCGAATTTAACAAGGACGCCAACTATACCCTCTCCGTTACCTGTGCAGACCTTGCGAAAAACACGGGAAAGACAGGCGCGGATGGCCAAGCGAAAGACCTCTATGTAACGGTAGACGGCACCCAGCCCCATGATGTTACGGTCGCCTACCGGGAGCCGGTATCTTCCGCGATCCTCAACGCCATTACCTTTGGCTATTATCAGCAGAAGGTGGAAGTCACCGTCACGGCACAGGATGACACGGCAGGCGTCGACCGATTTGACTATAGCTATCTGAAGGCGGCCGGTGTCAGTGCGGTCAATGCGGAGCTGGTGGACCAGATCATGCAGGACGCGCAGGTGACCTATCCCAAAAATGACGGCGGCAAAACAGCGCAGATCAAATTCTCTGTGCCGAAGGATGCCCTGGGGCCGCACAATCAGTTTAACGGGACGGTGCAGGCAAAGGCGACGGACCGCGCTGGGAATGCAAGCGATCAGACGGAGAGCCAGCGCATTGTCGTCGACAATATCGCGCCGACGGCCGTCGTGAATTACAATGCGCCGGTCAATCAGGAAAATGGTATTTCCTACTACGACGGCAATATTACCGGGACGATCACCATTCAAGAGGCCAATTTCTACGCGAACGATGTTAAGGTCACGGTCACCCGGGATGGCGGCGGCGCGCAGGCGCTGGCAACGAAATGGACCGATCGCAGTACAGACGTACATGTCGGCACGTTCACGCTCTCCGGGGATGCGGACTATGTCGTCTCCATTGCGTATACAGACCGCTCCGGCAACCGGATGACGCCCTATCAGTCGAATCAGATGACCATTGATACCCAGATCGAGGCACCGAGCTTCACCATAAACGGCGCGCCGCAGTCCGGCGATAACGGCGGCGCGTACAAGGAAGACGCGGAGATCGCATTCCACTTTGAAGACGAGAATTTCGCCGACCAGACCGTCAAGCTGACCCGCGTCCGGTTTGATGAGACGAAGGACGTCACGGAGGAATTCATCCAGGTCGCGCAGACCGGCAACGGTGGCGAAGGGTCCTTTACCATCCCGGAAGAGGTGGCGTATGACGGGATCTATACGCTGACAGCCTCCATAACGGACAAGGCCGGGCATTCGGCGGAGTCCCATGTGAAATTTACGATCAACCGGTTCGGCTCTGTTTATGAATACAGCGACTATTTGGTTTCCCTGATTCGGGATGGCGGCCAGTATATCCCGCTCGACGGCGACGCGGCGATTACGAAGGATTTGGTGATCACGGAGTATAATGCCGACCGTATCGTCAAAGGCTCGCTGCAGATTATGATCACACGCGACGGCGAAAAGCTGGATGCGGATTACACCGCGACGCCGGAGCCCTCTCCCACCGTGACGACGGGGACCTCCGGCTGGTACCAGTATGTTTACGCCATCAGCAAGGACAACTTCCTGGAAGACGGTGTGTACCATATCACACTGACCTCGAAGGACGCCACGGAGAATACGTCGACCAGCGTGCCGGAGAATTCCATCGACGAGCAGGGCGCTCCGATCCTGGATGAGATGACCTTCACGGTGGATACCACGGCGCCGGAGATCCGCAACGTGGTCAATCTGGATAAGAAGATCGTCAATGCGCCATCTTTGACGGTCCAGTATACCCTAGTCGATGTCGGCGGCCTGGCCCAGGCGGAGGTACTGGTCGCCGGCAAGGCTGTGGAGACGATCACGGACTTTGACGGCGAAGAGAACAATTTCTCCGGCAAATTCACCCTGGAGGAGAAAAATGATGCACAGGATGTCCGGATCAAGGTCGTAGACCGGGCGGGCAATGTCACGGATACAGCGTCCGACGGGTTTGACCCGGGCGACCGCTATGTCTTCAATGGCAGCATCACGCTTTCCACGAATTTCTTCGTTCGTTGGTATGCCAATACCCCGCTGTTCTGGGGGTCGATCGGCGGCGTGCTCCTGCTGATCGCGGCGCTTGTATTCCTGCTTGCATCGAAGCGGAAAAAGAAGACCGAGGCGGCCGCAAGCTGATCTGGGTCTGATTGGAACGGCTCAAATTAAAAGATAGAATCAAAAAAATCGGCGCGTCCACGCTGGTGGGCGTGGGCGCGCCGACAGGCGCTTTGCCAGAAGGCAATACATGCAGGCTGCGTGTTTTTCCTTGTGGTAAAGACGAAAGGGAGGCACCCATACGATGAATTGCCTGGAAGAAAAGCAGCTGCTTTCTGAAATGGCCTGCGGCACGAATTTTGCCTATATTTTGCAGGACAATACCCTGTTTTTGCCGACAGAGTACAAGGTCCTGCAGAGTCAGCCGGAGGGGCTCTATGTCCGCTGCATGAAAATGCTTTATAACGGGAAGATCCAACTTTACTACAGCACTGCGGGGCTGCAGTCGCTGCAGACAATGCTGCCGCAGCTGGATGCAGGGCGCTTCCTGGCTATCCTGGCCAGCCTCTTCTCCAATTTATGTCAGGTCAAAAGCAATGGGTTTTTGACCTGCAAAAATATTGACGCGTCTTTTGCGCGGCTCTATATCGAGCCCAGTACCTGCCGGGTCCGGCTCGTCTATTTGCCGCTGAAGCGTGCATTTTATCCGGATGATTATGCGTTTTTAACGCAAGTGCGGACAGAGCTGATCCGGGTGGCCGAGAATACGCCTGGCCTGGATGCTCCAGATGTCAAGCGGGCAGTAGCAGTGCTGCAGAACGGCACGCTGGGGCTGGAGGACCTGTGCCTAAAGCTCAACGGAAAGAGTCCTGACGCGGCACCTGCAGCGGTACCGACGCAGGCGGCGCCGCAGGTACCGCCAGCCAATACGACGCTTCATTTGATCGCGGTGAATGCTGGGGCGCCGTTCCAGATCAATGTGACGAAAAGTGTGTTTCTAATTGGGAAGAATGAGAACAACGACGGCGTGATCTCGTTCAATCAGACGGTCAGCCGGGTGCATTGTAAGATCACCAGCAGCCGGGGTCAGTATTGGATCACAGATATGCAGAGCTCCACTGGGACATTTGTCAATCAGGTGCGGCTCACGCCAAATCAGCCGCATGGCGTGAAAAATGGGGATATGATCCGGCTGTCCAATGTGGATTTTCAGGCAAGGATCAGTTAGGAGAGCGGCCTATGGCAAAATCGAGGATCATCATTGCGGATACGGATATCAATTATATTCTCCCGCTCCAGCTGAAATTCGCAGAGGACTATTTTGAGCAGGTCGATCTGGAGATCATCACCGACCGCGATTATTTTACTGCGCTGTTTGCGACCCCGCAGAAGGCAGATATTTTGGTCGTTTCTGAAACGCTTTATGATGCTTCCCTGCTTCGGCACGATATTGGCAGCCTTTTCCTGATGACAGAGCGATTTGACAGCGGCAAGACCGCGGAACTGCGGGTCAATCAGATCTATAAATATACCAGCATCAAAGAGATCTTCAACGAAATCATAGGAAAAAGCCCTGTGGTGTCGACAGGCGGGAAAGGAGTCGGTCAGACCCGGGTCATCTTGGTCTATTCCGCCGGCGGCGGGACCGGGAAGACGACGGTCTCCATGGGCATTGCGGCTGCGCTGACGCAGAATTACAAAAAAGTGCTGTATCTCAATACCGCGCGGCTGCAGACATTTGCCTACGCATTGGAAAACAAAACGCCCCTTATGGGGGAGGCTGTATACGCGGACCTGCGCGCAGGCGGCGCGGACCTCTATGACAAGATCAAGCATGTGATCCGGCAGGAGTTATTTTATTATCTGCCGCCCTGGAAAGCGGCGATGCTCTCCCTGGGTCTGCCGGAGTGCGTCTATGCGACGCTGGTAGAGTCTGCCAAAGCGAGCGGCAGGTATGATTTTATCGTCGTGGATGCGGATCCGGTTTTTGATGAGGCGAAGGCGCAGCTCCTGGACCTGGCAGACCGGGTGCTTCTGGTGACGACCCAGTCCAGGGCCGCGGTATATGCGACCAATTTGCTGCTGAGCAACATCAATAACAGCACTTCAGAAAAATATCTATTTATCTGCAACGATTTTCAGCCCGATGCGGATAATGCTCTGCTCTCCACGGATACAGCACCGAAGTTTTCGGTCAGCGAGTATATCTATCATATCCCGCATTGCGCACAGCGGGCGCCGGCGGAGCTGGCGAAGGAGAGCGGAATACAGAAGACGGCCTTTTTGGTCCTGTAGGAGAGACGGATATGAACAGAGAAACAGCAAGGGTTCAGTTTTTTATCAGAAAACGCGGCTTTTCCGCGGATCTGGAGATCCCGCTTTTTATTTCGGCCAATGATCTGGTCGTCGCGCTGAACGCGGCTTACTCCCTGGGCATTGATGTTTCGGACATGAAAAACTGTTACCTCCAGGCGGAGAATCCCATTGTTCTGCTCAAGGGCAATAAATCGCTCTCTGCGTTTGGCTTGCACAATGGCAGCGAGATCAATTTTACAGAGTAAACAGGAGAAGCGCACCATGGAGAAACGCTATAAGATCGTATTGACGGGCAATCGGGTTTACAAGGAGATCGAGCTGACCCCGGAGAAGGCGCAGGTCAAAGTTGGGACCGGCTTGGATTGCGATATCCGGCTGCGGAAGGAGCTGTTCTTTGCGCCGGTCGCGCTGCGGTTTGCCCAGGAAAACGGCGCCTGGACGGCCTATTGTGAGGACCCACTGTATTTGAGCGCAGGCGATGTCCGGAAGCTTTTAACAAAACCGCTGCGGCATGGCGACACGCTGGCAGTCAAATATCAGGAATCTGATATCACGGTCTTTACCCTGCAATTCTGGATCGATTTTGACCAGGGCGGGCACTATGCGCGGCGGATCGACTTGGCTGGTGCGGGGCGCGTCAGCATTGGCTTTGCGCCGGGCAACGACATCATGCTCAAGAGTGAATACGTCCAAAACGACGCGGTCTGCTTGTCGCGCCGGGGCGATGGGTATGTGATCGAGGTGCAGCGCACGGCGTATGGCGTTTTCTGTAACGGCAAGCTGGCACACACCGGGGATCTTCTGCGGGAACGTGATTTTCTCTATATTGCCGATTTCTTTTTCTACTATCAAAATGGTGCGCTGTGGACGCAGATCCGGCCGGGCCTTTTTATCGACCGGCTGCATTATACCGATGCGCTGCCACAGGCAGAATATCCAAAGTTTCACCGCAATACCCGGATCAAAACCGCGCTTTGCACGGAAAAGATCGAGATCTTAGACCCGCCGCCGATCCCGCAAAAACCGAAAAACAACCTCTTCACGCGGCTGCTGCCGTCGCTGGGGATGCTGCTGGCATCCGGTGTGATGGCATTTTTTGGCGGTGCGATGATCATTATGTCGGCCATCTCCGGCGTCATGGCGGTGGTGACGTCTGTCCTCAGCATTCGGGAGGGGAAGAAGGAGTACCAGCAGAAGGTTGCAGAGCGGCAGGAAAAATACAGTGCTTATATTGAAAGAAAGCGCGGGCAGATCGAGCAGTGCCGCCTGCAGGAGCGGCAGGAATTGGAGGAGATCTATGCCTCGCCGCAGGAGGAGATCGAACGCTATGCGGCCTTTTCCCCGGCCCTGTTTGACCGCACGCCGGAGGATGCGGATTTTCTGTGCCTCTGCCTCGGCTGCGGCGATGTGGCTTCGCAGCGCGAGATCGATTATAAAAAGCAGGAGCGTCTGGAGATCGAGGACGATCTGCAGGACCTGCCGGAGCAGCTTTACAAGGAGTATCAGTGCGTCCATGATGCGCCGATCATCTGCGACTGCAAAAAGATCAATGCGCTGGGGATCGTCGGTACCCTCGACTGCCGGTTCGGGCTGCTGCGAAATCTTGTCCTTGACCTGGCCGCCCGGCAGTATGATACGGATCTGAAGCTGTTTTTCATCGCAGAGAGCTGCCATGCGCCGCAGGTACAGTGGCTGCGTTATCTTCCCCATGCCTATAACGATACGCTGGGCATCTGGAATATCGCATGCAGCGGGGAGGGGAAGAGCCAGCTTTTTGAATATCTTTACAAGGAACTGACAGCGCGGGCGCAGACAAAGGCCGCGTTGCCGCACTTTGTCGTCTTCCTCTATGACGAATGCGGGTTCCAGTCACACCCGATCGCGAAATTTGTAGCGCAGGCGAAGGAGCTGGGCGTCACGTTTGTGTTCTTTGCTGACACGGCGGCGCGGATCCCGCCGGGCTGCGGTGATCTGATCACCCTGGGCGACGTGCAGCACGCAGTGCTGCACGACACGGAGGATAAGCAGGCGCAGCTCCCGTTCCGCTATCGCGCCGTGCCGCAGGACCAGGCGGAGAAGATCGTTCAGATGCTTGCCCCGGTCTACACAGAGGAAGTCTCGCTGGAAGGCACTTTGACGAAGAATATCAGCCTGTTTTCGCTGCTGCATATTCTCTCGGTGGAGGATATCGACCTGGAAAAGAACTGGGGTACCTCCCATGTGTATCAGTCGATGGCAGCGCCGATCGGCGTTTCCAAGACCGGCGTTGTTACGCTGAATCTGCACGACAAAGCGCACGGCCCGCATGGCCTGGTCGCCGGTACGACGGGCTCCGGCAAGTCCGAGATCCTGCAGACCTACATTCTCTCCATGGCGACGCTGTTTCACCCGTACGAGGTCGGCTTTGTCATTATCGACTTCAAAGGCGGCGGCATGGTCAACCAATTTAAGGGCCTGCCGCATCTGCTGGGGGCGATCACAAATATCGACGGCAATGCCATCAAC
>CAKTTR010000041.1 GCA_934615645.1 uncultured Oscillospiraceae bacterium | reverse complement strand
ATGATGACGGAACCGGGCTTCAGCAGGCCCTTGGCCTCGGCGTCATCGATCATGGCCCGGGCGATGCGGTCCTTTACGGAGCCGGCGGGGTTAAAGTACTCCAGCTTGGCCACGATCTTTGCCTGCAGGTCATATTTCTTTTCCAGATGCGTCAATTCCAGCAGCGGCGTCTTGCCGATGAGCTGATCTGCGGAAGTATAAATCTTAGACATAGTAATTCTCCTTTATCGCGTTATTTTAATATCTCGTCTCTTACTCAAATCTACAAGCTGCACTGCAAGCTGCGACATCGAAACATTTCATACGGTTTCATGCAATCCGCCTCGGTTCTTTTTTATACTACCAACTCGGTATGTTGGTAGTATAACTCCATATTCCTGGTTTGTCAATAGGTTTTTCATGAATTTCAAAAATTTTTCTTTTCCCCTGCCGCAAGCGCAAAAACGCAGGGCCCCCCTGGCGCATCACGCCGGGCAGCCCCGCATTTGCATTTGCATTTTTTTACCGCTTTACTGGGCCTGGCCCCGCAAACAGCGGGCCTGGCGGCTTGCAATGCACCCCCGCAGGAGCGCCTGCAACTGCGCCAGCGCAAGGCCGACCAGAATAAAACGCAGGCTCATCAAGGACGCGTTATAGCGCTCGTAGGCGAAGGTCAGGCTGTAGATATACACATTGGCCAGATACACCAGCGTGACAAAGCACGTCACGCCGCGCAGCCTGCGGCGCAGCAGCGCGCACAGCACCGCGATCCCGCATAGCGCCAGATCGACATACTCCACCGTCTGCAGCTGCTGCAGCGTGACGGAAAACGGCGTATTCCAATAAAACACGCCGCGGATCACCCGCCATGGCTTTTCCAGCAGATAGGAACGCAGCATCTTCCCCGGCGCCTGCGCGAACCAAACCTTTTGCCGGTACTTGGCCTTGTACGCGTCCTCCTGCAGCGAGATATACTGGGCATACTGCGGCTTCACCTCGCCGTTTTCATCAAAGCATTCGGCATAATCCTCCCGCACCGGCGTGGAGACGTACTTTGCATAATCCAGCTCCTCGTCAGCGGGATAGCCCTCGCCCTGGTAGGTGCCGAGCAGCGTCGGATTGCCCGCCCCGTAGGTCAGCGGGATAAAAGCGTGAAACTGCAGGTAGTTGCGCACGCTCCAGGGCAGAATAAAGCACAGCACCACAGCCGCCAGCGCGATACACTGCTTGCCCAGCAGTTTTCTGTCATAATGCCGCAGCAGCAAATAGGCAAGCGCAAGCACCGGGTACGGCGCAAAATTCGCCTTCAGCAGCAACGCCGCCAGATAGCCCACAGCGCAGCACCAGAAATTCTTCCAATTCGCCTCCTGCCCCATCCGCAGCGTGTAGTATACGGTGACAGTCAGCGCCAGCATAAAGGGCGTCTCCGTCAGGATCAAATTGTCCATCCAAATCATATCCGCCCGCAGCAGCGGCAGCATGGCCGCGATCCCGCACCACTTCGGCGCAAACAGATGCACGCTGCGATAGACAAACAGCGCCGTACACGTCCCAAAAATAGCCCAGAGCATTTTCAACGCCGCCCAGAGCCAGACGCCATCACCAAAAATCAAAGACGCAAATGCGATCAGATACGTCATCCCCGGCATGATCTGCGCGGAGGGGTACGTCGAATGCATGGAGACCACACCGGTTTTCGCAAACGTCAGACCACTCTCCAAATAGCTCAGATCGTCATTCTGCAGCCCATGGTGCACGCCCAGCGTGCGCAGCGCCCACATATGCAGCGCAAAGACCACCAGCAATACAAGGCACAGTGCCCAGTTTTCTCGCAGCAGCTGCTTTCCGTTTAAACGCTTCATATCGTTTCCTCCCAGGCGCCCGGCTCAGCTTTTCTTCCGGTAAAAAACCAGGAATTTGCTGGCAAAATAGTTGAGCACCACGATGGTCAAGCTGACGATCACCTTGGCCGCGAACCCCGCGACGCCGAAGATTGACCAGTCCAACCCTGCGTGCACCAGCAGCGGCACCGCGGCGATCTCCAGCAGGCCCGTTGCCAGGCGGGAGAAAAAGAATTTCAAAAATTCCGCCGCCGTCCCCCGCAGCGCCCAGCTGCGGCTCTGGAACACCCAAATCTTATTTGTCACAAAGGAGAAGAGCACCGCGCAGAGCCAGGAGCAGAAATTGGCCCAAAAGACCAGCTTCGTCTGCCCGACGGCGGCACTTTTGCCAAACAGCCAGGCAAAGAGCGTATAGCTACCCCAGCTGACGACTGTCGTTAAAATGCCCCAAAAGAGATAGCTAAGAAGCTCTCGCCGTATCGCGGCGGATGGTTTCATCTTTTTCATCTTCCAAATCCCTGATTCGTTTTTCGTATTGCGCACAAATCTGCGTGAGTGTTCGGATTCTGTATGCGTATTATAGCACGTCTCTCTTTGGATTGTAATATCGTTTACAAAATTTACACGCATGATTTTCAAAAAGTATCGCATAAAGCAAGCGCCAGATTTTAGTCAGACTTGTCAAAAGCCAGGCAGGATGAAGAGAAAAACGATGGCTGACAGCAGCGACACTGCCAGCCATCGCATTCGATTTTAGCATGTGAAAATACTATTTCGCAATGTCACGATACAGGAACGTCACGACCTGTGCGCGGGTGCAAGTAGCATCAGGGCTGAAGGTCGTATTGCTCGTGCCGGAGGTTACGGCGTTTTCTGCCGCCCACAGGACAGCCTTTGCATAATACGCCTGTGCAGAAACATCCTGGAACGGGTTACTTGCCGTGCTCGGTTCAGGCTGCCCCGCAAAGCGCCAGAGGAAGGTGACGATCTGCGCTCTGGTGCAAGTGGCATTCGGGCTGAACGCTGTCAGCGAAGTGCCAGCAGTAATGCCCTGCTCGACCGCCCAGAGAACGGCGTTGTAATAATATTCATTTTCCTTCACATCTGCAAACGGGTTATTGCGCCCGGTCGGCGCAGGCTTTCCGGCAGCCCGCCAGAGGAACGACACGACCTGTGCCCGGGTACAGCCGTCGGCCGGGCTAAAGGTGGTCGCACTCGTACCGGAGGTCACCCCATTTGTAACCGCCCACAGCACCGCATTGTAATAATACTCGCTCTCCCGGACATCCGTAAACGGGGTTTCGGTCGGAGCGGGCCGTTCGAGCTTCGGTGTCTCAACGGTCTTGGTCTGCGTCGTAAATGCGGCGTTCTCAAAGGTCGCTGTATACGTGATCTCGCCCGCAGTATCATAGGTCGCTTCCCTTGTCACCATCGAGGTGACCGTACCGCGTTCTTGTTCGGTGTGGTTGGCGTCCCGCTTGCAGCTGCGGGTCGCCGTGATCGCGCTGCAATCCGCCGACCAGACATAGGTCGGCGTGTCCCAGGCATGCCCCAACGCCGGAATGACTTCCTGCTCGACCTTGTAGTCACAGCGTGCGCAGTGGCCACCTTCCGTCAAGCCTGCTTCGGTACAGGTCGCAGATACGGCAGGATCGGTAACAAGGGCATGACCAAGCGCTTGAACCGTTTTGCTTGTTCTGCTCATTTCTTCCTCACAAGCGGAGCAGTAGACGACCTCATCATAACTGCCGTCCTTCGTGCAGGTCGCAGTAACTTCGTTCTCTCTGACCGCTGCTGCCGCGGTATGGCCTTTGGCAGGAATTTCCTTGTAAGTCGTATAGTCGCAGCGGCTACAGGTTTGGTACGCCTCCCAGCCAATTGCTGTACAACTCGCAGCCTTCGCCTCATGGTCGATATAATCATGCCCCAACGCCGGTACAACTTCTTGCTCGACCTTGTAATCGCACCGAGTACAGTGACTCCCCTTCGTCAAGCCGGTCTCGGTGCAGGTCGCAGCAACAGCAGCATCTGTAACAAGGGCGTGGCCAAGCGCGTGAACCGTTTTGCTTGTTCTGCTCAGTTCTTCCTCGCAAGTGGAGCAGTAGACGACCTCATCATAGCTGCCGTCCTTCGTACAGGTCGCAGCGACTTCGTTCTCTCTGATCGCTGCTGCCGCGGTATGGCCTTTGGCAGAAATCTCTTTGTAGGTCGTATAGTCGCAGCGGCTGCAGGTTTGATACGCCTCCCAACCAATTTGGGTACAACTTGCAGCCTTCGCCTTGTGGTCGATGTAATCATGTCCCAACGCCGGTACAACTTCTTGCTCGACCTTGTAATCGCACCGAGTACAGTGACTCCCCTTCGTCAAGCCGGTCTCGGTGCAGGTCGCAGCAACAGCAGCGTCGGTAACAAGGTCATGACCAAGCGCGTGAACCGTTTTGCTTGTTCGGCTCATTTCTTCCTTGCAAGCGGAACAGTAGACGACCTCATCATAGCTGCCGTCTTTGGTGCAGGTCGCAGCGACTTCCTTTTCTTTGACCGCCGCTGCCGCAGTATGTCCTTTGGCGGGGATCTCTTTGTAGGTCGTATAGTCACAGCGGCTGCAGGTTTGGTATGCCGCCCAGCCAACTGCTGTACAGCTCGCAGCTTTCGCCTCGTGGTCGATGTAATCATGCCCTAACGCCGGTACGACCTCCTGCTCGACCTTGTAGTCGCACCGTGCGCAGTGGCTACCCTTCGTCAAGCCAGTCTCGGTGCAGGTCGCAGGTACGGCAGGGTCAGCAACAAGGTCATGACCGGCACCCGGTTCAAAATCCGTACGATAGCTGTACCCACACGGGCATTGGTGCAGCGTATACCCGAAGGTACAGGACGGCGGGACGACCGTATCAACCAGCACATGCTCGCAGAGCAAATCGTTCCCGAGCGTATACCACGGTCTCCAATTCAGCTTGCCGCCATAGCCTGCAAACGCGCCCCCTTGTGTCCACGATACGTCACTGCCCAAGCTTTCAGGATAGTAACTATCTGCTCTCACGCCGTAAAAAGCTTGCCCGCCGATGCTCGGCTTTGCGCCCCGGAAAGCAATACTTTTCAGGCGAGAGCAGTTCCGAAACGCGTCATCTTCGATTCGTTTGATTGTCTCGGGAATAACATACCCGCCTGAAAGCTGCGCAGGGCAGACATACAGCGTCGTCTTTTCCCGATTCATTAACACGCCATCTGCATCGCTGCAATAAGCCGGATTATCCTCAGCTACTGCAAAGCGCTCTAATGCTGTACATCCATAAAAAGCGCACTCCCCAAGCGATGTTACAGTTGATGGGAGGACGACACGCTTCAAACTGCTGCAGCCGTAGAAGACGTATGCCGGGACACTTGTATAACCTTCGGGGATCGCCAGGTCCGTAAGCAGTGCATCGTTCAAGTAGAGCGCAGCACCCGATGCCAGCGGATTGTTATCCAAGGAAAAGTTGATCCTTAGCCAGCAATCGATGTCTGTAATATATACAGACGAGATGCTCTCGCAGTTGTAAAACGCATGGGTTCCAATGCTCGTCACGCTTTCCGGGATGCTGATGCTTGTTAGGCTCCCGCAGCCGGAGAACGCACGGCCTCCGATGCTCGTCACGCTCTCCGGGATGCTGATGCTCGTTAGGCTCTCGCAGCCGGAGAATGCAGAGCTGCCGATGCTTTTTATACCGGAAGGAAGAATAATGGACCTTAGGTGGACATATTGGTCGAATCCGCTGTCCGGAATTTGCATCATCGTAATTGCATCCGAGAAAACGACTTCCGTTATCATGGCCCTGTAAAGAGACCACCAAGACACATCTGTAAGAATTCCGTTCCCCTTTACAGTAAGAACACCGTTTTTGTCAATCTGCCAGAGGATGTTTTCGCCGCAGAGGCCAGAGGCAACGATCTCTTTCGCCGGATTATACGAAGCCCAATACAACGTACCGCCATAATCTAATTTCTGTGAATCCCATGTCGTATCCTCCAAAATATAAAAAGCGACAGCCTTAATCCCCTTGAACGCATCTTTAGAAATCGTAGGTGCATTTCCATTGAAAAATATCGTTCCGATGTTAGTGCAGCCGGAGAACGCACGGCCTCCGATGCTCGTCACGCCGTCCGGTAGGCTAATGCTCGTCAGACCTGCGCAGCCCCTGAACGCATAGTTTCCGATGCTCGTCACGCCGTCCGGTAGGCTGATGCTCGTCAGACCCGTGCAGCCCTCGAACGCAGAGTACCCGATGCTCGTCACGCCGTCCGGTAGGCTGATGCTCGTCAGACCCGTGCAGCCCTCGAACGCACCACTTCTGATGCTCGTCACGCCGTCCGGTAGGCTGATGCTCGTCAGACCCGTGCAGCCCTCGAACGCATAGTCTCCGATGCTCGTCACGCCGTCCGGTAGGCTAATGCTCGTCAGACCTGCGCAGCCGTAGAACGTATAGTTTCCGATGCTCGTCACGCCGTTCCCAACGACTATATTCTTGATCGAGTTTTTGTTGGAATCCCACGGCATGGCAGAAGAATAGATATAGTCTTTCATTTTCCCGCTTCCGCTGATGGTCATCGTACCTTCGCTGTCGAGGGACCATGTCACATTTGCGCCACTTTGGCCGCAATTGCCTGATGCGACCACGTCCGCCGCCTCGGCTCTGCCGCATAACCCGCAAATCGTCAGGCAGAGGCACAAGCATAGTGCCAAACTTAAAATCCAACGTTTCATTTTCTCTCCTCCCATTTTGTTTCTGTCAGCCTAGCTACTTTCCGTTGATCTCTCCGATTTGAAGCAGCCGCGGCATCACTTTTCTTTGTGTTTTCTTTTGACTTTCCCTGCAAAATTGCTTTTCAATTCTTGTCTCCAATCATACTTTAACTTCTGAATCGCAGCCGATCACCTCCAGCATGAGCTCTCCAAATTCCGGCGCAGCCCATAGAGAAATTTTATCGATGGCGCCGGAGCGGTCGATCAAACCGTTTCATCTTTTTCATCTTTTTCATCTTTTTCATCTTCCAAATCCCTGATCCGTTTTTCGTATTGCGCGCAGATCTGCGTGAGTGTTCGGAGCTTGTTGCTCAGCTGCGAGAGGACGGAGGTCATCGAGATCAAGATAATCAGCAGCAGGAACAGCACAATGCCGAACAGGCCGTTTGTGACCTCCACAACGCCGATCAAGCGCAGCAGCGCGCCAAATGCCCCGGGGAACGCCAGGAGCAGCAGCATAATAATCCCGCCGAAGATCCACAGCAGCGTGTAGCGAAGCTCCAGCCGTTTCTTTTTCAAAAGCACAAAAATGCTGCAAAAATAGAGCACCAAAGCCGCAAGCAATGCGATCCGCAGTCGAATCTCCAATGCGTTCACTCCCTTTTATTTGCCATTTTGGTCACAAGCAGGGCCAATGTCACCTTGATCATATAATACACCGAGCGAACGCCCGAGATCGAAGAGTGCCCGCCGCTGCGCTCCCGCATTCGGACGGGCACCTCCAGGATCCGCAGCTTACGCAGCGCCGCAAGCGTCAGCGCCTCCGGCTCCGGATAATCCTGGGCGTACTCCGCCGCAAACAGCGCGATCCCCTTCCGGTTCACTGCGCGAAAACCGCTGGTGACATCACGGACGGTAATACCCGTCAGCATCCGCAGCCAGCGGCTTAAAAACGAGCCGCCCGCCCGGCGCAGCCGGGAGGACTGAAAGCCCTCATGCTCCAAATACCGGGAACCGACGACAAAATCTGCCTTATTCGCCAGCAGCGGCGCGATCAGGCAGTCAAGATAGGCTGGCAAATGCTGCCCGTCGCCATCCATCTGCACTGCGATATCATAGTCATGCGCTTGGGCATACAGATACCCGGCCTGCACGCCGCCGCCAATGCCCAGATTGACCGGCAGGTCCAAATACGGTGCATGCCTGGCGCGCAGGATATCCCGGGTCGCGTCCCGGGAGCCGTCGTTGACGACGATGTAATCATAGGCGCTATAGCCGGAATCCAGCTCATCCAGCAAGGCGCCAATATTTTCTTCCTCGTTGTAGGCAGGAATGATCAGTAAAACCTTCATGGCATCTCCGTCCCTTACGCCGGGCGCACCGGCGGAGGTTTTTCTCGAATTTTAGTATACCACGGAATAATCTGGCAGGCAACCCCCATGCCTGCCAGGCGTACATGTAAAAAATCTGCCATGCCAGACGGCAGCAGGCATGGCAGTTTTATTATCCAATTGATGCGATGACACGATCGTATGCCGCTGCCCGTCCTGCGTTACACCGGCTGGGAGAGAACGAGCACGTGGTTATCGCTCACTTCCACGATCCCGTCTGAAATCTGGAAGGTTTTCCGGTCCACGCCGTCGTCGCAGATCGCCGTACCGGCTGCCACGGCAGCCAGCAAAGGCGCATGGCCCGGCAGGATCCCGATGCTGCCGCCGACCAGCGGCAGCGAGACATAGCGGGTCATCTCATCCACGGCGGTGCCAGCGGCTGTCACGACCTGAAAATGCAATTGCTCCTGCTGCATAGAAGCCTCCTTTTCACAAGTTCAGCCCGGCATTAGAGCTGCTTGCTCTTTTGGTAGGCGTCGTCGATGGTGCCGCAGTTCAGGAACGCCTGCTCCGGCAGGCTGTCGCACTCGCCGCCCAAGATCGCTTCGAAGCTGCGGATCGTCTCCTTCAGGGGGACATAGCAGCCGGGCAGGCCGGTATAGACCTCCGCCACATGGAACGGCTGGGAGAGGAAGCGCTGAATGCGGCGCGCTCTGGCGACCGTCTTTTTATCCTCGCTGCTCAGCTCATCCATACCCAGGACGGCGATGATATCCTGCAGCTCCCGGTACTTTTCCAGCACCTGCTGGACAGCCTGCGCCGTTTTATAGTGCTTTTTGCCCACGGTACCCGGCTCCAGGATCCGCGAAGTAGAATCCAGCGGGTCGACCGCCGGGTAAATGCCAAGCTCCGCGATGCTGCGGGAAAGGACCGTCGTGGCGTCCAGATGTGCAAACGTTGTGGCCGGAGCCGGGTCTGTCAGATCGTCCGCGGGGACGTAGATAGCCTGGACCGAAGTAACGGAGCCCTCTCTTGTAGACGTGATGCGCTCCTGCAGCGCGCCCATTTCCGTTGCCAGCGTCGGCTGGTAGCCGACGGCGGAGGGCATTCTGCCCAGCAGCGCAGAGACCTCACTGCCCGCCTGGGTGAAACGGAAGATATTATCAATGAAGAGCAGCACGTCCTGCCCGCTGTTATCGCGGAAGTTCTCCGCGATGGTCAGCCCGGACAGCGGCACCCGCAGTCTCGCTCCGGGGGGCTCGTTCATCTGGCCAAAGACCAGCGCCGTCTTTTTGATAACGCCGGACTCGTTCATTTCATTCCAAAGGTCGTTGCCCTCACGGGAACGCTCGCCGACGCCTGCAAAGACGGAATAGCCGCCGTGCTCATAGGCGATGTTGCGGATCAGCTCCATAATGAGGACCGTTTTGCCGACGCCCGCGCCGCCAAACAGGCCGATCTTGCCGCCCTTGGCATACGGCGCCAGCAGGTCGACGACCTTGATGCCCGTCTCCAAAACTTCCGTCGAGGGGACGATATCCGTAAAGGCCGGGGCCTGCCGGTGGATCGGCAGCCGGGGCACATCACCGCCAAGCGCGCCTTTTCCGTCGATGGGCTCACCAACGACATTGAACATCCGCCCCAGCGTCGCCTCGCCGACCGGCATCGTGACCGGGTGGCCCGTGTCTGTCGCCTGGCAGCCGCGGGACATGCCATCAGTCGAAAACAGGGAGATACAGCGTACGCTGTCCTGCCCCAGATGCTGCACGGCCTCCATTACAATCTTTCTGCCCTCGACCGTCACCTCAATGGCGTTATAGATCTCCGGCAGATGCCCATTGGGAAACTGCACATCCACGACAGGGCCGATTACTTTTCTGACGATACCGTTTTTCATAGAATCCTCCTGCGTGATTGCTTGTTATTTCTTATGCTCCAGCGCTGATGCGCCGCCGACAATTTCGGAAATTTCCGTCGTAATCTGCGCCTGCCGCGCCCGGTTGAGCTCCAGGCTCAGCTTTTCGATCAATTCCTCTGTGTTGTCCGAAGCGGCACTCATCGCTGTGATCCGGGCGCTGTGCTCGCCGGATTTTGCCTCCAGCAGCGCCGCATAGACCGTGCTGCTGAGATAAAGCTCGACGGTCTTCGCGAGGATCTCCTCCCGGTCCGGCTCAAACTGATAGTCCAGCTGCCGGCCGTCCGCCGTCTTTTCCTGCGACGGCGCTGCAATGGGCAGCAGCTGCAGCGTCGTCGGCTCCTGGGTCAGCGCATTGACAAAGCGCTGGTAGACCAGATAGACCGCGTCCGTCTCGCCTGCGAGGAACCGCGCCCGGCACACCTCTAAAATCTCATTGCATTCCTGGGGAGAGGGCGTATCGCTGAAGGTGTCAAACGTCCGCACCAACGGCAGATGCAGCAGCGCATCCGACTGCCAGCGCCCGACGACGATGACATCATACGGTACGCGCTGCGCCGCGGCCTGCTGCTCAAAATGGCGCAGCAGATTCAAGTTATACGCGCCGCACAGACCCCGGTTGCCGACGACGACAACATATGTCACCCGCTTCGGCTTTGCCCGGGGTGTCAGCAAAGGATGGGTCAATTCCATACCGCTGCTGCACAGCGTATGCATCACCTGGCCGCACTGGGCGCTGAAGGGGCGCATGGCATTCATTGCGGCTTGCGTCCGGCGCAGCTTGGCGACGGCGACCATCTTCATGGCCTTGGTGATCTGCTGCGTGCTGGTAATGCCCTTGATGCGGCTGCGCAGCCCCCGGATATTTGCCATGCCATCCACCTCCTTCGGCTGGAATTATTTTTTAAAACAGCTTTTTAAATGCTTCGATCGTCTGGGACAGGCGCCCGATCGCCGCCTCATCCAGCTTTTTGCCGGAGCAGACCGCGTCGGTCAGTTCCGGGTCGTTCTTATGCACGTAGGCGATCAGTTCCGTCTCGAAGCGGGCAATGTCCGCCACTTCGATGTCATCGCAATAGCCGTGGCTCGCGGCAAAAATGATACTGATCTGATCCGTCGCAGACATCGGCTGATACTGCTTCTGCTTCAGGATCTCCGTCATCCGCTCGCCGCGATGCAGGGTCTTGCGGGTCGCCTGGTCCAGGTCAGAGCCAAACTGGGCAAAGGACGCCAGCTCGCGGTACTGAGCCAGATCCATACGCAACTGGCCTGCCGTCTGCTTCATCGCGCCCAACTGGGCCGCGCCGCCGACACGGGAGACAGACAAACCGACATTGATGGCTGGACGCACGCCGGAGTGGAACAGGTCCGTCTCCAGGAAGATCTGACCGTCGGTGATGGAAATGACGTTGGTCGGGATATAGGCGGAGATATCGCCCGCCTGCGTCTCGATGATCGGCAGTGCGGTGATGCTGCCGCCGCCGGCTTCCTTGCTCAGACGCGCTGCCCGCTCCAATAGGCGGGAGTGGAGATAGAATACGTCGCCGGGGTATGCCTCGCGTCCGGGCGGCCGCTGCAGGATCAGGGAGATTTCACGGTAGGCCACTGCCTGCTTGGAAAGATCGTCGTAAACGATCAGCACATCGCGGCCCTGATACATAAAATACTCTGCCATAGCAGCGCCGGCGTACGGCGCGATATAGAGCATCGGCGCGGCCTCTGAAGCATGGGCGCAGACGACGATGGAATACTCCATCGCACCAGTCTGGCGCAGCTTCTTGACAACGCCCGCCACCGTGGACTCCTTCTGGCCAATGGCGACATAAATACAAATGACATCCTTGCCCTTCTGGTTGATGATGGTATCCAGGGCAATGGCCGTCTTGCCGGTCTGCCGGTCGCCGATAATCAGCTCACGCTGCCCGCGGCCGATGGGGACCAGGGCGTCGACGGCCTTGAGGCCGGTCTGCAGCGGGATCGAGACCGACTGCCGGTCCAGCACGCTGGGGGCAGGGCTCTCGATGGGGCGGGTCTGGCTGGTGTGGATGACACCCTGACCGTCCACCGGTTCGCCCAATGCGTTGACGACACGGCCAATGAGCGCATCGCCCACCGGCACGCTCATGACGTGGCCCGTCCGGCGCACTGCGTCGCCCTTCTGAATGCGGGAGTAATTGCCCAGCAGGACGCAGCCGACATTGTCCGGCTCCAGGTCCTGCACCATACCGATGATCCCGTTATGGAATTTGAGCATCTCGCCCGCCATACAATCTGCCAAGCCAGAGATACGGCAGATGCCGTCATAAACCTGGGTGACGGTGCCGACCTGGTAAATATCCAGATTACAGTCCGCCTGCTGCAGAATTTCTGTAATGCTATGGAGAAGTTCGCCCTTGGCGCTATCCACTGGCGGGATATTCTCCGTCAGCAGCTCCAGCTGGTGGCGGATTGTTCCGTCATAAACTGTATCGCCCACCTGCAGGCACAGGCCCGCGATCTGGGCAGGATCGACCTCTGTCTGCAGTTGGAGCCGGTACGGCCGCCCGTTCTCCGCAAATGTCTCCTGCAGCATCTGGCGCAGGCTGTCGCGCTCCTCTGCCCGCAGCGGCTCTGCCGACCAGACACTGGCCTGGAGCAGACCCTGAGTCTGCAGACGCAGGCGGTCACTGGGGTAAGCCTGCAGCGATTTTCGGAGCGCTGTTAAATTCTGATCGACCAGCTTTGCCCGGTACGGGTCAAAGGCCGGGGACCGCAATGCCTGCCCCGTCAGCTCTGCCACCTGGGTAACCGTCTGGCGGGCCAGCTTTGACTGCATCTCGTCGCGCAGCTGGCGCTCCAGCTCTCCGACCTCCTGCAGCGTCTGCTGGGCGCTGGCTTCGCCATCCCGCAGGATCGCGTCCGACCGCTCCTGCGCCGCTTTCTGCGCATCGGCAGCTAGTTGCTTGCACTGCCGCGCGTTTTCTTCCCGGGAGGTCTCCATTTTCTGCGCGATCTGCTTGGCATTTTCCTTTGCCTGCTCGGATTTTTCCAAAGAATCGCGAATCTTATCCCGCCGGGTCGCAAAAAGCTTTACGACCATCTTGCGCCCGATTTTATACAGCGCAAACGCCAGGATCAAAAAGTTGATCAGAGCAAAGATAAATTCCTTGAGCGTCATTTACCTCCCTCCTTTCTTTCCAGCAAATAAGGTAACTTCAGCATCCGTACCGCCGTGGCGGCACGCGTTTTATTCTTGAAAAACGGTCCGCTTAAACCGTCTGCCCGGCCGCTTCGACGCAGGCTGTGATCTCCGCAGCGTTGCGCTGCGCCGCTGCCTCGTCCTGCAGCAGATGTCCGGCCAGCGCCTCCACCAGCTGCGGCAGCTGGGCCTGGACCGCGGCGTATTGCACCTGCTCTTCGTGCAGCATCTGCGCCGCGACATCCTGCTTCTGCGCCTGGGCCTGCTTGGCCGCGTCCTCCAGGAGGGCGTCGCACTTACCATGGGCCTCGCGCCGGATGGAAGATTCCAGCTGCTTGGACTGCTGGTGCGCCTCTGTCAGCTCCGCCTGCAGCGACTGCTGGCAATTTTCCAGCGCCTGCGCGGCCTCCGCTTGGGCGTCGAGCCCAGCCTGGATGCGCGCCTTTCGCTCATCCATAAACTTGACGACCGGCTTATACAGGAACTGATTGAGCAAAAGCATCAGCACGATAAAATTCACAACGGTCAAGATGACCTCTGAGAGGTTAATACTCATACGTTCCGCCCCGCTTCTTCCCCGATCAGATCTTTGCGACCAGCATAAAGGAAATCAGCAGGCCATAAATTGCCAGCGCTTCCATCAGCGCCATCGCCAGGATCATATTCGTCTGGATCTTGCCGTACATCTCCGGCTGGCGGGCCATGGCCTCCAGTGCCTTACCCGATGCGATGCCCTGACCGATGCCCGGCCCGATGGTACTCAATGCAATTGCCAATGCTGCGCCCAGCGCGATCAAACCCGAACCCATAGTAAATTCCTCCTAAATATTCGTTCTGTTTTTATCTGTTATCCATGCTGCGGCAAACGTTCCTCTGCCCCTTCTGTGGACTCTGCCAAGAAAATAGCCAGCAGCATCGTAAATACCATGGCCTGCACCAGGCAGAAAATCAAGCTCAACACTTTGATCAGCAGCGGCAGGATCAGCGGAAATACCTCCGCCAGCTGCTCGCCGACCTGCTCCTCGCCGTACAGGTTGCCGTACAGTCGCAGCGCCAGGGAGACCGGGCGCACAATCTGCTCGATCAGCGTCAGCGGCAGGAGCGCCGCAAACGGCTTGAGGAAGCTCTTGAGATAATTGCCCACGCCCCGCTCTTTAAAGCCCAGGCCGTGGATCATCACAAACGCACACAGGCTGAGGGCCGCCGTGACGGAGAGGTTCGCCGTCGGCGTGGCATAGCCCTTGAAATGGCCGATGCCAGGCAGCAGGCCCGAATAGTTGGAAATGACAATAAAAATAAAGAATGTCGCCAACGCCGGGAAATAGCGCCGCATTCGCCACTGGCCCAGGATCCCGCCGAAGAAATTCTGCAGCGCCTCTACCGCCCATTCTGCGATATTCTGCAGCACCCCGGGGACATCCTTCATCTTCCGTGTGGCAAGGATGGAAAAGACGACCAACAGCAGCATGATCACCCAGCTGGCGACAATGACGTTGGTGACCTCCAGGCCAAAGATTTTAAATACAACAGAATCGTGCATGCTCCGCCTGCACCCCCCTATCTGGAATTTCGCCGCGCGGGCCTTTTCCCCGCGCCGCACCGATCACTCTTCAAATTGCTTTGCAACGCGGTACGACAGCACCACGGAAACGCCCGTCAGACCGATTGCCGCGCCGATGATGACACTGGTAAACGGCCACGGCATCTGGTTGCGCAGCAGCAGGATCAGCGCCAATGCCAAAATTGCAATGCCCTGGCGGCCCAAGGATACCGCCAAATAGCTGCCGGGCGTTCCATTTTCGCCTGCTGCCGCATTCTTTTCCCGGGCCTCCGCCTGCTTTTTCAGGTACAGCTTTGTCAATCGGCTGCTCAAAAATGCCGCCAGACTGCCAAACGCCAGCCCGACCAGGCCGCCAATCACATATTCCACCTGCGCACCATCCTTTCGACAGATCTCGCTAAACTTTTTTCACAGTATGTTTTAGCACAGCGGACCCCAAAAATCAAGCCCTTGGGTTTTGAAAATTTCGTCTTGACCTTTCTTTATTTTTTCTTAACGCCGCATGTCCCGCTGCCGATTTAGCGCAGCAGAGGCAGGCTTTCAGAAAATGCAAGCGCCCCGGCTTTTTTCTACATGACAAATCCCCGGGGGCTATGGTATACTAATTATATACAAGTGTGATCCAAACAACAAAGAAATGCCAAGATAGGAGAAATTACCGTGAAAGCAAAAAAAATTCTGGGCCGGTGCCTGCTCGTTCTGCTCTGCATCGTGGCCGTCATCGTCATCGCCGGTGTGGCGCAGTTTTATCATCGCTCTGACCCGAAAAACTGCAAGCAGTACGACACGACCAACCCGTTCATCACCGGCACAGCCGCGATCTCGGCGCACCGCAGCGGCGCGGGCGATTTCCCGGAGGAAACGTTGGCAGCCTTCCAGGGCTGCGTGGAAAATCCGGCGCTGCAGGTCGATTACTTCGAATTCGATCTGCATATGACGGCGGACAATATTCTGGTCCTCTCCCATGACGACACCCTGGACCGGGTCTCGGATGCCGTCAGCGTTTTCGGGGCGGAGAATGTCCTGGTCCGGGACAAGACGCTGGCGGAGCTCAAGCAGCTGAATATGGCAGCGCAGTTTGTCAATGACGCGGGCGAGACGCCTTATGCCGATCTCCACGGCGACGCCGTGCCGGAGGAGCTGAAAATCCTCTCGCTGGACGAGGTACTGGACTACCTGACCGCAGCCGGGGACTATCGCTATATCATCGAGATCAAAGACGGCGGTGATGTCGGCCTTGCCGCGGCAGATCAGCTGTATGAAACGCTAAAGGCGCGGGGCCTGCTGGACCAGGTCATCATCGGCAGCTTCCGGGACGAAGTCGCTGATTATATCACAGCGCACTACCCCGACACCCACCGCAGCGCCAGCCCGGACGAGGTCCTGCAGTTCTACCTGGCCGCGCTGACGGGCAAGCAGGATTTCACCTGCTCCTACGACGTGCTCCAGCTGCCGTTCAACGACGCCAAGGAAAGCTACGGCATCAATCTGGGCCTGGTCAAGATCATCAACTACGCACATGCCCACGATCTTGCCATCCAGTACTGGACCGTCAATTCTGAAAAGGACATGACCTACCTCGCCAGCATCGGCGCCGACGCGCTGATCACCGACTACCCCGACCGAGCCGCAAACGTTTTAAACCGGCAGTAGAGAAGAAATTCTCCCCCCTGCCTGCTTTTCTACTCGCAATCTTTTTTCCGTGATTGGCACATTTGACCGTGGTAGGATACCTTTGGAATAACAATCTGCAGCATGGTAGTATCAGAAAGAGGCAGTGCCTAGACATGATGTTCAAGTCCTTTTATAAGTACTGTCAGAAACTTGGCATAGCATCAACACTTCTTTCAGCGTGCGCTTCTTTCCGGATTTGAACGAGAATGTTCACTTTCACTTCAATCAAGGCAATCCGGAGATCAAGTATTTCAACTGCTCCAACTACAAGGGCAATCGCGGCACCTGTACCTCTATCCATTATGTCTGTGTGGACTTTCTGGAGGAAGTGGTGCTGGGAGAGATATGACGCTTAACGAAATTCGCCAGTCTCTATGCGGACGAATTTGTAAAAGCGGTGATCGGTCATTCCCAGCAAGCGGAACAGACAGACCGCAAGCTGAAGGAAAAGGAACTGAAAATCCAAGAAAAGGCGTAGTCATTAACTACGCCCCCTGTGAACTCGCTGTATAAAAAGCGAGTGTTCTTACAGCCTTTCCAATGCGGTAAGAACACTCGTCATGGCGAACCTACCGCTCGAGGATACAATGC
>CAKTTR010000040.1 GCA_934615645.1 uncultured Oscillospiraceae bacterium | reverse complement strand
CCAGCTCAGAGACGGCTCCCTTGCGGCACACGGGAGGATCCGCTTAATGCTGCTCGGTTCCCCGCCTGACATGGTTCACGGGAACCCGTTGCGCAAGACCGTCCCCTCAACACTGCTTACAAGGGTCAGACGATACAGACTAAGCCCGGGTGTGGGAATTCACTCCTGCTATAGCGGATTGCAGGTTACAGGGCACCGCTATCTCCCCAGCTAGTGCGACCTTGTCACAGGCTGGCGCCAATGACAAAGTATTTTTAACTATAATGATGCGATCCTGCGATCGTTCCGCAAGCGCCGCTGCGCTCAGTTGACCTTGGATTCGATAAACGCCGCCAGCTCGCCAACGGTCGCGACCTTCTCCTCCATTTCCAGCTCGACGCCCAGCTCCTCTTCCAGATCCATCAGCATTTCGACGGTATCCAGAGAGTCGATGCCCAGGCTCTCAAAGGTGGTCTCTTCGGTAATATCCTCTTCGTTTATGTCCAGCTGCGAAGCCAGATATGCAGCAAGCTTTTCAAACATGTGCCGTTCCTCCATACTCTTCTCTCTGCAAGTGCCTTATGGACACACCGCACCTATATAATAGGGGATTTTCCGAAGATGTCAAGTAAAACATTCCAATTTTTTTAATTCACAAAATCCCGCAGCGCCTTGGACTTCGAGGGATGGCGCAGACGGCGCAGCGCCTTGGACTCGATTTGCCGCACCCGCTCCCGGGTGACGTTGAATTTCTTACCGACCTCCTCCAGCGTATGGGGCTTGCCGTCCTCAAAGCCAAAGCGCAGCCGCAGGACCTTCTCCTCCCGGGGCGTCAGGCTGGCCATGGCCTTCTCCAGCTGCTCCCGCAGCAGATTGCTCGCCGTCGCCTCCAGGGGCTCAGACGCCTCATTGTCCTGGATGAAGTCCCCCAGGTGGCTGTCATCCTCCTCGCCGACCGGCGTCTCCAGGGAGACCGGGTCCTGGGCGATCTTTAAGACCTCCTCGACCTTCTCCGGCGAAAGGCGCAGCTTTTGGGCGACCTCCTCCGGTGTCGGCTCCCGGCCCAGCTCCTGGACCATGCTGTGGGATGTGCGGATGACCCGGTTGATGAGCTCGACCATATGCACCGGGATGCGGATCGTTCTGGCCTGGTCCGCAATGGCCCGGGTGATGGACTGGCGGATCCACCAGGTAGCGTAAGTGGAGAATTTATAGCCCTTGGTGTAGTCAAATTTTTCCACAGCCTTCAAAAGGCCCATATTCCCCTCCTGGATGAGGTCCAGCAGCAGCATGCCGCGCCCGGCATACCGCTTGGCCACGGCGACGACCAGGCGCAGATTCGCCTCGATCATCTTCTGCAGTGCCGCCTCATCTCCATTGGCGATGCGCTTGGCAAGCTGCTGCTCCTCCTCCGGCGTCAGCAGCGGGACCCGGCCGATCTCCTTCAAATACATCCGCACCGGGTCGGTCAGCGGCAGCGCGTCGCTCATGGCCTCGGTGTCGACCATCTCCGCCTCAGCCTCCTGCTTGAGCTGACTGGCCGTCGGCTCCAGCAGGTCGTTATTCCCGATAATATCCAGCACATCCCCCACGTCGATCTCGATCCCGGCAGCTTCCAGGGCGTCATAGACCCGGTCGGTCTGGTCCGCATCGGCGTCCAGCGCATCCAGCGCGTCGATGAGTAGCTTGGAGGGCAGCTTTTTGTCTTTTTTTCCTTGTTCGATCAATTCCGCCAGCTTCTTTTGCAGCAGCGCTTCCTTGACTTGCTCCTCAGAGGTCTCACCTGCGGCGGGAGCCGTCTGCGCCTGCTTGTTCTGTTCTGCCATAGCTTTACCCTCCATATCGTTTTTTATCCTGCAGCCGGTCCCGCAGCGCCAGAAGCGCCTCCGGGGTGTGCAGATTGGCTTTTTCGTATTCCTCCTGAATGATCGTGCAATAGTCCCGCAGGGCGGTCTCCGTCAGGGGTGCGTCCTGCTTCTGGGCGATCCTGGTCAGATGGGCGATCTCCTGGGGCGAGAAGGACTCCGGCAGGCTCGCCAGGCTCAGCTGCAGGCCGTGGGCGCTGCGGTCCAGCATTGTCTCCAGCACCCGGCCCAGCAGCGGGACGGAGAACATCTGCGGCGTCAGACTGCCGATCTCCCCCAGCAGGTCGGGCTCCCGCAGGAGCATCCGGATGAGCCCCTCCTCTGCCATGGCTGAGCGCATATTTTCATAATGCAGCGCCCGCTCCACCGGCTGCTGTGCCTTGGCCGGGGCGAGGTCCCGCTGCTTTTGCTTGGCCCGCTCCTTGGCAACGCGCTTCTGGAAGGCTTTTTTGACCTCCAGCTGCATCGCCTGGGCGGAGATCCCTGCGGCCTCCGCTGCCCGGGCGCCATAGACCTCCCGCTCTACCGCGCTGTGCAGGCCAGAAATCAGCGCGGCCGCCGCCTGCAGGAACGCGACCCGTTCATCATCGACCTCCAGGTGGTATTTTGCCTGGAGGGAGGCCAGCGCATACTCGATATGATTCGTCGACTGCTCCAGCAGCAGCTTAAAGCGGTCGGCGCCGTATTTCTTCAGGAATTCGTCCGGGTCCTTCGCGCCCTGCATCCGCAGCACCCGGACCTGCAGGCCTGTCTCCTCCAGCATGGGGACGGCGCGGCGGGTGGCGTTCTGCCCGGCCTCGTCACCGTCGTAGGTCAGGATGACCTCGTTGGTGTATTTGGAAAGCATGGCCGCGTGTTCCCGGGTCAGCGAAGTCCCCAGGGAGGCCACGGCGCAGTCAAAGCCGTACTGGTAGAGGGTGATGGCGTCCATATACCCCTCTGTCAGCAGGATATAGCCCTGCTTGCTCTTCCTGGCCAGGTTCAGGGCAAAAAGATTTTTCCGTTTGTTGAAGATCACCGTCTCCGGCGAGTTTAAGTACTTGGGCGTGCTGTCGTCCATCACGCGGCCGCCAAAGCCGATGACATTGCCCCGCAGGTCCAAAATCGGGAACATGAGCCGGTTCCGGAAGCGATCATACAGCGTGCCCTTCTGTTCATTTTTCGAGAGGAGCCCCGC
Source organism: uncultured Oscillospiraceae bacterium (assembly GCA_934615645.1). Taxonomy (GTDB): domain Bacteria; phylum Bacillota; class Clostridia; order Oscillospirales; family Oscillospiraceae; genus SVMC01. The sequence goes on along the minus strand of CAKTTR010000040.1, from coordinate 13,956 downwards.
CTCCAGCAGCTCTTCCTTGGAAAAGCCCGTCTGCTGCATCGCATCCATCAGATTGGCCCAGCCCGGCGGCGCAAAGCCCAGGCCGAAGCGGGTGACCGTCGCGCCGGTGACGCCGCGGTGTGCCAAATACTGCCGGGCCGGTTCCCCCGCCGGGCCCTTGAGCTGGCGGTGAAAATAGCGGGCAGCCTGGCGGCACAGGTCCCACAGGCGCTGCTGCTGCCGGTAACGGCTGCGGTAGGCCTCGTCCTTCGGCACCTCCAGCCCGACACGCTTGGCCAAAAAGCGCACCGCGTCCGGATAGGTCAGGTTTTCCTGCTCCATGATAAAATTGATGACCCCCCCGCCGCGATGGCAGCCGAAGCAGTAATAGATCTGCTTGCCCGGCGCCACGGAAAACGACGGCGTCTTCTCCCCGTGGAATGGGCAGAGGCCAAAGAGATTGCTGCCCTTGCGGGTCAGCTGGACGTATTCTCCCACGACCTCCTCAATGGGGTTTCGGCTGATGAGATCGTCGATAAACGCAGCCGGAAATGCCATAAAATCACCTCCGCAGGCAATTTTTCAAAAATTATGTCAACTTGCTCAGCCCCGGACCTGCCAGGCGGCAGGGATAAAGAGCTCAGAGTATTTGTAAATCGCGTATTTGTCTGTCATCCCGGCGATATAATCGCAGATGACCCGCTGAATTCCGTCAAAATCCAGCTGCGGCAGGAAATCCGCCGGGAGTCTCTCCGGCCAGCGTTCATAGTAGCGGTACAGCTGCTGGATGATGCCCCGCGCCTTGGATTCCTCTCCTTTGGCGACCGGATTACGGTAAACCCGTTCAAACATGAATTCCCGCAGCTCATTCATGGCCCGGCTGACCTGCGGCTGCATCTGCAGCCGGTCGCCGCCCACGGAGCAGGCGATCATATCCCGCACCAGCGTGTCGATCCGCTGGCGGTGGGTGTGGCCCAGAATATCAGAGATCGACGCGGGGATATCGTCATTCGTCAGGATCCCGGCGCGCATGGCGTCGTCAATATCGTGGTTGATATAGGCGATGCGGTCCGCCGTCCGGACGATCTGCCCCTCCAGCGTCTGCGCGATCTCCGGCCCCGTGTGCCCGACGATGCCCATGCGGACCTCATAGCACAGGTTCAGCCCCCGGCCATCGTTCTCCAGCCGGTCGACGACCCGCAGGGACTGCTCATTATGCCGGAACGGCCGCCCCAGGACCTCCGTTAGCGCGACCTCTCCGGCGTGGCCAAAGGGCGTATGCCCCAGGTCGTGGCCCAGGGCCGCCGCCTCGGTCAGGTCCTCATTCAACTGCAGGCCCCGGGCGATGCTGCGGGCGATGCGGCTGACCTCCAGAGTGTGGGTCATCCGGGTGCGGTAGTGGTCGCCCTCCGGCTGCAAAAACACCTGGGTCTTGTGCATCAGGCGGCGGAACGCCTTGCTGTAGGCAATGCGGTCCACATCCCGCTGGTAGCAGGTGCGCATCTGGCACGGCGCCTCCGGATAGGCCCGGCCCCGGGATGCATCGGCAAACGCTGCCCAGGGCGCTAAATTTTCATGCTCCGCCTGCTCCAGGCGCTGGCGAATACTCAGTTCCTCCACTGCGGCGCTCCCCTTTCCGTTCCGCCTATTTTTCCACCGGGAAGGCCCGGTAGCACGTTCCCATGACCTCCGGCTGCATTTTCCCGCCGGACAGGTCCTGCAGGCGCAGCAAAAACGGCGCCGTCTGCTCCTCCGGCAGCAAAACGTCCAGCGTCACATCCGCGGCAAAGTCCGTATCCTGCACCTGGCCGCCAAACGCCGCAACATCCAGCCGGACCCGCTCAAAAAGATGGTACGGGCACGGGATGCGCACCTGGGACCAGACCCGCTGCACCGAGATGCCCGCCGCGTCCAGCGCAAGCTTCGCGGCCTTTCCATAGGCCCGCACCAGCCCGCCTGCCCCCAGCAGCGTCCCGCCAAAATAACGGGTGACGACGCAGCAGACGTTCGCGATCTCCGCCTGGCGCAGCACATTGAGCACCGGCATCCCCGCTGTGCCGCCGGGCTCGCCGTCGTCACTGTAGCGGGTCGCGCCGCCTTTTATAATGTAGGCATAGACATTGTGCGTGGCGTCCCAGAATTCATCCCGGGTCTTTTTGATCTGCGCCAACGCTTCCTCCTCCGTCTCCACCGGCCAGATCCTGCCGGTGAAGCGGGATTTTTTCTCGATCATCGTCTCCGCCGCCGGGCCGGTGGGGGTGAAGAACGGCGCTCGCTTCACAGGCTGCTCCATCTCGCCTCACCCCTCGCTTTCTATAAGATACGCCTGCAGCTTGCCGTAGAGAATTTCATCGCACACAGCCTCCACAACGATGCCGCGCTCCGTATATTCGCATTCGAGCACCTGCGCCTGGCGGTGCAGCACCTCAAGCTGGCCTGCCATGGCGTAGGGCAGCAGGAATTTCGCCCGATGCTGCCCCCGCTGCAGGGCCTGCTCCATCAGGGCCAGCAGGTCGGAAAGTCCCGCCCCCGTTTTGGCGGAGATGGCGATGGTCAGCTCCCCATGGGGCAGCGCCTCGACCTCCAGGTCCGCCTTGTTGTAGCAGGAGATGACCGGCACGCCCTCCCCCGCCAGTTCGCCGATAAGCTTTTCCACCACGGCGATATGCGCCTGGCGCTGCGGATCCGTCGCGTCGATGACATGGACCAGCAGGTCCGCGTAGCGCAGCTCCTCCAGCGTCGCCTGAAAGGCGTCGACCAGATGATGCGGCAGCTTGGAGATAAACCCGACGGTGTCCGAGAGCAGCACCTGGGTCGTCTCCGACAAACGGAGCTTCCGCGTCGTCGTATCCAGCGTATCGAACAGGCGGTTGTTTGCAGGGATGCCAGCGCCGGTCAGGGCGTTGAGCAGCGTCGATTTCCCGGCGTTCGTATAGCCCACCAGGGCGACGACCGGGATGGAATTTTTCATCCGGCGCTCCCGCTGGACCGCCCGGGTCCGGCGCACCTCGGCAAGCTCCCGCTCCAGCCGGTGGATGCGCTCGCGGATGTGGCGGCGGTCCGTCTCCAGCTTTGTCTCGCCGGGGCCGCGGGTGCCGATGCCGCCGCCCAGACGCGACAGACTCTTGCCCATGCCGCTGAGCCGGGGCAGCAGATACTGGTACTGGGCCAGCTCCACCTGCAGGCGGCCCTCAGCCGTCTTGGCCCGCTGGGCAAAAATATCCAGGATCAAGGCGCTGCGGTCCAGCACGACTGCGCCGGTCAGCTCCTCCAGTGCCCGCAGCTGCGAGGGCGAAAGGGCATTGTCAAAGATCAGCATCTCCGCCCCGGTCTGCGCGGCCAGCGCCCGGACCTCCTGGGCCTTGCCCTCGCCGATGAAGCTGTGCGGGTCCGGCGTGTGGCGGTTTTGCAGCACCCGGCCAACGCACTGGCCTCCGGCAGCCTCCAAAAGCGCCGCCAGCTCGTCGAGCGACGCCTCCGTCGCTGTCTGTTCCGGGGCAAAGCAATCGGCATTGAGGCCCACCAGAATTGCCCGCTCTATCACATGTCGTTCCAGTTGTTCCATTCTTCCCCCATGGCAAATAGAAAAAAGCCCGCACCAACATCAGGCGCGGGCTTGTGCAAATTACTTCAGACCGTATTTCTTGTTGAAACGGTCAACACGTCCACCAGTATCAACCAGCTTCTGCTTGCCGGTATAGAAAGGGTGGCACTTGGAGCAGATTTCAACTTTGATGTCCTTTTTGGTGGAACCGGTCTCGATGACTTCACCACATGCGCATCTGATCGTAGTCTGTTCGTACTTGGGATGGATACCTTCCTTCACTCTGTTCACCTCTTTCTACTGTATTAAAAAAGCGCACAGCGGCGCTTTCCGATTCGCATCGCCTAGATATAGTACCATAGCATTGCCAAAAATGCAAGCATTATTTTTCATTTTGATAAAATATCCTGCTGTGCCGCTCCCCGTCGGCGGTCAGCGGCGCGCCGGGGGGCGCAAACATGGCGTAAAGGTCACAAGCCCGCGTCTCCAGCGCAAAATACGGCGTGCGCACCCGGGTCCCAGCCTGGATGAGGGGGATACGGCTCGTCTCATGCGCCTGCCGCAGCAGCGCCCGCCCCGGCTCCCGCATCGCCAGCACCCGCAGGTACGGCGGTTCCATCGCCATGGCGTCCGCATCCAGGCCCAGATACGCGCACATGCACATCCGGGCAATGCGGCTGCGGGCGTAGCGCTTGGATTTGACGGCGTCCAGCAAGGCATCGACACTGCCCGCCCGGCGGCTCTCCCGGTACAGCTTCCGCCACAGTCCCTCGGAACCGTAGGGCAGCGCGGCAAATTCCGCCTCCGGCATCCGCCGCAGCACCGCCAGCATCGCCCGCTCGCCGTTCTCCCGCCGGTACTGCGCCGGGTGCCGGGCATAGACGGCCAGCGCCGCCGCCGGGACATACGCCGCCCAAGCCTCCGGCCGCGCAAGCTCCCGCAGCGACGTCGCCGACGGGTTCTCCCCCTCCGGCAGCACGGCGTGATACGCCCCCTGCCGCAAGAACACGGCAGGCTCTATTTGGCTGCCCAGCGCCTGCAGCGCCTTGCAGTACTCCACCGCCAGAATATCATTCGGCTGCCGCACCACTTCCGGCGCAGCGCCCAGCTGCGCCAGCGCCCGGCTGCGGGCAGCGGCAAAGGAGATGCCCCCCGACAACTCCCGCCGCAGCGCCTCAGAAAACGCCGGGGTCCGCAGGCAGGCCGCCGTCTGCCACAGGGCGTCCCGGTCCGCCGTCTCCGCGCCGAAGCACAGTTCGTCAACGACGCCCAGCGCATCCAGCAGCCGGACGCCGCCCGCGGCAAACCCCTCTGCGGAGGAGAGCGCCGCCGTCACCGGCAGCTCCAGGACGAGGTCCGCCCCGCAGGCCACCGCCGCCTCGGCCCGCACCGCCTTTGGCAAAAGCGCCGGCTCGCCCCGCTGGACGAAATTGCCGCTCATCAGGCAGACGATGACCGTGTCGGCCCCCAGCCGCTCCCGGATGAGGCGAAATTGCTTGGCGTGCCCATTGTGAAACGGGTTATATTCACTGATGATGGCAGCTATTTTCATAAAAACCCCCAAAAATCCGCCAAGAAGCCGCGGAAGAAAGCACAGAATTTCCAATAAATGCAAAGTCGATTCTTGACTTGCCGGGTCAGATGCATTATACTAGAAGCTGGTCAAACGCTTGAAAAGCCTTTGATCGCGCCTCCGTCGCAGCAGGTCCTGCCCAAGACGGCGGCGCGGGCTTTTCGATGAAATCCTTTCATTCAAAAGCAGGCGCACAACGATTTTATCAGGATTATAGCACATACCGATCAAAAAGGAAACATCTTTAGGAGGGCTTACCATGAAACTGAAAAATTCTGTTCAAGTCAATGCTTTTGTTGAAGCCGTAAGTCGCTGCAAGGGCAATGTATTCCTGCGTTCTCTGCAGGGCGACATCTTCAACATGAAATCCTCTCTGAGCCAGTATATCGCCATGGGCGCTCTGCTGGGAGAGCATGGCGACGAGCTCGAACTGTTCTGCGAGAAAAAAGAGGACGAGCCGATCATGCTGGAGTTTGAGCGCAAGCTGTTCCACGATGAAATCTAACATTCTGCCTTATCTTAACACAAAATAGGAGTTGACAAGTAACCATGAACATCCTCGTAATCAACGCCGGTTCCTCTTCCCTGAAATATCAGCTGATGGATCCGAAAAGCGGCAACGTAATGGCAAAGGGCCTGTGTGAGCGCATCAATCTGGACGGCCGCCTGACCCACAAGGTCCCGGCCCGCGACCTCAAGGTCACCCGGGATATCCCCATGCCGACCCATAAGGAGGCCATTGAAGCCGTCATGCAGATCCTGGTGGACCCGGAAAACGGCGTGATTTCCTCCGTCGACGAGATCGACGCAGTCGGCCACCGCGTGCTGCACGGCGGCGATAAATTCGTTGCCTCCTGCGTTGTAGACGAGGCTTGCAAGCAGGCCATCCGGGATTGCTTCCCCCTGGGCCCGCTGCACAACCCGGCAAACCTCATGGGCATCGAAGCCTGTGAAAAGGCCATGCCCGGCACGCCCCAGGTCGCCGTCTTCGATACGGCGTTCCATATGACGATGCCCCCCAAGGCCTACCGCTACGCCATCCCGACGGAATACTACGAGAATGACTCCATCCGCCGCTATGGCTTCCACGGCACCTCCCACCGCTTTGTCGCCCGCCGGGCAGCTGCGCTGCTGGGCCGGAAGGACTTCAAAATGGTCAACTGCCACCTGGGCAACGGCTCCTCCCTGGCCGCCATTCGCAACGGCGAATGTCAGGACACGTCCATGGGCCTCTCCCCGCTGGCCGGCGTCCCCATGGGGACCCGCTGCGGCGATATTGATGCCTGCGTCGTCCAGTTCATCTGCAATAAGTACGGCATGAACGTCGACGAATGCCTGACGATGCTGAACAAGAAGTCCGGCGTGCTGGCCATGTCCGAGCTCTCCTCCGACTTCCGCGATCTGGAAAGCGGCGCCGCCGAGGGCAACGAAAAGTGCAAGCTCGCCCTGGAGAAGTTTGACTACGAGGTCGCCAAATATGTCGGCGCCTATGCCGCCGCCATGAACGGGCTGGATGTTCTGACCTTCACCGCCGGTGTCGGCGAAAACGGGCCGGATACGCGTGCCAGCGTCTGCTCCTATCTGGAATTCCTCGGCGTCAAGCTCGACCCGGAGATCAACAGCAAGATTCACGGCAAGGAGCAGAAGATCTCCACGCCGGATTCCAAGGTCGAAGTCTGGGTCATCCCGACGAACGAGGAACTGATGATCGCGCAGGATACGGCGGAGCTCTGCAAGAAATAAGCCGCCCGGAAACATCGCGTCCCCGCCTCTTCTAAGCCATGCAGGCGTCTGCCTGCATGGCTTTTTCCAACCTGCAGGCGTATTTTGTTCCTTGAAACAGAACGAAAGATAACTTAGATAAAAAACAAGGAGAGTGTATATGGCAAGAGGAAGATTCCAAAAAAAGCGCAGCCCCCTGGGGCCGATCCTGATTATCCTGGTGCTGGCTGCGATCGCGGCAGCCGTCCTATACTTCACCGGCGTCCTGGGACACCGGCATCACTGCAGCGCCCCGGCGGACTGTACCGTCGCCCGCTACTGCGATGAATGCGGCAAGCTGATGGAAGCCGCCCACCAGGATCACACCGCGGGCCCCGCAGCCACCTGCGAGACGCCCCAAACCTGCACCGTCTGCGGCAAGGAGCTGGCCCCGGCCACCGGCCACACCCCCGGCCCGGAAGCCACCTGCGCCGCGCCCCAGACCTGCACCGTCTGCGGCAAGGAGCTGGCCCCGGCGACGGAGCACGTGGCGGACGAATCTGTCAACTGCGCGCTGCCCACTGTCTGCAAATTCTGCGGCAAGGAGATGGGCGAGGCCACCGGCCATGACTTTGTCAAATCCGACGATGGCATGACCGAGACCTGCAGCAAATGCGGCCAGGTCATCCACCGCAGCAAATCGACGGTCGACCAGGAAATTCTGCCGGAGACCCAAGCCAGCGGCCATTTCCACAATGACATCGACGCCTTCGAGAAAAACAACATCCTCGTCTGCGGCGACTACGCCGTCGAATACTTCAAGCTCGACGAGACCGGCTCGGACTCTTACGCCAAAATGGTCAGCGATTTTGCGGCCAAGTACCCGGACGTCCACGTCACCAGCCTGCTCATCCCCAAGGCCTGCGCCTTCTATCCCCCGCTGGGCTATGACGATGTGCTGGAAAACCAAGCCGCCTTCATCCAGGCGACGTACGACAGCATGGGCGACGGCGTCACAAAGGCCGACTGTATCGGCGTTCTGAAGGAGCACATCGGCGAATACACCTATTACCGGACGGACCACCACTGGACCTCCCTGGGCGCATATTACGCCAGCCAGGCCTACTGCGCCGCCAACGGCATCACGGCCCGCACCCTGGGCTCCTATAAGACGATCGTCAACTGCGGCTACATCGGCTCCCTGTACTCCTTCGCAGGCGAACCGGCGCAGCTGAAGCAGAACCCGGATTACACCGTCGCCCACCTGCCGGAGACGGGCTACACCATGACCTGCACCACCGGCGGCAGCACCTTCGAAGCCAAGGCCATCAACGAAGAGGCCAGCGGCTACGCCGAGGCCTTTATGAGCGGCGACCAGGCCTTCACGGATATTAAGACGGAGAACAAGAACGGCAAAAAGCTGCTGATCTTCAAGGAGTCCTACGGCAACGCCTTCGCGCCGTATATGATCGACTATTACGAAGAGATCATCGTCATTGACATCCGCCAGGAGACGGCGTCCATCGCCAGCATGATTGACGAATACGGCATCACCGACGCCCTGATCATCAACAACGTCCAAGGCGCCCTGAGCCTGCGGGAGAACCTCCAGAGCAAGCTCACCTCCTGAGGGCGCATCCGGCCCCGCAAAGCGCAAAACGCCAGCCAGGTTCTTCCCTGGTTGGCGTTTTTGACGCACGCGCCGCGCACAGCGCCTGAAACGCGGTGCGCCAGCGCCTTGGAAACGCAAGACCCCAAGGCAGCGATGCTGCCTTGGGGCAATTTGCTTTTTCTGCCGTCACCCGGCACGAGCTGCGTTCTGTCCGCGCTTTTAGTTCTCCGCGTCGCGGCGCTTTCTGCGGGCAAAGAGCAGGAACGCGCCGAGGATGAGGAGCAGGAGGCCGAGGCCGCCGCAGAGGAGGATCAGGGCGATGGGCTGGCCGGTCTGGATCAGCGTCGCCGTGTTCGTGATCGTGACGGTCCCGTTCGCGGCCTGGTAGGACGGGGTGTAGCCCCGGGGGATGTTCGTCTCCAGGACCTGCCAGTTGCCGTCGGCGGCAAGCTTTTGCCAGGTGTAGCGCCAGTTATTTGCCGCGCTGAGCTGGACGGTCTGGTACGCCGTCTTGCCGTTGTAGAGCGTCACAGAGACGGACGATGGCCGGCTGGCAGGCTTATCATTGCTCCAGCGCTTTTCCACTGTGATGGTCACGGGCGTCCCCGGGGTCGGGGTGGGCGGCGTGTCCTTCGTGTTGGTGATGGTGGTGACATTGCCCTCCGTCGCGTAGCTGACGGTGTACCCCGCCGGGACGGACGCCTCTTCGACGGTCCAGGTGTGGCCCTCGACCAGGCGGTCGAAGGTATAGGCCCAGCCGTTGGCGGCGCTGAGCTCCTGCGTCTCGGCGATCTTGCCATCGCGCAGCAGGTTCACGGTGATGGTGTCACCGGTGTGATTGGCGTTGCCGTCGGACCAGAGCTTGCGGGCCGTCAGCTGGCTCTCCTGGAAGGCCTCCAGATGGAAGACCCAGTCGACCTCGCCGATGCGGTTTGCATACGTGTTATCCAGCTCTGCCGGGACGGTGAGCTCGACCCGGAGCTTTGCCGTCTCGCCGGAGCGGAACGTGCCCAGCAGGCGGTTTTCCTGCAGGCCGCCGGCTTCCTCCGGGGCGGCGTCGAAAATCAGCGTCTCCCCGTTCCAGACCTTCATAGAGAGCTTGGAGAGGAATTCCCGGGCCGTCGCGACGGTCTCCGACGCGGCGACGGACTCGCTCAGAGGGTTTGCCGCCTCGTCGTGGGGGACGGCGCGCAGATAGAGATTGACAAAGTCGCTGTCCGTGGCGGCGTTGCGGAAGGTGATCTCCTCCGTTACAACATCGCCGGGCATGACATTTTTAAAATTCTGGAACAGATCCGTCGCGGTGTAATCGCTGCCCGGCTGGAAGTCAAAGCCGGTGTCCGCGCCCTGGTAAGTGATCGTCGAGGCCGCCGCCAAGACCGGCGCCGCCAGGCACGCCACCGCCAGCAGGATCAGCAAAAGGGAACGCAGCGTTTGAAACGTTTTTTTCATCCTTCTACCTCCCTCAGCCCGTATACCGCGTCACGCCGCTTTCCGTGATCGTGACGCCCCAGGCTTGGCCAACGGCCTTATCCGGAACAGACTGGATGGCGGACGCTATGATCTCCACAGAAAGGTGATACCCTTCCGGAACCTCCGCCCCGGCAAGCTGCGTGCAGCTTTCGATCAGCGTGTCGGTGCTGTCGCCGGGTGCGACGGGTCTTAGATAGTACCAGTACCCGCCCGGGCCTTGCGCCCAGCCAGTCCTATCAGCATAGGTGATCTCATAATCGACCCCTTCCTTCGGGACCTTTGCCGATACGGTTTGCTCGGCAGTATTTTCGTCCTTCCTCCAGGTGATATTGACCGTCGCCCGAAGATAGGCATCAATATCCCCTGTGTTTTTCACTGCGACATTGCTTTTTGTCGTGCCGTTAAAATCTTCCGTCACCTGACTTGAAACCTTAGACGGGGTAAATGTATTCGTCTTTGCCGCCGTCCTCGTTGCAAGGAACGCAACGGTGCTGCCGATCGTGATTCCGAGGAGCAGCAGCAGGGAAACGAGCAGTGTAACCGGCTTTCTCTGCCGGTGCGCACGTACACGCTTTTGCGTATGGGCTTCGAATTTCCCCTGATATCTGCCCTGATTATGATGCTTCATTGTGCCGTTCCCCCCTTCTTACGGGTTTGCCCCGAAAAGGTTGACGTGAAAGCTGTCCCCATCGAGCCAGTTGTTTTTCGTGCGCTGATTTGCAAACGGCAGCGTCATACCGCCCACCGCAAGCGTGATTTCCTGCGCATTTCCAGCAGGCGCATACCGCCACGACCAGCCGGTCATTTCTGTCACACGGTATTTGCCGACCGGAAGGTCCGTAATCGTCGTTTTCCCGTTGCCGTGGACGGTGACGGTCAAGTCGATTTCTTTCGTCGTGTCCTCGATCCCCTGGATGTGGAACAGGAAGGTCTGATTCTCGTCTATGGGCTCCCAGCCGCTCTTTTGGATGGTAAGCGTTGTCCGGGTCGGTTCATAAATAAAGGTGATCTTGTTCTGCTCCGGATCCGAAGAAAGGTCCAGCCGAATTGAATGCTGCAGGGGTGCATAGCCGGGGATCGATACGTATTCCTCCGTCACAGTCGAATACTCCGTCTCCTTTTTCACGGACGGAATCAAATCTTTACCATTTGCATCCTGATAATAGACGGTATATTCTACAGACGTGGCTTCTGTGTAATAGAAGATGATCTCCTGATCGATTTCATTGATGATGACGCTTGTACTGGTCTTTTCCGGATAGTACTTTCCCTGTTCTTCGGTAGACAGCAGATCCAGCTCCGTACCTATCTTCGCTTTTTCTGTAACCGTCGATCCGATCGTAACAGAATTGGTCCGGTCATCTGCAACCTTGTCCGTCGTTCCCGCCTTATAGTAATGGACCGTATAATTCACCGTCTTAGGCTCAGAGAATTTAGGGTAAAGATCATAGTTTTTTGTAATCGTCATGGTAAAGGAGAAGGGCTTTTCCGCTTCGCCATCCTTGTAGAACCATCCAATGAAAACATGGCCTGGCTTACTTGGGGGCGTCGGCGCAGTCGCCAGGGTATATTTCTCGATCTTCTCCTGCACCCCGGTATAGCCCTCATACGTGTACGGCGTCTGCATCGTATCATCCGTATAGGTCCGGACGGTGTACAGCCCGTTGACCCACTTGGCGTAGAGGGCAATGTTATGCGATGGCATTATATGCGCCGCAACATCATACGGTTCACCCGTACACTCCGGGTTCTGATACCAGCCGGCAAAAAACGCATCCAGCTCAACCGTATCCGGCTTTTGGGTCGGCACATAATCATACTGCTTAAGAGGGGCCTCGTATTTTACGTTTTCTTCCTTATATGCATCGTTTTTGGAGGCTGAATAGAATTTGAGGTCATAGGTGTTTCTATCATAATAGAATGCTGCATTTTTACAGGAGCCCCCGATTGCAGTGCTCTTCTCCTTATTGACTGTATAACCTTCCCATTCATAATACTCATCTGCAGTAACGGTAACGTTGTCACCATAAAACTGTATAACAAAAATCTTTTGATAGACACCGTTAAGGTCCGCCGCATAATAAGTCATCGTGTTCAATGTATCTGACCAATTATATTTAGCCGTCAAAGTCTTGTCTGTTGATGGCATAATCATTACATTATTGGTATAGTACCCAGTTGTGCTGTCTTCCCAGCCATATAGATTTGGATTATACCTTTTGGCATTGGTCTCGATTGCATCAAAACGCGCCTTGACATTTGCTCCCCAGCGGTCGGTAATTTTTTCAGTCGTAGTCCTACTGTACTGGCCATACTTGAATGTCAGCGTAAAGGTCTTTCTTGTGAAGTACACGTTCAGCACAGAAGTGCCGTCGGCCGCGACCGTCACCGTATCGCTGGTCTTGTAATCCCACAGCTTGCTGTCCGGTTGGATATCGGACATATACTTCTTGGGCGTCTCGCTGAGACCGCAGGTCAGGGTGCCGCATGCATCGCTATGGTCATGCTCTTCCATGCCGCAGTTGTAGCAGGTAGCATCATGGGTATGGGTGCAAGATAGCTTTGCTTTGTATGCCCAGAATTGGTCTTTGTCACTACCAGACACTACATAACCGCTATGACCGTGCGCATTTATTTTGCCACTATCTTTCACAGCGTCCCCATCACAGGCGTTCGCATTTGCCAAATACCAAGAATCGTTAAAATACAGATAGTATTTGTCATACTTCTCTTGATCTCCAACAGATGCCCCCGCTTCACATCTCACACGGTAGACATAACCGTTTTGGAGTGTGCCAAACAATTTTGTGAACTGCTCAATATTTTCTTTGTCAGACTCGGTTTTTTCATCGTATGGCGTTTCCTGCCTTGTTCCGCCGTAGCATGCGGCGTCATGTGTATGCGGGCAATTCTTCAAGCACTCCACTGTATGCGTATGCTCCTTTTTCCCACACGTCAGCTTCCAGCATTTGTCGGTATGGACATGGCTGATCTCGATCTCCGGGTCCCAGGTGACCTCGTGGCCCACATGGCCCCAGGCCTGGTGGGAGGAGAGGTAGGAATACTCATCATCGTTGGCGTTTTGCCCCCAGAGGACAATGGTGTAGTCTGCATGCCCCTTTTCCGCCTCCCACCGGGCGACATAGGTCATGCTCTGTTCGATTGTCACGGTGCCGGTGAGCTCCGGGCTCCATCCAAGGAAGCGATAGCCCTTGCGCTTCGGCTCTTTCACCTTCGATGCGTCAAAGGTCGTGCCGTATTTTGCATAGATCGGCTCCGGGCCGTCAATGCCGCCGTTGACATCAAAGGTCACGGTGTAATACTCTCGATCGTAATAAATCTCGACCTTGGTCGAGCCGTCCGCCGCGATCGTCGTCTGCGGGATGCCCTTGCAGCGGTAGCCGGGCTTGTGATTTGCAACCGCCCGGGTATAGGCGTCGATATCACCCGTCAGCTCAACAATCGTTGGATCCAGGGCGTACTGATTATCCTCAAGATTTTGATAATAGTGGTAGACGGTGTACTTCGCTGTTCCGGCGACGTAATAGAGGGTAACGGTCACATTTTCCTGGACCGCATCGAGATCAAACTGCAGGGTATAATTGCCTGTCGCGTTATCCTTCTGCAGTGCAATTCCTTCCTCCAGCCCCTCGGCTTGGTCCGTCGGAATGGAGTAGTTGAAGAGCTTCGGAATCTCCAGGGTCTTCCGGAAGGCGCTTCCCTTTTCGATCTGCGCAGTATACGGCTGCGCGACCATCGCATCGTTGCTTTCGTAAACATAGTTTACGGTAACCGTAACGGTATCCTCCGCCGCATTGACCGGCGAGGCAATGCCGCCGAACGGGACAGAGGAAAAAAGCATCACCAGGCAAAGCAACAGGCCAATGCCCCGCCGCATAGCGCAGCGCGAACTTCCTGCCAGCCGTTTCGGATTGTGCATCACTGTCCCCTCCCTCCTTTAGTTGGATTCCGGCCATCCGGACGCCGCCAGTGCCGTCTTGCCGTTGTTTGCCGTTTGGACGCCTTGGGCCGCGACGTCGACGGTCGCGGTGGCGTTCTGGTAGGCGTTGCCCA
>CAKTTR010000039.1 GCA_934615645.1 uncultured Oscillospiraceae bacterium | reverse complement strand
GGCCATCGCCGAATACCTGCAGGGCGCTCTGGCCCAGGTCGGCATCGACATGAAGCTGGAGAACCAGGAATGGAACACCTTCCTGAACACCCGGAAACAGGGCGACTATTCCATCGCCCGGAACGGCTGGCTGGCGGACTACAACGACCCCATCTCCTTCCTGGATATGTGGATCTCCACCTCCGGCAACAACGACGTCCAGTTCGGCAAGGGCGAGAACGCCAATGTCGCCATCTACAACCTGGACCTGACGCCCTACGGCTACGACACCAAGGTCGAGAACGGCACCTGGGCTGAGACTTACGACGTGCTCATCAGCACCATCAAGTCCTGCACCGATACCGACAACCGCTATGCCATGATGCACCTGGCAGAAGACATGCTCATGGAAACGGGCTGCATCGTCCCCCTGTACTTCTACACGGACCTCTACATGCTCGACGATTCCGTCCACGGCTTCTTCTCCAACCCCCTGGGCTTCAAGTACTTCATGCATTGCACCATCGGCTAAGCAAAATCGCTTACCCGCGCATTCGGCAAGCAGAACGACTTGACCCGAAAAAATTCGCATAACCCCCAAACCGCCCGGCTCCCGCCGGGCGGTTTTTCTATCCCTCGATCAGAGCCAAGCACCGAAGGACCGCTGAGAACCTGGTGCGACGCACACACCAAAAGCGCCCCTGAAAGGGGAGCCTTTGGCCAGTGTGCCGCACCAAATCCCCAGCAGCCCTTCGGTGCTATGCACCGCAAGGGCTTCGGCGCGCAGCGCCGCAGGGCCGCACCCCCCCGAAACCACACCGCTGCAAGCTCCCGCACCCCCCGAAACCGCACCGCTGCAAGCGCCCGTGCGCAGCGTGACCACCGTTCGATGCTGCGGGCCGCCGACTACGGTGGCCTGTAGGTCACCGCAGCACCCCGTAAGCTACAGCGAAGCGGCAAGCGGTCTGCTCACCAGCCCACAGGGTACGGATGCACCCACAAATCTGCCTGGAACCCCGTACAGTGTGCGGCTGCAGCCTCGACGCGGTATGCAGGGGTGGGTTCTTAGGGCAGGGGGACCGCCCCCTGCCCTAAGCGGCGTCTTTCTTCCCCGATTCTTTCTTCGCTGGAGAAGAAAGAATCGGGCCCCCGGAGGGCGGTGGCTAGTTTGTCTGGTAAAAATTAGCATGTAGAGATTTTCAAACTTGGTTTTAAAAGTCTGGAGGAGTCGAGTACGGCACAGCAAACTTGCTTTTGCAGTGCATCAATCCCTCTACGCTGTATGGGTTCGACTTGCCCAAACGCTGCGCGTTTGGAGTCTCACCCAAGTCAGCGCTACGCGCTGCCAGCTCCCCTTTCAGGGGAGCCTTTGGCCCCGGCGCCACACCGAAGAGCCCCCCCACAAAAACCCGCCCGATGGGTCTGGCATCCCAGACCCACCGGGCGGTGGTGCGATGCGTCACGCCGCGGTCGCTGCGAAAGACCGTGCGCGGGACGGGCGGAGGCTTAGTCCGCCAGGTCCATTTCGTTGGTGAAGGTGTAGTACTGGCAGGGGCTGGCGGTGAAGCCGGTGACCTTGTCAGACATCACGTAGTAGATGCACTTGTGGGCAAAGACGATCCAATGGCAATCGTCGATCATATGCTGCTCGATCTGGAAGCAAAGATCGTCGCGGGTCGCCTCGTCAGAGGCGGCGTTCATCTCGTCAATCAGCTTGTCCACGTCGGCGTTGGCGTAGTGGCCGGAGTTGGCGTTGGCCGTGGAGGCGACCATGGTGTTCATCCAGTAGTAGGGGTTGCCGATCATGGCCATGCCGTAGGTGATGAGGATCATGTCGAAGTCGTCCGCCGTCTCGTAGCTGCGGGTGTCGTACGTCGCCTCGACGGTGATCTCAATGCCGACCTCCTTCAGCTGCGCCGCCAGCAGATCGCCGACCGCCAGCAGGGAGGGATCGTTGTACGCGACGACCTTGAAGGAGAGCTTGTTGCCGTCCTTTTCCAGGATGCCGTCGTTGTCAGAATCTGCATACCCGGCGTCGGCCAGGACCTGCTTCGCGCCCTCCGGATCGAAGGAATCGACGGTCAGGTCAAGCTTCTCCGTGCCGCCGTAGGAGAGGAAGTCGGGGAAGATGCCGTAGCTGGGCACGGCCATATCCTGGTAGATGTCCTTGGCGATGGTGTCGCGGTCCAGGCACATGGAGATCGCCGTGCGGACTGCCACGTCATTGACGCCGGCGTGGTTCTCATTGAACCAGATCTGCTCGCCCCGGGGGACCAGCGCG
Source organism: uncultured Oscillospiraceae bacterium (assembly GCA_934615645.1). Classification (GTDB taxonomy): domain Bacteria; phylum Bacillota; class Clostridia; order Oscillospirales; family Oscillospiraceae; genus SVMC01. The sequence goes on along the minus strand of CAKTTR010000039.1, from coordinate 14,887 downwards.
CTGGAGACGGTGTAGTCGTCGGTCTCTTCGAAGTACTTGATGTCGGACAGGGGCACGCCCTGGGCGAAGTCGACGTCGCCGGATTCCAGCGCGGACGTCGCGTCGTCGCACATCAGCAGCTCGATCTTATCCAGCTTCGCCGCGCCGCCCCAGTAGTCGTCAAAGCGGACCAGGGTGCGGGAGACATCGGGGACGGCCTCTTCGGATACAAAGGGGCCGGTGTAAGAGGAGTCGGTGCCGAAGTCGCAGCCGTCCTCAAAGTCATAGATCATAAACATCGTGTCGCACAGGATGCTCATCAGGCCCGGCGTCGGCTGGGCGGTGACCAGCTCCAGCGTCGTGTCGTCGATGGCCGTCATGGACGTGACCGTCAGGGATTCCGACGCCAGGTCGAAGTCCGCCAGGGTCCGCTCCAGGCAATGCTTGACGCGCTCAGCCGTCATGGTGTTGCCGTTGTGGTACTTGACGTCGTCCCGCAGGGTGATCTCCCAGGTCAGGTCGTCCTTCTGGGTCAGGCCGGTGGCCAGCCAGGGCTGGGGGGTCAGGGTGTCGTCCAGATGGAACAGGCACTCGCCGATGCCCATGGAGGCGATGCCGAAGTAGTTGTAGGTCGTGTTGTCGGCGACGTCCAGGTTCGCGTTGATGCGCGAAGCGTTGGACGCGACCCGCAGGACCTTTTCGCCGCTGGTCTGGCTGGTGGAAGCCGCGTCGTCCGGGGCATCCGAGCCGGAACCGGCGGCGTCCTTGCTGCCGCAGGCTGCCATGCTCAGGACCATCGCCGCTGCGCACAGGCCGCTGAGCAGTCTCGTGATCTTTTTGTTCATGTGGTTTCCTCCGTTTTCTTATGCTTGCCGCCGCGGCGCTTCCGCGATGCCGGACGGCCTTCGTTTTGGGCGATGCGCCGGTCGGTCAGATCCCGCAGCGCGTCGCCAAACAAATTACATATCAGGACAAGCAAAACCAGGCTGACGCTGCAATACAGCAGCAGCTGCGGCGCGCGCCGGAGAAGCTTTTGCGCTTCCGCCAGCATAACGCCCCATTCGCAGGTAGGGCGCTGGGCGCCGAGGCCCAGAAATGAAAGTCCGGACATACTGATGATAACGCTGCCCGTCTGCCCCATGGCGTTGACCAGGATCTGGGGCAGGATATTGGGCAGAATGTGCCGCGTGAGCAGCTGCCACCGGGTGCAGCCCGCCATCTGGGCACTTTTTAAGTAGGGCTCTTCTAAAATGGAGAGGGTCAGGCTCCGGGCCAGCCGGGCAGGGGAGGCCCAGTAGACCGCCGCCAGCGCCAGGCACGCGTTGCGCCAGCTGCTCCCGGCAAAGCCGGTGATGACGACGGCCAGCAAAAAGCTGGGAAACGCCTGAAACACCGTGATAAGCCACCGCACCGCCCCGTCCAATGGGCCGCCGAGATAGCCCCCCAGCGTCCCCAGCGCCGTCCCCAGGACAGCGGCCAGGGCCACGACGCAGAACGCCGCCGCCAGGGAAGGCCGCAGCCCCAGGAGCAGCCGGCTGGCGATATCCCGCCCCAGCTCGTCCGTCCCCAGCAGGTGGGCCCGGCTGGGCGGGGCGAGGAGATTGCCAGTCTCCGTCGCATACGGGTCATAAGGCGCGATGGCCGGGGCCAGCAGGGCAAGCAGGCACAAAAGGCCCAGCAGCCCGCCAAACAGCAGCAGCTGCCCCCGGGCGCGTTGTTTGCTCCCAAGCTTCATCCCAGCCACCTCCTTTCCAGCCGCGGGTCAAAGACCCGGTTCAGCCGGTCGCAGCTGAAATTGATGAGATAGTAAATGACCGCGATCCAGAGGATAAACCCCTGCAGCAGCGGAAAATCCCGCGCCTGGATGGCCGAGAGCACCAGCCGCCCCAGCCCCGAGAGGGAGAAGATATTCTCAATGACGACAGCCCCCGCCAGCATACTGCCCAGGCAGGTCCCCAGGCTCGCAATAATCGGCAGCAGCGCGGATTTCAAAACATACCGCTCCATCCGCGCCGGGCGAATGCCCCGGGCCCGCAGGGCCGTCAGATAGCCCGCCCCCCGGGTCTCCAGCGCGGCGGTCCGCACCTGGCGGATCATCCACGCCGCCGTCCCCAGGGTCAGGACAGTCACCGGCAGGATATACCCCCGGGCGCTGCCGTTGCCGATGGCCGGGAGCCACTTGAGCTTGACGGCCAGGCCGTACAGCAGCCCCAGCCCCAGGACGAAATTCGGCGTCGCCCCGCAGACGTAGGTAAAAAATCGCAGGAGCCGGTCCAGCCAGCTGTCGCGCCGCCGGGCGCACAGCAGCCCCAGGGGCAGCGAGAGGAGGACCGTGAGGCCAAAGGCCACCGCCGTCAGCGTGACGGTCCGCCCCAGGGCCGGCAGCAGCGTCTGCAAAACGGGCCGCCCCGTCGAGTACGCCGTGCCGAAATCGCCGTGCAGAATGCCGCCCAGCCAGGTAAAATACCGCGTCAGGAACGGCTGGTCCAGCCCCATGTCCTGCCGCAGCGCCTCCACCGCCTCCGGCGAGGGGAGGACCCCAGAGGCCCGCAGCATAATATCCGCCGGGTCCCCCGGCGCCAGCTCAATGAGGGCAAAGGATAAAAACGAGATCGAAAGGACGACAAGCAGCACCCCCGCGATCCCGCGCAGGATCGTTTTTGCATGGGAATATTTTTGATTCTGCATCTGATTTTTCATTTTCTTCATCGGCAGAACCCCCTTGCCGCGTCGACAAGCTGCCGTGTGTACGCGTCCCGGGGCGCGTCCAGCAGCTGGGCCACCGGCCCTTCCTCGACAACGCGCCCGCCCTGCATGACGATGGCCCGGGGGCACAGCCGCTGCACCGCCGCCAGATCATGGCTGATAAACAGCAGCGACGGCCCGCCGTCCCGGCAGAGCGCATCCAGCAGGTCCAAGATCTGCCCGCCGACGGAGACATCCAGCGCCGACGTCACCTCGTCGCAGAGGAGCAGTGATGGCGATGCCAGCAGCGCCCGGGCGATGGCCGCCCGCTGGCACTGCCCGCCGGAGACCTCGTGGGGATAGCGCCGCATCAGCGCCGGGTCCAGCCCGACCTGCGCCAGCAGCGCCGCGATTGTTTCATCCGCCGTCTGCCTTGGCGCGCCCCAGTTGATGGCCGCCTCCCGCAGCCCCGCCCGCAGCGTCTGCCGCGGGTCAAAGGAGGATTGGGGATTTTGAAAAATCAGCTGAATTTTTTGATAAATGGCCCGCCTGTCCCGGTAGCGCCGGGGCCGCAGGGGGACGCCGTCCAGCAGAATTTCGCCGCCGCTGGGCGTCTCCAGCTGGGCGATCATCCGGGCCAGGGTCGATTTCCCGCTGCCTGATTCGCCGACGATCCCCAGCCGCGCCCCCGGCTCCAGCGTAAAGGAGAGGGGCTGCACCGCCTGCAGCGGCCCGCCGGGCAGGTCATAGGTTTTGCAAAGGCCCCGTACTTCCAGCTGCGTCATGACGCACCTCCTTGCGCCAGGCGCATGGACGCCGCCAGCAGCGCCCGGGTCGCCGGATGCTGCGGCGCGGTAAAGACGGACTCTGTCTTCCCAAATTCGACGATTTTCCCCGCCTGCATCACGGCGACCTCGTCGGCAAAGCCGTAGAGGCTCGCGATCTGATGCGTCGCGACGAGGAGCCCTGTCCCCAGCTCCGCCCGGACCTGCCGCAGCATCGCCAGGACCCGCTGCCCGCTGACGACATCCAGCGCCGCCGTCGGCTCGTCGGCCAGCAGGATCCCCGGCTCCGGCAGCATCGCCAGCGCCAGGCTGACCCGCTGCTTCATCCCGCCGGACAGGGCGTGGGGGTAGCTTTTCAAAATGCGCTCGGTGTCGCCCAGCCCCAGGCGGGTAAAGAGCGCCGCGATCTTGCGCCGCGCGGCGGCCTTGGGGCATTTGCCCGCCGCCCGCAGGGCGTCCAGCGCGTGGGTCTCGATGCGCATGACCGGGCAGAACGTCGCCTCCGGGTCCTGGAAGACCATGCCGATCTGGCTGCCCCGCACCCCCTGCAGCGTCCGCTCAGACGCGTGCAGCAGGTCGGTGCCGTGAAGTAAAATTCTCCCCGTGGCCGCCGCGTCGCCGCTGAGCAGACCGCAGCAGGCCCGCAGCAGCGTCGATTTCCCGCAGCCGGACTCGCCCACCAGGCCGACGATCCGCCCCGGCGCAATCTCCAGCGTCACGTCTTGCAGGACCGGCGCGCCGTCATACCGGACGCAGACGCCTTGGATGGAAAGCCCCGTCATGCGTCGCTTGCATGGACGGCCCGGTAGAATTCCTCTTCAATGCAGCCGTTCTCGCCGGTGCGCTCGGCGGGCTTCAGGTCATATTTTGCGTAGAGCTCTAAAAACAGCTCCTTGACGGCCCGGTAATAGTCCAGCCCCGGGGGCGTCATGCTGCCGTTGACCGTCAGCCCCGCCGGCTGCCAGATGGAGACGGCCGGGGTGATGCCCCGCTCCGCCAGCCAGCGCGCGCCCTCTGCCATGGATTCCACCGGCTCCAGGCCAACGACGAAGTTGCAGAAGCAGTGGTGCGGCCCGTATTTTTCGACAATGTGCTGCAGCACGTCCAGGTGCCGCTGCCGCGTCGTGTATTTCATCTTGCCCGGGGTGATGATCTTGGCCAGCTTCTCGTCCCAGACCTCGACACTGCAGGCGATCTGGTCGACGCCGTTTTCGATGTATTCATCCACCAGCGCAAGCTCCCGCGGCGGGGTGATGTAAAAGACGATGTCCCCCGGAATTTTCTCCCGGCCCAGGTTCTCGCCAATCGCCTGGAGGTAGTACTGGAAGTGCTTGTGCTCCGTCTTGCCCTCAAACGTCGAGCCGCCGGTGATCTGCACATGCTGGCTCCCGACGGATTCGACGGCGTAGCGGATGATCTCCGTCATCTGCTGCCCCGTGATGGGCGGGTCAAAGGGCTGCTTGTTCTTGACCCGGGCGCTGGTCTCGTTGCCGCAGTGGCAGAACTGGCAGGGCATCCCCGCCTTGGCAAATTCGCAGGGCCAGAGGTAGCCGAAGGTCAGCCAGTCCGTCCCCTGCAGCACCGCGCTGGGACAGAAGGGCAGCCCGTCGGACGTGACCTGGTCGTAGAAGTTGTTTTTCTTCGGGAAGGTGACATAATCCAGGAATTCTTCGTGGAAGAACAGCGCCGGCCGGTCGTCCTGCACGCGGACGAAGAACGGCGTCTGCAGCTGGGGATGGTAGCTGGTCTTCTCCTCCGCAGTCCAAAAATACCGCTGCCCCCAGCGCTCCAGCACCGGCTCCATATCCGTAAACGTCGCCACGGTCCCGTCCGAGAAGATCAGGCAGGAGAGCCGCCGCAGGTCCGTCGAGATGTTATAGATGCCCGAAAACCGCTCATACACCGCCGGGTCCACCCGGACCCCCTTGCTGACGACCAGACACTTCAGGTCAATGAAGTCGATCATCTCGTTGCCCATCTTTATCTTTTTCATAGCGCTCCTCCCGTTTCCTTGCGGCATCAGCCGTTGTGCTTGCCCCATCCTTGTTGCATTGCAGCAGCGATCAGACTTGCGTCATCCGCATCTGCGCACCGCAGCCGTTGCCATTGCATTCGCCATTGTTACTTCGTACTTTTTCGGCACGAGCGTAAAACAATGTACTTTGTCTAATGCTAGCGTTAGTACAAATTATAAGTGCCCGCCGCCCCCCTGTCAAGCAGAAATCCACCACCCCCCAAAAGAAAATGACAAACAATTCACGAAATTTTAACGCTATAAGCCGTACAAGAACGGCAAAGCCGCGCCCCCCACCAAACCTTAAAATCTTAAAAAATTCGTCTGCGGGGTTTCTTTTCCGATAAAAATGTGCTATACTGCAAATAATTATCGTAAAGGAGCCGGAAGATGTATCAAGGCAAGTTTGTGCACGAGGAACCGCCAAAGAAAAAACGAAAACGCCTGCCGGTGGGGCTGCGCATTATCCTGTGGACGATGTGCGTCATGGTCGTCCTGGCCGCATCAGCGTATGCGTATCTCAATATCCTGCTGGGGAAGATCGACCGTTCCAGCGTCAGCGGCAACGCCGCCCTGTCCTACGCCGAAGCCCTCGGCGACGACACGCTTTTGACCGACGCGGAGGATTCCAAGGACGAAATGGCCAAAATGCAGGGCGCCTACAGTGACACCGGCGAGCTCGTCCGCCCCGAAGGGTCGGAGACGATCCTGCTGGTCGGGTCCGACACCCGCAGCGACGACGACATCGGCCGGTCCGACACCATGATGCTGGCGACGATCAACTACGACACCGGCAAGATCCACCTGACCAGCCTGATGCGGACCCTCTACGTCTGCATCCCCATGGACACCGGCAACACCTGGTTCGCCCTGAACGCGGCCTACGCCTGGGGCGGCATCGACCTCCTGATCGCGACGATCGAGAAGAATTTTAAAGTGGATATCGACAATTACGCCATTGTCGATTTCTCCGCCTTCCAGCAAGCCGTCGATATCGTCGGCGGGGTGGACATCGACCTGACCCAGGCCGAGGCGAATTATATCAACAAAGAGGTCCCCGGCGCGGGCCTGTCTGAGGGCACGATGCACCTGACCGGCGAGACGGCCCTCTGGTACGCCCGCATCCGCAAGATCGACAACGACTTCGTCCGCACCAGCCGCCAACGCACCGTCATCACCGCCCTGCTGGAGAAGGCGACCCATTCCAGCGCCGCGGAGCTGAACGAGTTTGCCAACAAAATCCTCCCCCTGGTCAACACGGACCTGACGAATACGGAGATCCTCTCCCATGCCGTGAGCCTGGCGACCATGTCCGATTTCAAGATCGACGAGCTGATGCTCCCCATCGAAAACATGAGCGGTGAGACCTACGAAGGCATCATGTACGTCTCCGGCGCCGAGCTCTACGGCTACGACGTCGCCGAAAACCTCAGCCGCCTGCACGAGTTTATCAACCAATAGCGCGCCCCAATCCCTGGCCCCAGGCCAGGGATTTTCGCGTGCTGCGCACCAAATCCCCGGCAGCCCCCGAACACACACCGCTGCAAGCGCCCGCGCGCAGCGTGACTGTCGTTCGACGCTACAGGCCCCCAACCACACCATCCCCCCAAGCTACCTCCGCAGTGCGTAAGCTACAGCGAAGCGGCAAGCGGTCTGCTCACCAGCTCACAGGGCACGGATGCAGGCACAAATCTGCCTGGCAGCTGGGACAGTGTGCGGCTGTAGTGCCGACGTTGTACCCAGGGGGTGAGATCCAAGGGCGGGGGGACCGCCCCCCGCCTTTGGCGGCGTCTTTCTTCCCCGATTCTTTCTTCGCTGGAGAAGAAAGAATCGGGCCCCCGGAGGGCGCTAACAGATTTGTCTGGTAGAAATTGGCATGGAAAGATTTCCAAACTTGGCTTTTAAGCCTGGAGGAGTCGAGTACTGCGCAGCAAACTTGCTTTTGCGTTGCAGCAATCCCTCTACGCTGTATGGGTTCGACTACGCTGTATAAGCTCGAGGAGCAAAATCAAAGATTTTGACTCTCGCTTATTAGCCAAACGCTACGCGCTTGGAGTCTCACCCAAGTCATGGCTACGCCATGCCAGCTCCCTTAGCTTTGCATGGGTTCGACTTAGCCAATCACGCTGCGCTTCGCTTGCGTTCTTGGAGTCTCACCCATACACAAGGGAGCCTTTGGTGCTGTACGGCGCAGGGGGGTGCGGTGCAAACTTGCAACAAAACCCCTCAGTCACGGCTTTGCCGTGCCAGCTCCCCTTTCAGGGGAGCCTTTGGCCTGGCGCATCGCACCCGGTGCCCAGCACCGCACCGCCCCTCTCCAAAACAACCACCCATCAACGGCGTTGTATTGACAATTTCTGCGCATTCCTTTATAATAATGGTAATTCAGAAACTGACCGGATGCCCGCCCCTGACCGCGCTGCAGCGGGGGGCGTGCATGAGAAGGAAAGGGGCGTCAAAACGACCCCACGTTACCGGCGCTGTGCGCGTGAAGGGCCGCCGAAGCGCCAGAGCAATCTGGCGTGAGCCGAAAGGCTTCCACTGTGCGTTTTCGCATGGGAAGGTAGGCGCGCCCTGCAGAGGCTTTGCCTCCTATCGCAAGTCAGAAGACAGACGGTCAGCTCCATCAGCCTTACGCTGATTCTATGTGCAAATACGGGTGCATGGCAATATCCTAAGAAAGGGGGCCATGTGCTTTTTTTTGCAGCATTTTATCCTGTAATCTGTTAGAGAATCGTAGGAAAAGGAAAACATGGGGGCAGCGCACGCAGCTGCCTGCCGATCAGAAAGAAAAAATCCAGAAAGGAAACAACCTATGAGTAAACGAGTTTGCAGCTTCCTTTTGGCGCTGGCGATGCTCCTGAGCCTGCTGCCGCTGTCCGTATTTGCGGCAGACGGCACGGCGGACACCGTCGGCACCGTGCGGGTCGTTGTGGAAAACAACACCTGCAAGGAAACCGACACCGGCAGCTGGGTCAGCGGTGCGACCGCCTGGTCCGGCACCCTGGTGGATAAAACGGTGGAGATCACCAGTGACTCCACTGCAGTCTCCTGCCTGCAGGCGGCACTGGCAGAGGGGAATTACTCCCTGACCGGTGCAGAGGTCCCCTATATTACCGAGATCAATGGCCTCCAGGCAGACACGACCAGCTACGCAGCCGGTTGGCAGTTTGCCCTGAACGATTGGTATACCAACCAGGGGATGGGCCATTACACGGTCGCCGACAAGACCTTGCGCAGTGGGGACACCATCTGCATGCGCTATACCATGAATATGGGTCCGGATATCGGCAGCATCGCCAACGATACGACCAAGACCCTGGCCAGCCTGGAGATCACCGGCGGGACCCTGAGCCCGAAGTTTGCCTCCGGCAGCAAGACCTATGAGCTGGCCCTGGGCGAGGGCGTCACGGCTGCGAATCTGGTCGTGACCCCGGCGGCCTATAACAAGAACTTCCAGGTCCAGACCTATCATGCTGCGACGTATGACCCGGCAAAAACCGGCTACCGTCCCGGCGAGACGGTCCCCGTCTCTGTGGGTGACAGCCTGAAGATCGTCGTCGGCCACCCCGACTGGCCCTCCATGAACAACGGCAGCGGCAACGGCGACGCCGAGAAGGTCGAGGCGGGCGTCTACACCGTCGCCATCGTGGAGACCGCGACGGAGGCCGCCGGCATTGATTCCTTCTTCACCGCCCTGGACGGCATCGCCACTGTGACCAATGGCGCCGGGGCCAGCGCGTCGGACTACCCCTTCGCCGTGACGGACGACGGCACCGCCCTCGTCTCGACGAACACCGGCGTCGATAGCTCCGCCTCTGCACTGACCCTGACCTTTGCCAAGGCCGCGGAGCTGACGTTCTCCTACAAAGCCTCCTCGGAGACGAAATTCGACTTCCTCCGCATCAGCAAGAACGGCGCGGCTCTGAATGACGGCTATACGCAGAAGGGCGATTTCAGCGGCAATATGGCGGAATTCAAGTCCTACAGCGTCCAGCTGGCGGCGGGCGATGTTCTGACGCTGGAATACGTCAAGGATGTCTCCGGTACCGGCAACGACGACTGCGTCTACCTCAAGGACTTCGCCGTTGCCCTGCCTCATAGCGTCATCTTCCACGCCAACGACGGCACGGACGCGACGGCATCCCAGAGCGTTTTCGGCACCGGCACCCTGACGGCCAACACCTTCACCCGCGAGGGCTACCGCTTCGACGGCTGGGCCACCAGCGCGGACAGCAGTGAGATCGCCTACGCGGACGGCGCGTCTGTTACGCTGAATGACGCCGATCTGGGCCTCTACGCCGTCTGGACAAAGGTTTGGAAGGTCACCTTCCCGAACCTCCCCCAGGGCGCAGCCTTGACGGTCAAGAACGCCGCAGGCGAGACGCTGACGCCGGAATCTGACGGCAGCTATATCGTCCCCGACGGCGCGTATTCCTACAGCGCCAGCCTCTTCGGCTACGAGAGCGCGACGGACGTCGCCTTCACCGTCTCCGGCGCGGACCTCGCCGTCGCCGATACCCTGCAGGAATCGACAAAATACGTCATTTCCTTCACCTTCACCGGCAATACGACGGAAGCCGTCCCGGCCATCACCCTTCGGAATGAATACGGCGAGGTCATGACCGCCGAAGAAGACGGGACGTATCGCGTCCCCGTCGGCGCCTACGACTACCTGATCGTCACCACCGGCTACAAAAAAGTTACCGGCTATATCAACGTGACGGATGCCGACGCCCCCACGACCATCGCCCTGGAGCGCTTTATCTCCTGGGACGGCACGGCGGCAGAGCCGGTCCTGCGTGATGGCGTCTACCAGATCGCCACCGCCGAGAACCTGGCTTGGCTCGCCCAGCAGGTGAATGCGGGGCATACCGGCTGCAACGCCGTTTTGACAGCCGATCTGAACCTCAACACCGAGGGCGACACCGACCACGCCTGGACGCCCATCGGCACGGCGGCCAACCCCTACGTCGGCAGCTTTGACGGCGCGGGCCACACCATCGGCGGCCTGTACATCAAGTCGACCAACGGCACCGGCTACGGCCTGTTCGGCTATACCGCATCCGGTGCGAGCGTTGCGAATTTCACGCTGGCAAATGCCAGCCTCCGCGCCCAGAAGGCCGTCGGCCTGGCCGTCGGCTCGAACGCCGGCCTCGTCTCCGGCGTCACCGTGCGGGACGCCGCTGTGACGGGCGCAGAGCAGCTTGGCGGCATCGTCGGCGCAAATAGCGGCACCGTCGAGGCCTGCTGCAATGAAAGCGCCACCGTCACGCAGGATACCAAGAAGGACTCCGGCGTCGGCGGCGTCGTCGGCGAGAGCAGCGGCACGGTCACCCTCTGCATCAACCGCGCCAGCCTCGTTCGCGACCACAGCGGCACGAACTACGGCTACTTCGGCGGCCTCGTCGGCAATCTGACCAAGGGCGCCCTGACCGATAGCTACAACCTCGGCACGGTCGATACGGCCTTTTACGTCGGCGGCCTCGTCGGCAAGGTCGGCTCCGGCACTGCCGTGCGGAACTGCTACAACGCAGGCACCGTCCCCAGCGGCAAAAAAGCCCTCCTCGGCAACGGCTCCGCGACGGTCGAAAACTGCTACTACCTCGATACCTGCGGCGCGACCGACACCTATGGCAAATCCAAGACCATCGGCCAGCTGCAGACCCTGGCCCCGACCCTGGGCGGCAGCTTTGCCCCCAACCCCGGCGGCTACCCCATCCTCAAATGGGAGGACCCGAATGCGACGTATGCCGTCACCCTGACGGTCCTGCCCGCCGCCTCCAGCGTCACCTTTCACGGCGAAGCCCTGGCGGCGACGGAGGACGGTGTCTACACCGTCACCGGCCTGCAGCCCGGCAGCTACGCCTATAGCGTTACCTATGAGGAAGGGGACTGCGCGCCCGAGAACGGCACGATTACCATCGGCAAGGCCGACGTCCAGAAGGCCGTCACCCTGCAGCCGCGCCGTTACGACGTGACCTTTACCCTGACCCCGGCAAACGCCGCCCTGACCCTGACCCGGGGCGAAGGCGAAGAAGCCGAGACCGTTGCCCCGGCTTCCTCGGAAAACGGCACGGTCATCTACCAGCTTGTCAACGGGACGTATCATTATAACGTCACCGCCTTTGGCTACGAGGGCCAGTCCGGCGATGTGACCGTCAACAAGGCGGCCGCCTCCCAGCCTGTGACCCTGACCCGCAGCCCGACCTACACCCTGCGCTTCACCGGCGCACCGGAGGGCGCGGTCATCACCGTCTCGCACCCCGAAGGCGGCGTCCAGACCGCCAACGACGACGGGTCCTACACCCTCGCCGCCGAGACGTATGCCTATGCGGTCAAATTAAAGGGCTACCGTACCTTTAAGGGCGAAATCGCCATCGCCAAGGATGAGACGATCGCCGTCACCATGACCCCCAATGCCCCCTGGAACGGCGCCGAGGCTGACGCCTACGACGGCGGCACCGGTACGAAGGACGATCCCTACCAGATCGCCACCGGCGAGCAGCTGCGCCATCTGGCGGTCCAGACGGCAGCGGCGGCAGCCAATTCCAATTTCTATTTTGTCCAGACGGAGGACATCGACCTCGGCGGCCTGGACTTCGCCCCCATCGGCTCCAGCGGTGCGAACTTCAAGGGCACCTATGATGGCGCAGGCCACACGGTCAGCAGCTTCACCCAGAACGTGACCGATGCGAACTGCGGCCTCTTCGGCTACGTCAGCGGGACGATCCAGAACCTGACCGTCGCCGACGCGACCATCACCAGCACGAGAAACAACGTCGGCGCCCTGGTGGGCCGGCTGCAGTCCGGCAGCATCACCGGCTGCACCGTCCGCGACAGCGCCGTCACCGGGGAGGATTATGTCGGCGGCCTCGTTGGCTACACCGGCTATCCGATCCAGAACTGCGCCGTGCTGCGCACCAGCGTTACCGGCGCCCAGTATGTCGGCGGCGCTGTCGGCCAGCTCAACAATGCGGCTTTGACCTGCACCTATGCAGCGGCCGTCACGGTCCGCGGCTCAAGTCAGTATATCGGCGGCCTGGCCGGCTGTGTCTACGGCAGATCCAGCAAGGTGGAGGACGCCTTCGCCCGGGGCAGCGTCTCCGGCGGCCAGTACACCGGCGGCCTCCTCGGCGGCAACAACGGCTCCAGCTCCGCCTCCGTAAAGCGCTGCTACGCCGTCTGCGATGTCACCTCGACGACCTCCGACTTCGGCGCCCTCTTCGGCCGCACGAACTATCTGTCCGCCAGCGGCTGCTTCTACAGCACCGACGCTTCCGTCACCGGCAGCTCCGGCAGCGGCAGCAGTGCCGGCACGGGCAAAACGGCAGCCGAGCTCAAGGATGCCGCGATTCTGTCGAGCCTCGGCAGCGCCTACGCCCAAAAGGCCGACGCTGCGACGAACACCTACATCAACCAGGGCTACCCGTACCTCAAGGCAGCCTACTATGAAGAAATCCACCCCGTGACCCTGGATACCCCGGCCGTCACCTGGGACGGCGACAAGGCAGTCTGGCCCGCCCAGGCAGCCGCCAAGGGCTATCGGGTCGTTCTGACGAAGAACAGCGAGAGCGTTTACGATGCGGTCAGTAAGACGGCGGAGAAGGATTTCGCCTCCGTGATCGCCCTGAACGGCTCCGGCAGCTATGTCGTGTCCGTCACGGCGCTGGGCGACGGGGAAGCCAACCTGGATAGCCAGACCGGCACCAGCGAAGCAAGAGAAGTGACCGTCACCGGCGCAGAGGTCACCGTCACCCTGACCGTCGCCCAGGGCGGCCACTTTACAGATGGCTATCCCATCATCCTCGCGGTGATGGCGGACGGCACAGAGCTGCCCATGACCAACGGCGTGGCCCGCTTCCTGCCCTCCGGCACATATACCCTCAAGGCGGAGGCGCCCGCATGCGCCACCATTGAGGAGGCCTTCACCGTCGCCGCCGAGCCGGTGGCAATTACCCGGGAAATGGCCTATGACCCGGTCTGGAACGGGAAGGATACCATGGAGCCGGCCCTGGTCGATGGGGTCTACCAGATCTCCAACGGCTATGAGCTGGCCTGGTTCCGCGACAAGGTCAACAGCGGCGCCGCTGAAAGCAACGCCATTTTGACGGCGGATATCGACCTGGGCAGCCATGCCTGGACGCCCATCTCGCCCTACGGCGGCTCCAGCAGCACCGCAGGCTATAACGGCACGTTTGACGGCAGCGGGCACACCATCGCCAACGTCTGCGCCAAGGGCACTGAGCTGACCCAGTACGGCAGTACCAGCATTGTCGGCGCCGGCTTCTTCGGCTCCGTCGCCGCCAATGGCACCGTCAAGGCTTTGACGGTCTCGGGTCAATTGGAGGCGGTTCAGTACGCCGGCGGCATCGTCGCCGTGCTCAACGGCGGCACCGTAGAAAACTGCACGAACCGCGTCAATATCACCACAGAATCCATGCGGGACAAGAATGCCATGGTCGGCGGCGTCGTCGGCGCGATGATGAACTCCAGCAGCAAGAGCTCCTCCGTCGTCGGCTGCAGCAACTATGGGACGATCTCCGGCGGCGATAACGCCTATCTGGGCGGCATCGTCGGCTCGTCCAGCTACGGCACGGGTATTGTCGATTGCGTCAACCACGGCGCAGTGACCGGCAAGGCGTCCTTGGGCGGCATTGTCGGCAGAAACGGTGTCCCGGTCCGAAATTGCCGCAACGACGCAGCCGTCACCGGCACCGGCGATGAGATCGGCGGCATTGCAGGCTTCAGCAATGCGGCCCTCACCGGCTGCTACAATACGGCGGCCATCTCCGGCGCCGGCACGAAGGAAGGCGTCGGCGGGATCCTCGGGCGGGCCCACAACGCTTACGGCGGCTCCGTGGCAGGCTGCCTGAACACCGGCGCTGTCACGGCCACCGGCGAGCTGGCCGGTGCGATCATCGGCAGCAAGGGCTCAAATGTCATGCCCGCCGCCGCAAACTGCTATTATCTGGAGAGCACCTGCGGGCAGGGCATCGGCAGTAACGTCATGGAGGACGATCACACCGCCGCCGTGACCCAGGCGGAGCTGACCCAGCTGCGGCTTGTCGGTCTGCTGGGCGGCGAATTTGCCACCTGCAATGACGGCACAGCCCCGGTCCTCAAGTGGGAAAACAGCGATGCAAGCTATGTTCTTTACTTCGCAGTGACACCGGCTGGCGCAAGCATTTCCCTGACGAAGGACGGTCAGGCCGTCACCGCCGCCGGCACCGGCTGCTATCTGGTCGGCGCAGGCAGCTATGCCTATACCGTCACAAAGACCGGCTATGACCCGGCCAGCGGCACCGTCGAATTTACAAACAGCCAGTGCGTACCCATCGACCTGGCCCTGGAGACCTTCCCCGTGACCTTCTCCGTCACCCCGTCCGACGCCGTTATCACGGTTTCGAACGCGGCAGGCCAG
>CAKTTR010000038.1 GCA_934615645.1 uncultured Oscillospiraceae bacterium | reverse complement strand
GACCACAGGAAGTACCCCCAGGTCCGCCAGAAGTACCGCTTTGATACGGTTTCCGCGTAACCAAACTTCTCTCCGCATTCCGCATGCGATGCACACGGAGGCACTGCAGCTACGCAGTGCCTCCGTGTTTTGTAGGCTCGCTGGGGAAAGGCTCAATCCTCATCCTCATCATCCCACACGCTGGGGAATTTGCCGACAACGGTCATGCCCTGTTCCATCGCTGTGGCGGTGTGCTGGATCGCATCGTACATTACGTCGCACAGGAATTCCCGATCGCAGTTGCCCGCCAGCTGAATATGCAGTTCGCAGGCGATGGAGCACAGATTGACCAGCCGATCCTCCCGGATCACACCGCTCAGGTCCGTACAGCCGACGATCGCCACACCCTCTTCCGAGATGGTACAGCACTGGAAGCTTGCCAGCGGCACCGGCAGGGACGACAGCGCCTCTCTCGTCTTCTTTGCCAGTTTATTCAGGAATTTATCCGGGAAAATGCCCTGGGGCGCTGCGATATGCAGGCTGCAGTCGTAGCGGGCGATCTCCGCTTCGACGGGTGCGATCTCCGGCGCAGCAGCGGCCTCGCCCTTCAGCGCCTCAGCCCATTCGTCATACCCCTGGCCGTTTTTCGCAGAAAAGACGATCTGCTTCGCATGCGGCGCTACCGCTGTGATCATCGCCTTGACGGCGTCAGAGGCCGGGTCCAGATCCGCGTGCGACAGCAGAACGATATCGGCCTCCTTGAGCTGGGCCGTGATGATATCGTTATAGGCGCGGCTGTTCAGGGTCATCGCGCCGTAGGCCGCCATCATATGCAGCCGCGCCGGATCGACAACAACCGTCATGGGCGCGATCTGGCAGCCGGTGTCCATCAGCTTTGCCTTGTTGCCGGTATCCAGCCCGTAGCACTCGCAGATGACATTCTCATATCCCTGGATCTTCTCGGGCTTCCCCGTAAAGGCTTCGATCTTATATTCCTCCACCAGGGCACGGGTGATGGGGTTCTCCCGGTCCAGGCAGATGCAGACGTTTTCGCCGTTTTGCTGCATCTGCAGCGCCAGGCGCAGGGCAGCTAAGCTTTTGCCTGCGCCGCAAAAACCGGCAATGGGAATCAAACGCATGGTATCTATCTCCTTTGCAATGAATGAAAACACGCCACCGGCCTGCAGCCGCTGGCGAAACCGTCGCTTCCGGCGGGTTTTCCTCCCTGCGCGGCGCGAACGCCGCGCAGGGAGGTTTTGTTATGATGTGCAGAAATTACGGCAGATCCTCGTAAACCTTGGCGACGACCTTCTTCGCCTCGTCGCGGATCTTCTCTTCGTCGATGGTCTGCAGGCGGCCGTCCTTGAAGACCACCTTGCCGTTGATCATCGTCATATCGACATACTGGGTGTAGCCGACGGTGCCCAGCAGGCACATCGGATCCAGCAGCGCGCCGACAAAGTCCAGCTTGTTGACATCGATCATGAACAGGTCAGCAGCCTTGCCCTCGGCCAGCATGCCGATATCGCTGCGGCCCAGAACCTTGGCGGAGCCGGTGGTAGCCAGCTTCAGGATCTCGTAGCCGGTGGGCGCCGTCTTGCTGTTGTTCAGGCGGTGCAGCAGGTAGCAGATGCGGATCTCGTTGAGCAGGTTGCTGGCGTCATTGGAGCCATTGCCATCGACAGCCAGGCCGACCGGAACGCCCAGTTCCAGCATCAGCGGGACCTTGCAGATACCGGAGGAGAGCTTCATGTTGGAGACCGGGTTATGCGCAACACCGGTGCCCGTCTCTGCCAGGCGCTTGACTTCCTCGTCGGTGAAGTGGATGCCATGGGCGAACCAAACGTCCGGGCCCATCCAGCCGCACTTCTCAGCCCAGTCCAGCGGACGGTCGCCGTAGACTTCCAGGCAGTAGTTTTCTTCGTCGAGGGTCTCGCACAGGTGCGTATGCAGGCGCACGCCATACTTCCGGGCCAGCTTCGCACTCTCGACCATGACCTCGGTATCGACCGAGAACGGAGAGCACGGCGCGACCGCGACCTGACGCATGGAGAATTCGCTGGGATCGTGGAATTTCTTGATGAGGCGCTCGCAGTCCTGCAGCGTCTCGTCCGTCGTCTCGATCAGCTCCATGGGGGGCAGACCGCCCTGGTCCTTGCCGCGGGTGAAGCAGCTGCGGCCGGAGTGGAAACGGACACCCATCTCGTCGGCAACGTCAAACTGCCGGTCGATGATGTGCTTGTCAGAGCTGCGGGGGAATGCGAAGTGATGGTCAAACAGCGTCGTGCCGCCGTACTTGACGAATTCGCCCATGGCAACCATGGAGCTGTAGTAGATGTACTCCGGGTTGACCTTTTCCCACACGTTGTACAGATACAGCAGCCAATCAAACAGCTCCGCCTTCTGGATGCAGGGGATGTTCCGGGTGAATGCCTGCAGCAGATGATGGTGTGTGTTGATGAGGCCGGGGTAGACAAATTTGCCCTTGGCGTCGATCACTTCTGCGTCTTCACAGGTGATATTCTCGGCGATCTTGACGATCTTGTTGCCGTCAATGAGAATATCCCAGCCCCGCAGCAGCCGATCCTGCGCATCGCAGGTAATAATGGCTTCTGCATTTTTAATTAGCTTCTTGCTCATTTGAATTGCTCTCCTTTATTATTTATTTCCGCATAACGGAAACTTTAGCCCTCGGGGAACATCTGGACTGCCGCGGTCTGGACCGCATCAATGATCTGCACATAGGCAGAGCAGCGGCAGAAGTTACCGGAGAGACTCTTTCTGATTTCCTCGCCGCTGGGGCGATGGTTGCGCAAAATCAGCGCATAGGCGGACAGGACCATGCCCGGCGTGCAGAAGCCGCACTGGATCGCGCCGCAGTCGACAAATGCCTGCTGGATGGGGCTCAGCTCCAGGCCGTCGGCCAGGCCTTCAATGGTCAGGATGTCCTTCCCGTCGGCCAGACCCGCCAGGAACAGGCAGGTATCCGTCGGCACGCCGTCCACCAGGACGGTGCAGGCGCCGCATTCGCCGACTTCGCAGCCGCGCTTGGTGCCCGTCAGGCCCAGGCGGTCGCGCAGCATCGCCATCAAGGTCTCGCCTTCTTCGACTTCGACCTGAACCGGTTTATGATTGATGGTGCAAGAAATCTGGATCATTTCGCTTCTCCTTTCGCTGCTGCATATGCGCCCATAAAGGCCCGCGCGGACAGAGCACGGATCAAGCCAATACGGAATTCCTTAGAAGCACGCCAGGACGTACGAGGATTCGTCGCCTGCAGGACGAGGTCCGCGACCTCTTCCATCATTGCTTCCGTGGGGACCTTGCCGACCAGGAACGCTTCCGCGTCCGGGCAGCGCAGCGGCGTCGGGCCGGCGACGCCCAGGGCAATGCTTGCCGCAGCTACCGTCCCGTCCGCATTCAGCTGGCAGGTCGCAGCAGCGCCCAAGGTCGAAATATCCATTGCCTTACGCACACTGGATTTGATATACATACCGCCCCAGTTTGTCGTCCCCGCATGGGGGATCTCGATGCAGACCAGCAGCTCGCCCGGCTCCTTCTTGACCCGGCCAGGGCCTGCGT
This sequence comes from uncultured Oscillospiraceae bacterium, assembly GCA_934615645.1. GTDB lineage: Bacteria > Bacillota > Clostridia > Oscillospirales > Oscillospiraceae > SVMC01. Next base: position 13,633 of record CAKTTR010000038.1, on the reverse strand, counting down.
AGAATTCCTGGATCGGCACCCGGCGGACGCCCCGCACGCTGTGCAGGATCAGGATCGCGTCAAGTGCAAACAGGGAGGGTGCGCTGTCCGCAGAGGTCGCACCGTTGCTGACGTTGCCGCCGATGGTCGCCACATTCTGGATCTGCGGGCCGCCCATGGCAAGACCTGCGGTCCGGATCATTGGGATCCGGCGGCAGATGATCTCGTTATTTGCAAGGAACGTGAAGGTGCAGGAAGCGCCGATCTCGATCACGCCATCTTCGCGTTCCCGGACGCCTTTGAGCGCTTCCAGCTTTTCTGTGCTCATCAGCTTGACCCCTTTCAGGGCCTTATGCCGCATTTTGACTAAGATATCCGTACCGCCAGCCAGAGGCATGACCTCCGGGTCCCGGTCCAAGATCTGCAGCGCTTCTTCCAGCGTCTGCGGGATGTATAATTTATCGACACCGTACATATTATTCCGCCTCCTTTGCTTTGGCTGCCTGAATCGCCAGGAACACACGCTCCGGCGTCAGCGGGTTCTGGTTGATGGCAATGCCTGTAGCATTCAGGACCGCATTCCGAATTGCTGGTGCAGCCGTATGCATGGGCGGTTCACCCAGGGCCTTGTTGCCATAGGCGCTGGAGGGTTCGTTGGACTCGACAAAGTGTGCCTGCAGATCCGGCAGATCAGCAAACGTAAAGACCTTGTAATCCAGCATATTGCCATTGAGCACGCGGCCAGACTTGTCGTCGACCAGAACCTGTTCTGTCAAGCCATAGCCGCAGGCCATGATGCTGCCGCCGGTCAACTGGCATTTTGCCGCCAGCGGGTTAATCAGCGTGCCGCAGTCGCAGGAGGTATAGAATTTCTTCAGATTGACATAACCTGTTTCCATATCGACCTCTACCTCAGCGAACCCACAGACATAGGTCAAGCCCTGGGTCGTCGGGCAATGGGAGGCGTTGGCCTCAATCATCATGCACGCATCTGCAAACTTGCCGCGGTTATAATAGCAGTCATACGCGACATCCGCAATAGGAATCAACTGCTCTAACGTCTCTGCATCAACCACATAGCCATTGTAGGTATCCAGGCGATCAGCATCCCGATGCAGCATCTCGGAAGCGCGGTCCAAAACAATGGCTTTAATCTTCAAGCCAGCCTTCTTGACCGCAGTGCCCGCGACATAGGTTTGACGGGACGCATAGGCACCGACGTCAAATGTTGCAATGTCCGTGTCGCCTTCGTTGACTTCAATCATATGGAAGGGGACACCCATGGCTTCTGAAGCGATCTGCGCCATCGCCGTATTACTGCCCTGTCCCAACTCGCAGCAGCCGACAGACAGCGTGCAGGAGGAATCCTCGTGCATGGTAATCCGTGCGGAGGATAGCTCCACACTGTGGGGATAGCAGCTCTGGCCATAACTAGCAATTGCCATGCCGATGCCCCGACGGATGTTGCCTTCCTGCTTAGGCAGTTTCATAAACTCGTCATAGCCAATCTGCTTCCGTCCCCACGCAATGATTTCCGGCAGCGCGCTGGACATATTCGGGTTATCGCCGTATGGCTCATCGCCCAGCTTGCGCATATGCTGCAGACGGAACTGCAGCGGATCAACGCCAAGGCGCTTAGCAATATTATCTGTATGGCACTCGGTCACAAATGCCTGCTGTGGGATACCATAGCCACGCATCGCGGCAGCAATCAGGATATTTGTATAGACCGTCTTGCCATCCCAGCGCAGGTTCGGGCAGGGGTAGACCTGGCCAAACTGACCGCTAACGTTACCCAGGACGTTGTGCCCGTGGGAGGAATACGCGCCAGTGTTATGGATGACAAGCTGCTCTCTGGCGATGATGGTGCCGTCCTTCATGAGGCCAGTGCGCATCCGGTAAATGCCGCTGTGGCGGGTCCGCGTCGTTGTTAGGGTTTCTTCCTTCGACAGATCGAGAATGACGGGGCGCTTTGTCGCCATTGTCAGGCAGCCATTGATGGGCTCATAGACCGGCTCCTGCTTGCCGCCGAAGCCACCGCCCAGTGTTTTCTTGATGATATGGACATCCCGGGGCCGCAGGCCGAGAATCTTGGAAAGACGCTCGCGCATAATGCTGGGGACCTGATTAGAGACATAGAAGGTCAACCGGCCGCGATGGTCGATGTCACAGATGGAAACATGGTTTTCAATCTGGCAGTGGGCAACAATTGGCACCCGGAATTCATCTTCAACGATGATATCCGCTTTGGCAAACGCCTCATCAACATTGCCAATTTCAAAGCCGTGCTGGTCGCAAATGTTATTCTTGTGCCCTTCGTGGATTAGATACGCATCGTCCGCCATTGCGGCCTCCGGATCTGTGTAGAAGGGTAGATCTTCGTATTCGACTTCGATCAAGCGCAGCGCCTCTTCTGCGATATCATCCGTCTCTGCAGCAACAGCACCAATGGCGTCGCCAACGTAGCGGGGATGATCCGTTAGAATCCGCATGTCCAACGGCGTGTCATACGGCATCGGATGGCCGCAACCAGAGTACGGAATCTGAGGCACGTCTGCTGCTGTCAGAACGGCATGCACGCCGGGAAGTGCGCGCGCCTTGCTGACGTCAATCGATTTAATCAGTGCATGGGCATGTGTGCTGTGTAGGATCTTGCCGTGCAGCATGCCAGGCAGATGCATGTCGGCGACATACGTTGCCTTGCCGGTAACTTTATCATAGGAGTCAAATTTCTCCATGTTTTTACCGACGGAAATAAACTCTTTTTTCATAAATTTGTCCTCATGTGTTCTAGTTTTTGCACGGTAAACACCGTGCGCTATGCTTCGTCAAGCTCAGTATTCGCATCATGATTTTTGTCTCATTCACCGCGCCGCAGATTAAAAATTCTGCACAGCAAGGCTAGCATATCTGATCGTTCAGATTCCAGCCGGCGACGGTCACAGCATCGCACTTTTCGGCAATGCGTACAATTTATAAATCAGACTCCACCCAAAATATACACATCAAACTTGAGAAAAAAGATATTTTTTGTGCTTTCACCTCCAGATACTCAAAAAAACTAAAATTGTACATTCCGAATAAATACAACTATTTCGCATCCACAGCATATGTATTACGAAGATGCTCTTTTACACCATTATTCTACCACAACTCCCTCGCAAAGGGAATACCCTGGAGAAATTTTTTTCATGTTTTTGAATCAAAAATTGGACAACTCGGTGTAACCATCGCTTTTTATGCCGCACTTTAGCATCCGTATACTGCATTCTGTAATGCCAAAGTATGACAATGTTGTACACATTTCGAGAACCACAGTCTCTTCTCCTGCATACGTCGCATCGGTAAAAAGGGAGAAACATGAGGCATGTTTCTCCCAAATTCTACCTATGCACCTCCTGCACAGGGACTTCGTCAATCAAGTTGCAGGCTTACTGCAGAATCATCAAATTTCCGTCTTGCAGTTCTTTGGGCCTACCAGTACACCTTCCGGCTAGGGCAGATCGCCGATGACGTTATCCAGCAGCCAGTAGCAGTCGATCAACTGCTCCAGGGTGAAGGTTTCGCCGTCCTTCAGTAGCTCGTTGCCCTTGTTATCAGACAGCGGGCCAGCCATAACGGTATATTCTCCATTCACGATCTTATCCTTCATTTCGTCACACTTTGCAATCACATCCTCGGGCATAATGTCCGTGTTCCACGGTGCGATGGTTGCAGCGCCGTCTGCCATGTTGGCGTACTTCACGTCGTTCGTGAAGGAATCCGTTGCGATGCTCGTAATGATTTCATTGAAGATCGGCGTCCAGTTCCAGCAGAAGGAAGTCAGGACAGCCTTCGGTGCGTAGTCGTGCATATCAATGTGGAAACCGGTGCAGTATGCGCCAGCTTCTTGCGCAGCCTGCGCGACAGCCGTCGTAGAACCGTGATAGCCCAGGCACTTAATCCCCTTCTGCAGCAGGGAGTTTGCGCACTCCTTATCGCCTGCAGGATCGTACCAGCTATTGACCCAGGCGACCTGCACGGTAGCATCCGGGTTCGCCGCCTTCGCGCCTGCCGCCCAGGCGTCTATGGCACGGACAACAGAAGCCTGCGGCTGCGCCGCGACAAAGCCGAGCTCATCAACATCGCTCATCAGGGCAGCTGCATAGCCACACATGAAGATTGCTTCAATGTCCCAGCAGGTGAAGGAGCAGTAGTTGTCGCCAGACTGGCCCTCAAACTGGGTGAAGTAAACATCAGGGTACTGCTGCGCCGCAGCATTGATGTTGACAGCAAAACTGGAGGATGCACCAATGATCAAGTTGCAGCCTTCATCAAGAAGCTGTACGATCGTCGCATCGGCCTCCGCACTGCCATCAGGAACAGATTCTACAATGATGACCTGGTTGTCCTTTAAGCCCAACTCCGCCTTACTGCGTTCCATAGACTCCGCCATTGCCTGACTCCAACCACCATCAGTGACGGGAGTGTTCAATAACATACCGATTTTTATCTTGCTGTAATCTGCTTCGTCAGAGCCGCCATCATTGCCGCCGTTCTGTGTGGTCCCAACGTCTCCTCCACCTTGCGGTGCATCGGAACCCTGCTTGTCGTTCTTGTCACAGCCCACAAACAGGCAGGCTACCATGGCGAACACCATCAATAATGCAATCAGTTTTTTCATTGTCGTCTCCTTTCTGATAGTTCATTGTACTCTATTTGGCTCGTCGAATTCTTTTTTGCTGCGTCAGCACCGTAAATCCACATACAAACGAAAAAGCTAATACATTGCGCACCCAGATAGAATTGCCGTTTACAGATGTACGAAATGGGAGAAATACAAAATGTATTTCTCCCATTTGCTAATGTGCTTCCCGCTTAGGGAGTTACTTCATGCGAAAAGCACGCTTACTCCAGTCTTATAGGAAGTCTTCCGTCTTATCTTACTAGGGCAGATCGCCAATGACGTTGTCCAGCAGCCAATAGCAATCGATCAGCTGTTCCAAAGTGAAGGTTTCGCCATCCTTCAGCAACTCATTGCCCTTGTTGTCGTACAACGGGCCAGCCATAACGGTGTATTCCCCATTGATGATCTTTTCCTTCATTTCGTCACACTTTGCGACGACATCCTCGGGCATAATGTCCGTATTCCACGGTGCGATGGTTGCAGCGCCGTCCGCCATGTTGGCATACTTTGCATCACTCGTAAACGTATCTGTGGCGATACTTGTGATAATTTGATTGAACTGCGGTGCCCAGTTCCAGCAGAAGGAAGTCAGGACAGCCTTCGGTGCGTAGTCGTGCATATCAACATGGAACCCGGTGCAATATGCGCCAGCTTCCTCTGCCGCCTGCGCGACAGCCGTCGTAGAACCGTGATAGCCCAGGCACTTGATGCCCTTCTGCAGCAGGGAGTTTGCACACTCCTTATCGCCTGCAGGATCGTACCAGCTGTTGACCCAAGCAACCTGCACGGTAGCGTCCGGGTTCGCTGCCTTCGCGCCTGCTGCCCACGCGTCGAGGGCACGGACAACAGAAGCCTGCGGCTGCGCCGCAACAAAGCCGAGCTCATCAACATCGCTCATCAGGGCAGCTGCATAGCCGCACATGAAGATTGCTTCGATGTCCCAGCAGGTGAAGGAGCAATAGTTGTCAGCAGACAGACCTTCAAACTGGGTGAAGTAAACATCGGGGTACTGCTGCGCCGCAGCGTTGACATTGACAGTAAAGCCGGAGGATGCACCGATAATCAAGTTGCAGCCTTCATCAATAAGCTGCACGATGGTCGAGTCAGCTTCCGCGCCGCCGTCGGGGATAGATTCTACAATAATCACCTGATCGTCCTTCAGGCCCAGCTCCTTCTTGCTGCGCTCCATGGACTCTGCCATAGCTTGGTTCCAACCGCCGTCTGTAACGGTGTTGTTCAGCAGCATACCAATCTTCATCTTGCTGTAGTCCGCTTCACCAGAGTTGCCATCATTGCCGCCGTTCTGCGTGGTCCCAACGTCTCCATCACCTTGCGGTGCATCGGAACCCTGCTTGTCGGTCTCGCCACAACCCGCAAACAAGCAGGCTACCATGGCGATCACCATTAGTAAAGCAATCAGTTTTTTCATTATTTTTCCTCCCATTTTAATATTATATCATTTTGCACAGTGCAAAATAACGATAAGATTACCGGTCTTCACGAGAATACGTTTTGCCAACCATAGCAGGACCCGACGAACGTTTCTTGAGGAAACCACCTGTTGTAATAATCAGCACGATAATTGTGAAGATGTATGGCAGCATGTTCAGGAAGTAGCTGGAGATATTGACATCTGTCAGCTGGAGCCGCAGGCCCACAACCTGGATCAGGCCGAAAAGGAACGACCCGAATGCCGCCATCAACGGATTCCACGAGGCAAAGATGACCAATGCGCCCGCAATCCAACCTTTACCGGCTGTGATGTTATCTGTCCAGGACGGGGTGTAGCAAAGGGAAATGTACATACCGCCAAGGGCTGTGATCGCAGTACCAGCCATAACGTACAGATACCGCATCGCAGAAACCTTGTAGCCCATCGCGTCCAGCGCGCCGGGGTTTTCACCCAGCGCCCGCAGTCGCATGCCGGGCCGAGTCTTGTAAATGTAGATAAACGCCAGGGGTACAAGGATATAAAGCGCATAGATTAAGATGTCTTGGCTAAAGAGAATCTCGCCCAGAACGGGGATACTTTTCAAGCCTGGAATCGCCGTCTTGGCAAAGGAGACGGGCGTTGCAATGCCTGCATATGCTTTGCCAATTGTACCGGATAGGCCCTGGCCAAAAATCACCATTGCCAGGCCGCAAACCGTCTGGTTTGCCTGAAGGGTGACCGTTAACAATGCATAGAGGAAGCCCAGCACCAAGCCAACCAAAATACAGGTCAGCAAAGCCACAAACAAGCTCTGTGAATTGACGGCCGCGATATAACTCGTCGCCGCGCCAACCAGCATAACGCCCTCCAAGCCGAGGTTCATAATGCCAGAGCGCTGGGTGAAGATTTCACCGAGTGCACCGTAGAGCAGCGGCGCCGCAACTGCCAGAGAAGCAGCAATGACAGATACAATCCAATCCATTATGCCTGCACCTCCTTCTTCCCCGCTTTGGTCTTTTTCGCGACCACCTTATTTCGGATGAAGATCTCGCCACCGAGGACACACAGCAGGATCAAGCCCTGCATCATTGTGACCATCTGCACTGGCACGTTCATGAGCTGTACTGAGAAGCTACCCTGTGTCAACGCGCCGAACAGGAAAGATACAAGCAATATGGCAAAGGGATTAAATTTGGATAAGTACGCGATGGTGATTGCCGTATAGCCAGCGCCATTTGCAATAGCCGGCTTCAGGATACCGGAGGTACCTGCGACGTAGGCCAGGCCAGCCAGGCCAGCCATACCGCCGGAAATCGCCATAACAAAGATGATGTTCTTGTTGACGTCCAAGCCCGCATACCGCGCTGCTTTTTCGTTCATACCAATCACGCGGATCTGATACCCGCGGCTGGTATATTTATAGAAGAGGAAAATCAGGACCGCCGCTAAAATTGCCCAGAAGAAGGCGGTATTAGCACGACCGAAGAAGGTGGACAAGCGTGCATAGTCCGGGAAGGGTTTACAGAAGGGCAGGTTTGCAGCTGCCGGGTCGCGCCAGGCACCGTAGCACCAATAATCCAGCCACAGCAGAGCAATATAGTTCATCATCAGTGTAATAATAATCTCATTGACCTTCCAGAGAGATTTTGGGATAACAGCGATAATGCCCCATATTGCGCCAGCCAGGAACGCTACCAAGATGCAGACAGGGAAGACTGCCCACTGAGGCAAGCCTAAATCCATATAGACCGCAAAAGCCGTCGCAGCCCAGGCACCCATGGTGAACTGACCCTCGGCGCCGATGTTGCTGACGTTCATCTTGAACGTGACCGCAACGCCCAAGCCGCAGAGCATCAAGGGAATGGACTGCAGTAAGCTTTCTGCGATGTTCTTCGAGCTGCCAAATGCGCCGGAGAACATTTTCGCGAACGCCTTCATCGGGTTGATTTTCAAAGCGGCCAGCACCAAGCCACTGATGACGAAAGACAGCAGCACACAGACCACATAAACAGTCGGCGCCAACCACTTGGAAGTTTTGTCTCGTTTATCAAAGCGTAATCTCATTGCTCTGCACCCCCATTCACGCCGCTGGCTGCTTCGACATTGCCAACCATGAGATGGCCGATGTGATCATAACTTGCCTGTGTGACTTGTTCGGGGACATCCACGATACCGGTAATCTTGCCCTCAAAGAGGACCGCGATCCGGTCCGACATCGTGAAGAGCTCTTCCAGATCCTCAGAAATCATTAAAATTGCCGCGCCGCGCTTGCGTTCCCGGAGCAGGATCTCATGGATTGCATTCGTCGCGCCGATATCAACACCGTGGACCGGATAAGCTGCAACAATGACATCGGGACTGCCATTTACCTCGCGGGCCAGCAGCAGCTTCTGCAAATTGCCGCCGGACATCAGGCTGACCGGCCGCTGGATGCCAGCGTGCTTGATGGCGTGATTTTCAACAAAGCGATTCGTACGCTCTACAATTGCTTTCTGGTTCAAAATGCCGTGCTTAGAGATCTCCGGACTGGTGGAATCCCGTAGGATGGCATTTTCTTTCATATTCATGGTGCCGACCAGGCCGACCAGCATACGGTCCTCCGGGACGTAAGCAACGCCCTTGTCGATCAGCTTCCGCGGATGGGCATTGGTAACTTCTTCGCCCTCCAGGGAAATTGAGCCCTGGGTGACCGGGCGCAAGCCAGTGATCGCCTCACACAGCTCTCGCTGCCCATTGCCGGAAACACCAGCGACGCCGAGAATCTCGCCATGATATAATTCAAGGTCAATGTTATCCAAAGCTTGGAGGCCCTTATCATTCTTTGCGCAAACTTGCTCAAGCTTGAGTGCGCAGGTTTTGGGGACATCGGAAACTTCGCGCGTCGAAGCAGCCATTTCCAGGCGCTTGCCGACCATAACACTGACCAAATCGTCTTGATTTAAATCTTTATTCAGCATCGTCGCCACTGATTCGCCGCCGCGTAATACCGTAATGCGGTCAGCGTTCTCAATAACTTCGTACAGCTTGTGGGAAATGAACAAGACGGCTTTCCCCTCGTCAGCTAGGCCACGCAGATTTGCAAACAACGCACGAGATTCCTGCGGGGTCAAGACGGCAGTGGGTTCATCCAAAATGAGGATCTCCGCGCCGTTGAACAAGAGCTTGACGATTTCAACACGCTGCTGTTCACCGACAGCAAGCTGCCAAATTTTCGCCTTCGGGTCGACCGGCAGATTGAACTGTGTGGACAACTCCGTGATTCTGTCGTTCATTTCTTTCAAATTCAGCATGAATTTGCAGTTTTTGGACGGCATATAAATATTTTCAGCAACCGTTAGGGGTTCAATGAGCTTGAAGTGCTGGTGGACCATACCGATCCCGAGATCCACAGCCGTTTTCGGGCTCTTCAGCTCGATTTTTTCACCTTTAAAAAACAATTCCCCTTCGTTGGGAGCATAAATACCGGTAAGCACATTCATCAATGTACTTTTGCCCGCACCGTTCTCGCCAAGCAAAGCATGCACTTCACCGGGATACAGCGTGAGGTTTACCTTATTGTTTGCTACAACGCCAGGGAACCGTTTGGTGATGTTTTTCATCTCCAAAATAGGCTTTACCATGTGTGTCCTCCTGTTGATTCTGCGTTCGCAATATATAACACGTAACCCACTTCACAAGTAAACGGATTTCGTGATCTATAAAACGCCTGACGAAGGGCGCTTTATATACAACGAATAGCAAATCCAAAATATCTGACGGGATATTTTAAATCATTGCACAGGTTGCTGTCCATCGGACAGCGGGCATTTGGGGGATCCGGATTGTATCGGGTCTCCCCACCCGATACAATCCGGTTTTAGATAACGCTAATTCAGTTGAGAAATTACAGGTTGATGGTCTTTCTCTCGTCAGCGACGAAGCCCATGTAGGTCTCGCCGAAGGCCTTGTCCAGAGGCATACCCATGTCGATGAGTTCGTTACGAACACGGTTGAACAGCTCGACATAGTGCGGCTTAGCCTGCAGCTTCTGCAGATCGAAGCACTCGGTGATGGACTGACCCTTGTCGGGATGGCCCAGCTTCGCTTCGTACTTCGGCAGAATCTTCTTCGCCAGCTCGTTGGCATCCTTACGGGTCATGCCAGCGCAGGACTTGAAGACGTCGCCAACCCACCAGCACTCGACCGGCGTGATGTAGTCGGTGTAACGGCCGCCAGCAGCTCTGGGCTGGGTGGTCTTAGAAGCACCGGATACGCAGTGGTTCATCAGGCCGACAGCAGCTTCGTACATGAACATCTCGGTGCACGGACCGCCGGTCTCGTTGACGATCTTGTTACGCATGAAGCCAGTGTTGCGGGAAATAGCCTGGATGGAAACGGAGTTCGCCCAGACAGCCTTACGGCCGCAGTTACCGAACAGCTGGATGTCATAGCAGTAAGAAGAGGTGTAGTCGCACTGCATAACGGTCGGGATCAGCAGGTCGTTCGCGACGCAAGCCAGAGCAGCGCCTTCCGCAGGACCAGCATAGCCGCCGATGTAGGAGAATGCGCCGACACGCAGCTTATGACCATAGTTCAGGCCCTGGATGATACGATGGAAGTTGGAGAAGGTGCACTTCAGCTCAACCGGGCAAAGGGACATGGAAACGTTACCACGGCCAGCCAGCTCGGGAGCGCCACCCAGATGACCGAATTCGGTGCAAGCGCCAGCAACGCCGGTGCAAGCCATGCCGGGACGGCCAGCACGCCACAGAGCTTCCTTCTTCAGGTGGGACTCGTAGTTGCCCATCAGGGTCTCGTACGGGCTGCCAGAACGGATGGTGTGGCCGAAAACAGTTGCCAGAGTCGGGCCATGCAGGACGTCGACCAGCTTCGGGTACTTAACAATACCCTGAACCAGGGGCAGATAGTACTCTTCGGAGCAAACGATACCCAGGGAAGCGCACAGCAGCGGCTTGTAGGGATCTTCCGGACGACGCGGCTTCATGATAACCTGGTCCTGGCCTTCGCCGAGGATCAGCTGATCGGGATAGTCGCGGATCGCTTCCAGCAGCTCGTCTTCCGTAACCGTGATGACACGCTCGGTGTCTTCGCAGTACATACCAAGTTCCAGAGCCAGTTCCCAGCCAGCCTTGAAGAAGGTGTCAGCCAGGTCGTCATCGCAGTTGATGGGGTTTTCCATGTCGAGGGTGCCGGTCAGGCCGTACTTCTTCAGGATACCCTTGATGGTCTTCGGGATTCTCTTGGTGTCCCATTCCTTCATGGGGAGGACTTCACCGTTGTAAGCCTTGTCCAGGCTTCTCAGCAAGCGCTGCACTTTGATATTATACATAGTTGATATTTCTCCTTACAAATGAGTTAGCGATGTGATGAAATTAAGCCTCAGAGTCGATGACGATGATGGGATCTGCACCGGGGTTGCCCTTTGCCATCAGCTGCTTGCAGAGCTCGACGCAGTCGAAAGCGGTACGGGACCAGCCGTCAGCGCCAACTTTGGTCGCGAATTCTACAGTGACGGGGCCGCCGCCGAGGATGTAGAAGAAGTCGCCACGATGGCCGGTATCACGGATGAACTTCAGGGTATCGTCCATGAAGGGCAGGGAGGTGGTCAGCAGGGTGGACATAGCAACGATGTCAGCGTTGAGCTCCAGAGCGGTGTCATAGAACTTTCTGACAGGGACGTCGATGCCCAGGTCATGGACTTCGAAGCCGTTGCAAGCCAGCAGAGCAGAGCAAACGTTCTTGCCGATGTCGTGAACGTCGCCCTTGGCCTGACCGATAACGATAACGCCAGCCTTCGCATTTGCGTCGCCGCTCTTGGAGATCTGCTCGAAGATGATCTCGTTGACAGCGGTCATTGCGTCGCCAGCCAGAACCAGCTCGGGCAGGAAAGCGTCGCCGTTGTTGTAGTCTTCGGAGATCTTGTCCATGCCGACGCCGGCGCCCTTGTTCAGGACGGTCATCGGGTCCATGCCCATTTCGAATGCCTTGTTAACCAGTTCGACAGCTTCGTCTTCGTCGCCATCAGCAATTGCTTCTGCGATTTTTGCCAAAATTTCTTCTTGTGTCATGTTTGTTCCTCCTGATGTGTGAATGTATACTATTTGCAAGCCGATTTTTGCCTACGGGAAAATACGGCTAATAAAACAAATTTGCATTCAACAGTATCGAATAGAAATTTCCATTCGACAGTTTTCGTTCCTAAACTCACACGCGATTTACAAGTAAAATGATAGCACGATTTTTTTCAAATAGCAATGAATTTTTCAGCGAAAATGATTTTTTGGCACTATTGGCAAATTATCAAATCCCCCATTTGTGAATATCGCACTATAGTCTCCAGATGCATTTGTCTATCTCGCCAAATTTCAGTAGCGGATTTTGGTGATATTTTATGCTCTTTCCCGGACGTTTTGCTTTGTATTACAAATTCATCCGCCAAATCTCCCAAATGCCGTCCGGCAAATCCGGACGATTTCCGCCGCGATTTTGTGCACTTTTTTCGGTGAGTTTTTACAAAACTCCTTCCCAATTGGTGGCCCGTTTTTGGTAGTCGTTTATTGTGTCTTGCTATTCCCTATCGGTGAATTCCCAGTCGCTTTTCCGGCATTTTTTCATTCAAATCGTGAACACAGTCGTTGGGCACGCATGGTTCATCCGTATTTTTATTCGTTATTCATTCACTTTTTGGGATTTCCCCAGCGCGACCGCAGAAAACGCGGCGGGCAACAACCGCGAAAGTGGCACGCATTGCGGCGCGGCGCGCCCGTCCCAGAGGTAAACTGGGAAATCCGGACCGCAAAACTCTGCCAACACCTGCCGGCAGATGCCGCATGGTGAGCACACCGCTTGGATCGGCCCGGCTGGCCCGCCGACGACAGCCAGCGCCTGAAAGGTGCGGCAGCCCTGGCTGACCGCATAAAACAGCGCCGTCCGCTCCGCGCAGTTCGTCGCGCCAAAGGACACATTTTCCACGTTGCAGCCGGTGTAAACAACGCCGTCAGTGCCCAGGAGCGCCGCGCCGACGCAGAAATGCGAATACGGCGCGTACGCGTTCTCCCGGACCTGGAGGGCGGCTTGGAGCAAGGTCTCTGCCTGCGATGTCATTGCGCCGCCTCCTCTCCCGCGCACCCCAAGGCCGCCCGGAAACTCTCCCCTGCCAGCTGCGCCGGGACGCCCAGCGCCTGGCAGACGGTGGCGGCGACATCCGCATACGTCGCACGGATGCCCAGCGCCCCGGGCTTCACCCGCGGCCCCAGGGCCAGCAGCGGAACATATTCCCGGGTGTGGTCCGTCGTCTTTAAATAAGTCGGGTCACAGCCGTGATCCGCAGTAATCAGGACGAGGTCCTCCGGCCCCAGGCAGGCCAACAGCTGCGGTAGCCAAGCATCGAACGCATTCAGCGCCTGCGCATAGCCCGGTGCGTTGCGGCGGTGGCCATAGAGCATATCAAAATCCACCAGATTGACAAAGCAGAGTCCGTTGAACTCCTTCTCCGCATATTCCATCGTCTTGGCCAGGCCGTCCGTGTTCCCGGTCGTATAGACAAATTCCGTCAT
>CAKTTR010000037.1 GCA_934615645.1 uncultured Oscillospiraceae bacterium | reverse complement strand
GTGCATACAGCGGTAAGCAGAGCAATACCCGCGGTGAAAACGGTATGCGCGGCAAGCAGAACACGCGCGGGGGACGCGATAACGGCTCTGTCGGGCAGCGCGGCAGCGGACAGCGCAAAGGCGACCGCAAGAAGCGCTGAGCCGTGAAGGTGCGCCGAAAAAGTGAGGCATCGGTCGGTCAGCCGATATCCGACCGATGCTCACCGCTGCGCACAACACCAACATCCGACAGGCGCTCCGCCGTCACCAGCTCCGTCAGATTGACGCTGCTGATGATATAGATAAAAATACCCAGCGCCGAAAGCCCGGAGAGCAGCGCGATGATCCGCCGCCACCAAGGCAGCTTTTTCTCCTGCTTTGGTGCACTCTTTCCCGTGGGCTCCGGCAGGAAGAAGCTTCCGGCGTCCTTGGCCGGGGGCTCCGGATTTGGCTGCCCGCCGCAAGCTGCAATGACATCGTTTACCGTGACGGCGCTGGGCAGCAAGTGCCGCGCCATCCGGTTTGAGGCTGTCGTATAGAAGTTTTTACCGGAGAAGAACCGCACCGGCGTATCCTCCGAGACGACGCCGCCGTCAAAGAAAAACGCGCAGCGGTCGGCATATTCGGCGCAGAATTCCACATCGTGGCTCACCATGACGATGCAGACGCCGCTGTTGAGCAGGCCCCGGACGATGGAAGCAAAGGTCTGCTTGAATTCCGCGTCCAGCCCCTTGGTCGGCTCATCCAGCAGCAGGATCTTCGGCCGCAGCAGCAGCACCTTCGCCAGGGCCGCCCGCTGCTGCTCGCCGCCGGATAGGTCATAGGGATGCCGGTCCAGCAGCGGAATAATATCGCAAAGCAGGGCCACGCCGCCGATCTGCTCGTTCTTTTCCTGCTTGGAAAGCTTCTGATCCGAGAGCATCTCCTCCAGGTCCTCCCGGACAGTGTTCTTGACAAACAGTGTCTGGGGGTTCTGGGGCAGCGCCGCCATGCAGCTTCGGTCCAGCGTGACCCGGCCGCGGTATGGCTTGTTCGCACCGGTCAGCAGGCCGAGCGTCGTAGACTTTCCCGTGCCGTTGCCGCCTAAAATACAGAACAACTGCCCGTAATACGCCTGCAGATTCAGGCCCTTGATGATATCCTGCCCGTCCTTTTCATAGCGGAACCAAGTCTCCTCGATGGAGACCGCGGGCTTTTGGCCACTGAAATCCTTGACCGGATGCTCCGGCACCGGCGCAAGCTCCCGCTCCGCTGCCAATTCATCCAGCCAAGTGCGCCCCTCTCGGACGGTCACCGGGCAAGGCAGGTCATTGGGCACCGCCGACCAGACCCGCATCGGCGCGGGCATGGCGAGGAACATTCCGTGGCCGCTGTTTTTCAGCTGCTTGCCCACCTGCTCCGGCGTACCGTCGCCCAGCAGAGCGCCGTGGTCCATCAGCAGGACCCGGCTGCACAGGGGGAAGACTTCCTCCAGCCGGTGCTCCGTGATGAGGACTGTCGTCCCCAATTCCCGGTTGATTCGGCCCAGGGTCGAGAGAAAGTCCGTCGCGGCGATGGGGTCAAGCTGGCTCGTCGGCTCGTCCAGGACCAGCACCGAAGGGTGCATCGCCATGATCGCCGCCAGGTTCAGCAGCTGCTTCTGCCCGCCGGACAGCTCCGATACATTTTTATAAAACCAGGTCTGAATGCCGAAAAAGCTGGCCATCTCCGCCACACGGCTGCGGATCGTCGGCGTATCGTAGCCCAGGCTCTCCAGGCCGAAGGCCAGCTCGTGCCAGACCTTATCCGTTACGATCTGGTTTTCCGGGCTCTGCTGAACAAAACCGATCCGCGCCGTCTGCACGGCCAGATCCGTCTCCGCCAGGGGCTTGCCCATAAACTGCAGCTGCCCCGTCAGCTCCCCGTGGGGGGCCAGGACCGTCTTCAGCTGCCGCAGCAGCGTCGACTTGCCGCAGCCCGAGGGCCCGGCCAGGACGACAAATTCCCCCGGTGTGACGGAAAAGGAGATATCCCGCAGGACTGGCTCCGTCTGCTCCGGAAAGCAGAATGTCAGATTTTGGAGGTTAAAGATTTCCATTTGAGATCCTCCCCGAAATTGATGAGAAGCGGCAGCAGGCACAGCCCGAGATATGCCGCGAAAATGCTGATGGAATACGCGCCGGTCAGCTCCCCCGAGACCAGGGGATAATACTGCCAATAGATCCCATCCGTCGCGTAGCCGACGATCACATAGGCCACCAGCAGAACGATCGCCGCCAGGGCGATAAGATCCCGCCGCTGCAGCCGGTAAATGGAGAAGGCCGTACGCCCCGCCATGCCATAGCCTCGGCTGCGCATGCTGTCAGCCGTCTCGATGGCGTTTTCCAGAGCCCAGGTGATTACGATAGAAAGAATCGTCAGTCCATTGTGGATGCGCTTGCGCACGCTCCCGGAGGAGACATCCCGCCCCACGCAGCGCTGCGCCTGGGTCACGACCTTGATCTGCGCCGTAAACCGGGGCACGAACCGCAGCGTCATAGACAGGATCAGCGACAGCGCCGGGATCAGCTTGCCAAATAAATAGACAAATTTATCCGACGTCATCACGACATTGCAGCAGGAGAACCAGGTGATAATTGCCACCATCATCGACGCTGCCGCGATGCCGTAGTAGATCGCCTCCAGCGTCAGGGGGTTGCCATCGCCGATATAAAGCAGGATCGTCGCGCCCTCGTGGTTAAAAACCGGGTTGAGCAGCGCCGTCAACAGCAAAAGCGGCAGCATGACCCGCAGCTGAAATAGCATCGCTTTCGGCCCCTTGAGATAGCCACTATAGGCTACCGCGCCCACCAGGGAGATCCCCAGGCACACCGGATGCATAATAAACATGCCAAGCCCTAATACTGCAAGAAAATACAAAAAATTCACCACCGGATGATAGCCCGCAAAGGTATCCCGATTCATGCGCTCACCTCTTCCGCGCCGAAATAGCCCCTGAGAAAGAAAAAATCTGCGGGCCCGCCCGCAGATTCACAGCTTTGCTGCATCATTTTCCGGTTACGGCAGAAAATATGCCGCCTGCCCCATGTTCCTGACCTAGCCTCTTCCAGAAAGGCCTCCCAGTGACCTGCTCGTGGGTTCTTGCCCCGTTCCATGTGCCGCACCGCGGCCGGACAGACGATCTTTCTCATTATTGCTCCCATTATAACAGCCCCGCCGTGCAAATGCAAGACGCGCCCCGTTTTTTCCAGAGTTTTCTTGTCACTTTGAACGTTTCGCTGCAAAGATAGCGGAAAATGATTGAAATCCTGCATTTTGTGTGTTATACTATTTTTCTGTAAAGATAATGTTCAGATTTTCCACATTTTCGGAGGCATCCACCATGAAAAATACCCCCCATAGCACCCAAGCGCTTTTCCAGCTCAACGGCATCCCGCCCATTGGCATCTCCCTGTCCATGGCGCTGCAGCATCTGGTCGCCATGATCGTCGGCTGCGTCACGCCTGCAATTATCATCGCCAATGTCGTCGGCCTACCCCAGGCGGAGCGTGTTCTTTTGATCCAGGCGTCCCTGGTCATGTCCGCTGTGACGACGCTGCTGGAGCTGTTCCCCATCGGGGGCAAGTTCGGCGCAGGGCTGCCGGTCATGTTCGGCGTCAGCTTTGCCTATCTGCCCAGTATGCAGTCCATCGCCGCCGGTGGCGGCGGCATTGCCAGCATCGCCGGGGCGATGATCGTCGGCGGCGTGATCGCCATGATCGTCGGCATCTTCGTCAAAAAGATCCGCAAGCTGTTCCCGCCGGTCATCACAGGCACCGTTGTCTTTACCATCGGCCTTTCCCTGTACCCCACGGCGATCCACTATATGGCAGGCGGCTCCGGCAACACCTACGACCTCGTCGTGACCCAGAAGGGGCTGAGCGAAGCGCTGGTCTACGGTTCCTGGCAAAACTGGGCCGTGGCCATCTTCACCCTGATCGTCGTCATGCTCCTCTCCAACCACGGCAAGGGCATCTGCAAGCTGGCCTCGATCCTGCTGGGCATGGCCGCCGGGTACGCCGTCGCCGCCGTGATGGGCATGGTCGATCTGTCCGAGATCAGCAACGCAAAATGGTTCTCCCTGCCCCGCTTCCTGCACTTCGGCATCACCTTTGAGCCCTCGGCCTGCGTCGCACTGGGGCTGCTGTTTGCCATCAACTCCATCCAGGCCATTGGCGACCTGACCGCCACGACCATCGGCGGTCTGAACCGGGAGCCGACAGACCGGGAGCTGCAGGGCGGCATCATCGCCTACGGCGCGACGAATATCCTCACCGCCCTCTTCGGCGGCCTGCCTACGGCGACGTATTCCCAGAACGTCGGCATCGTCACGACGAACAAAGTCGTCAACCGGACGGTCTTTGCCCTGGCCGGTGGCTTTTTGCTGCTGGCAGGCGTTGTGCCGAAGTTCTCCGCGATCCTGACGACGATCCCCCAGTGCGTGCTGGGCGGCGCGACCGTCACGGTCTTCTCCACCATCGCCATGACGGGCATGAAGCTCATCGCCTCCGAGGGCATCAGCCCCCGGAATACGACGATCGTCGGCCTGTCCGCCGCGCTGGGTGTCGGCATCTCCCAGGCATCGGCGGCGCTGAGTCAGTTCCCGGAGGCCGTCACGGTCATCTTCGGCAAATCCCCCGTCGTCATCGCGACGCTGCTTGCCGTCGTGCTCAACCTGATCCTGCCGAAGGAGAACGACAAGCTCACAAACACAGAACCGGTCGACAAGCCGGAATAACCGCACCCACCTGCGCCGACATCGGTCACACGATGTCGGCGCTTGAGCTTGTCAAAAAGTATTTTGACAAGCTCTCAAACGCGACCCGCTACGCTGGGCTCGCGTTTGAAGGGATTTGCACCCTGCTGCGCGCATAATTTCTGCGCCTTCGGCACAGAAATTCCACACTTGCAGGGCGAGAAGTATTTTCCCCGACGTATGCGGTGCATGGGTTCGACTTCGCCAATCGCGCTGTGCGCTCTTGGAGTCTCACCCACTTGCCGCCGGAGAAAATGATTAGACTCTATTTGCGCCTGCGGGCGCAAACTCTGCGAGGCTTTTTGACAGTCTGCCGCGCCGACATCGGTCATACGATGTCGGCGCTTTTATCTTGCACTGGCGCGGCATGGCGGGCATAGACTGGGAGAAAGGAGGGTTTTCCATGGATCTTTCTGATTCTGCCGCCGTGCAGCGCATCTGGCAGCGGGTCGGCCTTACGCCCCAGCCGGGCACCCCGAGTGCCACGCCCAGTGCGCCAAGCATCACCCCAGGCACGCCGGACGCACTGCCAGACTGCCTGCCCCAGTGGATCGCCGCGGAGCAGGTCTCCTGCCGCCGCTGCCAGGCCATGGCCCGCTGCGCCGGGGCGCAGGAGGCCAAAACGCTCTGCTGCCTCGCCCGCCGATCGGCAGACCACGCCCGCCAGCTCCAAGCGGTCTATTACGTTCTAACCGGCCAATGCTGCTGTCCTGACGCTGCGCCTACTGACTCTCTCTGCTGCGGCCCCGCTCAACTGCGCCAGACCATCCAGGCAGCGCAGGCCGCTCAAGCGGCATATCTCCGGCATATTGGTGGTCCCTATGGCGCTGTATTCTCCCGCCTTGCCCAGGCCAAAACAGCGCAGATTGACGGTCTTCTGCGGCTTTTGGCACGGCAGAACCTGCAAAATTGCGCTGGAAAAAGCAGCTATGCCGGAGTATAATAGACCTGCGCTCTTCTGCGCCGCCCAAGCCTCGGCGCAGAAGGAAAAATCATACCACAAAAGGATGTTACTATGGATTACCTAACCCAATGCGCCCCCCAGCGGGTCTTTTATTACTTTGAACAGCTCAGCCGGATCCCTCGCGGCTCCGGCAATATGGCAGGCGTCAGCACCTATTGTCTGCAATTTGCCCAGGCCCACGGCCTGGACGCTACACGGGACAAGCAGGATAATGTTATCATCCGCAAGCCCGCCTCCCCGGGCCACGAGGCGGCGGACCCGGTCATTTTGCAGGGGCATCTGGATATGGTCTGCGAAAAGCTGCCGGGCAGCGACTTTGACTTCACCAAGGACCCGCTGCGCCTGCAGCTGGAGGGCGATTGGCTCACCGCCGATGGGACGACCCTCGGCGCAGACAATGGCATCGCCATCGCCATGATCCTGGCCATTTTGGAGGACACGACCCTGGCCCACCCGGCCCTGGAAGCCGTTTTCACAACGGATGAGGAGACGGGCCTCTTCGGCGCCGCCGCGCTGGACGCGTCCTGCCTGCGGGGCAAGACGCTCATCAATCTCGACTCGGAGGACGAAGGCGTCCTGACCGTCAGCTGCGCCGGGGGCATCCGCGTCACGGGCACCCTGCCCGTCCACCGCACGCACTGCACGCTGCCCGGGCTCCGCATCACCATTGGCGGCCTGCGGGGCGGGCACTCCGGCGCGCAGATCCACGAAGGCCGCGGCAGCGCGACCCAGCTGCTGGCCCGGCTCCTGCTGCACTGCAGCGCAGCCGCGCCCTATTCCCTCGTCAGCTTAGACGGCGGCGGCCGGGACAATGTCATCGCCGCCCACGCCACTGCCACACTGGCCGCAGAGCCTGACGCGCTGGCGGCCATCCGCCAGGCAGCAGGCCAACTGCAAACTGCCTATCAAGCCGAGCTTGCTGCCACTGACCCAGGCGTGACCGTCACTGTGGACACACTGCCCGCAGAAGAACGCAGCGCCCTTCCTTTGGAAGATACCCGCCGCGCCGTGCAGCTGCTGGCCAGCTGCCCCCAGGGCGTGATCGCCATGAGCCAGGACCTGCCCGGCTTGGTGCAGACCTCCCTGAACCTGGGCATTTTGCAGCTAAGCGCCGAACAGCTGCAGGCAGATTTCTCCGTCCGCAGCAGCTGCGAAAGCCAGAAGGACATGCTGGTCGCCCGGCTGGGCGCGCTGTTCGGCTTGGCTGGCGGCAAGATCCACATCCACGGCAATTACCCCGGCTGGGCCTTCCTGCGCCACTCGCCGCTGCGGGACCATATGGTCGAGACCTGGCGGCAGATGTTTGGCGACGCCCCCAAGGTGGAAGCCATTCACGCCGGGCTGGAATGCGGCCTGTTCGCTGGGAAGATCCCGGGGCTGGACGCCGTCTCTCTCGGGCCCCAGATGCAGGAGGTCCACACTGTCAATGAACGCCTGAGCATCGCTTCCACGCAGCGCGTTTACCGCTATGTCTGCCAGGTCCTCGCGACCTGGGGCACACAAAAGGAGGAGCTATGAACGTACTGGACCGTTTTCTCACCTACGTCGCCTACTGGACGACCTCTGATGACGCCAGCCTGGAAGCCCCCAGCACGGCGCGGCAAAAAACACTGGGCCATCTGCTGGTCGACGAGATGCAGGCCCTAGGGCTGCAGGACGTGACGATGGACGCCGCCGGGAATGTCATCGGCACGCTGCCCGCCACCTGCGCCAGTGCGCCGGTCCTCGCCCTCATCGCCCATATGGACACCTCGCCCGACGCGCCGGGCAAGGACGTTCACCCCCGTATCGTCCCCTGCACCGGCCAACCGCTGACGCTGTGCGACGGCGTCACTCTTAGCGAGGCCAATTGCCCCGGCTGGCAGGACCTAGCCGGTCAGGACCTGATCGTGACCGATGGCACCACGCTGCTGGGCGCGGATGACAAAGCCGGCGTCGCAGAAATTCTGGCCGCCGTGCAGAACCTGCAAGCCAGCCAGCGCCCCCACGGCGAGGTCCGCGTCATCATCACGACAGACGAGGAGATCGGCCAGGGCACCCGCGGGCTCGATGTCGCACGGCTGGGCTGCCAATATGGCTACACCGTGGACGGTGGCCCCCTGGGCGAGCTGGAATTTGAGAATTTCAACGCCGCCGACGGGGACGTCATCCTGCATGGCGTCAATGTCCACCCCGGCTCTGCCAAGGGAATCATGCGCAACGCGTTGACCATGGCCATGGAATTTCACCGCCTGCTGCCGGTGGATGCTGTGCCGGAGCGCACCAGCGGCTACGAGGGCTTCCTCCACCTGCACAATATGGAGGGCGACGTCTCCCAGGCCCGGCTGCACTATATCATCCGCGACCACGACCGGGAGAAATTTGAAGCGAAAAAGCGGCTGCTCTGCGATGCTGCCCAGACTCTCTGCGACCGCTACGGCCCCAACGCCGCAGAAGCCACCTGTACAGACACTTATTACAATATGAAGGAGTACATCCTGCCCCATCCGCACCTGGTCGACCGGGCCAAGGCCGCCTTCGAAGCCCACGGCGTCACGCCCCTGTGCCAGCCCATCCGTGGCGGTACCGACGGCGCGACCCTCTCCCGCCTCGGTCTGCCCTGCCCCAATCTCTCCACCGGCGGCTATCAATTCCACAGCGTCCGGGAGTTTATCCCGGTGCAGAGCCTGCATACCATGGTGGCCGTGCTGGAGGACCTTGTCTGCAGTTTTGTCGAAAAAACCGATGTTTCCTGATTTTCTATCGTAAAAACCTGTTTGTCATTTCTTCCCTGGTCTCGTATAATGAAAGCGCGTGATTCTTATCTCAGTATCACGTGATTTTAACAAGAGGAAAGGAAGATTTGTTACAATGAAAAAATGGTTCTCCCAGAACTGGCTCATTGTGCTCTCCGGCCTGGTCATCGGCGCTGCCGCCGTGACGCTGACGGCACTGGGCAATCCGGGCAACATGGGCTTCTGTATCGCCTGTTTCCTGCGGGATACCTCTGGCGCTCTCGGCCTGCATAGCGCCCCGGTCGTCCAGTATTTCCGTCCGGAGATCGTCGGCATCGTCTTGGGCGCGCTGATCGCGGCCATCGCCGCCAAGGAGTTTAAGGGCCACGGCGGCTCCTCCCCGGTTCTGCGGTTCGTCCTGGGCGCCTTCGTCATGATCGGCGCGCTGATGTTCCTGGGCTGCCCGCTGCGTATGGTCATCCGCCTGGGCGGCGGCGACCTGAACGCCCTGGTCGGTCTCGTCGGCTTTATCGTCGGCATCCTGGTCGGCATCGTGTTCCTGAAGAAGGGCTTCAGCCTGCAGCGCTCCTATCGCCAGATGAAGGCGGAAGGCGCCGCATTCCCGCTGGTCCTGGTCGGGCTCTATGTCGTTTATCTGCTCTTTAAGACGGCCTTCAAGGCCTCCGAAGAGGGCCCCGGCAGCATGCACGCCGCCATCGGCGTCGCCCTGGCCATCGGCGTGATCGTTGGCATTCTTTGCCAGAGAAGCCGTATGTGCATGGTCGGCGGCATCCGCAACAGTGTCATGTTCCGTGACTTCGGCCTGATTTCCGGCTTCCTGGCCATCCTGATTGCCGTCATCATCGGCAACCTGATTCTGGGCAAATTCAACCTCGGTTTCGAAGGCCAGCCCATCGCCCATACGGACGGTGTCTGGAATTTCCTGGGCATGGCCCTGGTCGGCTGGCTCTCCGTCCTGCTGGGCGGCTGCCCGCTGCGTCAGCTGGTCCTCAGCGGCGAAGGCAATTCCGACGCTGCCATGGCCGTTCTCGGTATGCTGGCCGGTGCTGCCTTCTGCCATAACTTTGGCCTGGCTTCCTCTGCCAACGGCCCCACCGCCAACGGCAAGGTCGCTGTGATCATCGGGTTCGTCGTTGCATTGCTCGTATCTCTGGTCTGCACAAGGAGGGCAAAAGAATGAAACAGGTCGACGCAAGAGGCCAACTGTGCCCCATGCCGGTGCTGATGGTCCAAAATGAGATCAAGGCTTCCCAGCCCGCTTCTCTGGAGGTCCTGGTGGACGATGGCTGCGCGGTGGAAAATGTCACGCGCTTTGCCTCGAACCACGGCTACAGCGTAAAGAAAGAAGCCCATGGGGATGAATTCACCCTGGTGCTGGAAAAGAACGCTTAATTTCACAAACTTTCAAGGCTGACGCATAAAAATGCGCCAGCCTTGTTGAGCTTGTCAAAAAGCATTTTTGACAAGCTTTCAAACGCGACCCGCTTCGCTGGGCTCGTGTTTGAAGGGGATTGCACCCTGCTACGCGCATAATTTCTGCGCCTTTGGCACAGAAATTCCACACTTGCAGGGCGAGAAGTATTTTCCCCGACGTACATGCCGCCGGAGAAAATAATTTTAGCTTGATTTGCGCCGTGCGCGGCGCAAACTCTGCGAGGCTTTTTAGACATGCTGTCGCAGCCGACGCATAATAATACATTGGCTTTGTTGCTATATGGTTTTGTTTTTCTTGCACAGTTTTCAGGCGCGATCGTCGGCAGAAATTACGAATTTCCCGTTATCCCTTGTCTGTCCCCGCCTGCCTGTGGTATTCTGGGCACAGAAGCAGGCACACCCCACCGCCAGAAAGGAGCCAACGATGATCAAAGCAAGCGACCCCCGTTTTGCCCACTTCACCCCGGAGATGGACGCCAAATTCCTCCGCCGGGCCATGGCCGTGGCAGAGGAAGCCCAGGCTGCCGGGAACCACCCCTTCGGCTGCATACTCGTCGACCTGGAAGGCAATATCCTCATGGAGCAGGGCAATATTGAAGTCACCGGCCGGGTCTGTACCGGCCACGCCGAGACGACGCTGATGCAGCGCGCCTCCCATGAATTTGACCGCGCCAAGCTCTGGGACTGCACCCTCTATACCAGCATCGAGCCCTGCTGCATGTGCTGCGGCGCCGTCTACTGGGGCAATGTCGGCCGCATCGTCTTCGCCGCAACGGAGCAGGACCTGCTGGAACTGACCGGCGACCACGAGGATAACCCCACGTTCCACAGTGACTGCCGCACGATACTGTCCACTGGCCAAAAAGACATCGTCATCCAAGGTCCCATCCCCGCCCTGCGGGACGAAGCGCTGGCCCCGCACCGGCACTACTGGAAATAAAAAGGAAAGCCGCGGGCGGCATCCTTCTTTGGATGCCGCCCGCGGCTTGCGTTTACACCGGCAGATCAAACAGCGGGCAGATCAGCCGCAGCGCCACGCCCAGGCCCTGGGCCAGGCTCTCCGGCAGAATATACTCCTGCCGCGTATGCGCCCCGCTCCCCTTCACAAGCCCCACACAGGCAGCGGGAATGCCCCGGGAAAACGGGATATTGCAATCCGTCGAGCCGATGATCTTGCGGGGCGCGCGCCCCGTCTCCGCTGTGACGGCAGCGCAAACGTCGTCCAGCAATGTCGCCTGCCGTTCCGGATTCCGGCACGGTCCCGTCCCCGGCCGACGGCCCAGGAGCGTGAGCTCCGGCGCGAAGGGCGCGGCGAAGCGCCGCAGATTTTCCTCCATCGCCGCCATGGCAGCCGCCGTCTCCGCCCGGTATTCATACAGCAGCTCTGCCCGCTGGGCAATGGTATTGACGGAGGTCCCGCCGCTGATTTGCCCCACATTAAACGTCGCCCCCGGTGCAACGGGCTGGCGGTACAGCGCGCAGACCAGCTCTGCCATTTGGGCAATGGCATTGGGCTTGCCAAAATCTAAATACGAGTGCCCCCCAGCCGTCTCCAGGCAGATGCGATACCGGGCCGAGCCCACCGCGCCGGTAAAGACTGTATCCAGCCCCAGGTCGAACGAGACGACCTGGCAGACATCCTCCCCCAGCGCATCCAGCAGCGCCCGGCTGCCCTTGAGATTTCCCAGACCCTCCTCGCAGGTATTGGCTGCGAAAACGACGCCGCAGTGCGGCTGCCGCCCGCTGCGCAGGACATAGCGCGCCGCCATCAGCAGCGCCGCCACATTGGCCGTATCGTCAAAGGCCCCGGGGCAATACAGGCGCGCCCCCTCGGCCCAGGGCGTAAACGGCGCGGTATCCGGAAAAACGGTGTCCAGATGCGCCAAAAAAACGGCCACCGGCCGCCCTGGCGTCACGCCGATGCTGCAGACGACGTTTTTCGCCCCGTCGATCGTCACATCCTGCGCGCCGCTGCGCAGCAGCCAGTCTCTGCAAAAGGCAGCGCGGGCGTCCTCCTGCCCCGTCGGCGCTGGGATCTGGCAGAGCTGCAGCGTCAGCTCCAGTAATTCCTGCTGATGTTCCGCAATATATTGCCGCACTGATCCTTCCATGTCCCGCGCCTCCCCGCATTTCATTCTGCTCCCATTTTACCGCGCCCGCGCCGGATTTACAACCGCCTTGCAAAAAATGCGGAAAAGCCGCGCATTTTCGCAAAAAATGTGTTATACTATAAATACCGGGACAAACATGCCCCACCCGCGCACCTGCGCGGATCTTCTCACAGAGCAAGGAGATGCAGACAATGGAGATCCTTACCATTACAAAAGAAAACTTTGACGCAGAGGTCCTGCACAGCGACAAGCCGGTCCTCCTGGACTTTTGGGCTACCTGGTGTG
This sequence comes from uncultured Oscillospiraceae bacterium, assembly GCA_934615645.1. Lineage (GTDB taxonomy): Bacteria > Bacillota > Clostridia > Oscillospirales > Oscillospiraceae > SVMC01. The sequence continues at coordinate 5,213 of CAKTTR010000037.1, read as the reverse complement.
GCCCCTGCCAGATGATGATGCCGGTCATTCACGAGATCGCCGAAGAGCGCGAGGACATCAAAGTCGGAAAGGTCAATGTGGACGAAGAACGCGACCTGGCGTCCCGGTTCCAGATCCTTAGCATTCCGACCTTCCTGGTCCTGCGCGGCGGCAAGGTCGTCGCCTCCGCCATGGGCGCGCGGCCCAAGGAGCAGGTCCTGGCCATGCTGGACGCCTGATGTAACGGCTTGCCGGAACACGTTCCGCAAGTGTGTCACAGGCCGCAGCGGCCATATTTTGCGCCAACCCCTGGGCGGACGCGGGGCTTTCCCGCCGCTGCCCGGGGTATTTTTCTGCCAAAGGACGGTTTTTCAAAAATTTTTCTGGAAAAACCGAAGAATTCACTGTATAATAATAGGATAACACGAGCAAATATTCCGGCGAGGAGGGCAGCAGATGGACTTCGGGCAATTTCTGGGGAACGACACGCTGAAAGCACGGCTTTCCGCGGCGATCGACGCCCAGCGTCTGACCCACTGCTACCTGCTCAGCGGGCCAAAGGGCAGCGGGAAGCATACGCTGGCGCAGCTCCTTATGGCCGCCATGGAGTGCACCGCCGACCAGCGCCCCTGCGGGCGCTGCAGCCAGTGCCGCAAGGTGCTGCAGGGCATCCACCCGGATATTACTGTGGTCGACGACGCCAGCCGCAAGACCATCCCGGTGGAGCGGATCCGCCAGGTCTGCAGCGATGCGTATATCCGCCCCAACGAGGGGCGGCGCAAGATCTACCTGTTGCCTCGCGCCCAGGATCTCGGCCTGCCCGGGCAAAACGCGCTGCTTAAAGTCCTGGAGGAGCCGCCGGAGGCGGTCACCTTCCTGCTGCTGTGCGAGAATGCCGACCGGCTGCTGCCGACGATCCGCTCCCGCTGCGTGGAGCTGAAGCTGGCGCCGCTGCCGGAGGCGCTGCTGCTGCAGGCCCTGCAGGCACGATACCCAGGCCGCCCCCCGGCGGACCTGCAAGCCGCCTGCCGCCGCAGCGGCGGGTTCCTTGGCCAGGCGCAGGCCCTGCTGGAGGACCAGGCCGCGCTCCCGCCCCAGACGCTGACGTTTGCCGAAGCATTCGCCCAGGGCGACCGGCTGCAGCTGCTGGAGCTGCTGGTCAAGCTGGAAAAGACCCAGCGGGACGATTTTTGCCAGCTGCTGCTGCAATGGCGGGGCCTACTGGTCCAGGCACTGCAAGCGCAGAACGGCGTGGACACGCCGCTGGCCCAGAGCCGCGAGATCGCCCGGCGGCGGACCATGGCGGAGCTCTCCCAGGCCATCGCCCAGCTGGGCAAGGCGGCGGAGGCCTGCCAGGCCAATGTGGGTGTCGGCCACCTGTGTGGGATGCTGGCCGCCACACTGCTTTGATACACATTCCGTTTTAAAACGAGACAGGAGTTACTATGGACGAACAAAACACCACCCTCTCCACGGCGGAAGCCGCGCGGGAAGAGCTGACGCTGCCGCCGCTGCCCGAACCGCCCGCCCCGCCCGCGACTGTGAACGTAGTCGATATTCATTTCCGCTCCGGCGGAAAGGTCTATTTCTTTGACCCGGGCGATCTGCCGCTGCAAAGCGGGCAGCACGTCATCATCAGCACCGCCCGGGGGCTGGAATACGGCATCTGCGCCTCCGGCGTCCATGCGGTGTCCAAACGGGATATCGTCCCGCCGCTGCGCCCGGTGCTGCGCATCGCCACCGCGGCGGATGAAAAAATGATGCAGGAGAGCCGCGACAAGGAAAAGCGCGCCTTCGCGGTCTGCCAGAAGAAGATCGCCGAGCACGGACTGGAGATGCAGCTGGTCTCGGCGGAGTGCGCCTTCGACGGCAGCAAGATCCTCTTTTTCTTCACGGCTGACGGGCGCGTCGACTTCCGCGAGCTGGTCAAGACCCTGGCCTCGACCTTCCGGACCCGCATCGAGTTGCGCCAGATTGGCGTGCGGGACAAGGCAAAGATGGTCGGCGGCCTCGGCATCTGCGGCCGCCCCTTCTGCTGCAGCGAATTTCTGGCGGATTTCCAGCCCGTCTCCATCAAAATGGCGAAGGTGCAGAACCTCAGCCTGAACCCCACAAAAATTTCCGGCACCTGCGGGCGGCTGATGTGCTGCCTGAAATACGAGCAGGACGCCTATGAGGACCTCATCAAGCACAGCCCCAAGCAGGAATCCTTTGTCGATACCCCCGACGGGCGCGGTACGGTCAAAGAGGTCAATCTGCTGCGTCAGAGCGTCAAGGTCTCCATGGAAAAGCAGCCCGATACCATCGGCTGCTATAAAAACGACGAGATCTGCGTCCTGCGCAACGGCAAGGCCCGGAAAAATGACCCGCCGATCCCGGACGACCTTGCCCCCATCTCCGGCAGCGGTGTAAAGCGCCGCAAGCTGGACGAGGAGGAGCCCTTCCCCGTTCTGGAAGACGTCGTCATCAAAACGGCGCTGCCGGACGAGCCTGCAGAAAAACCGTCCGAGCCGAAAAAGCGCCGCAGCCGCAGCCGCGGCAAGCGCACTGGGCAGCCCCCCAAGGATGGCACCGCCCCCAAGCCGCAGGCCAAGGAGCCCCGGGCGTCCGGCGGCAAGCAGTCCGCCCCCCGGCAGGACAGTCAGCCGCAGCGCAAGCCCGCGCCTGCCGCAGAGGGCGATGCCCCTGCCAATAAGCCCCACCGCCGCCGCAGGCACCGCAAGCCCCGCCCCAGTGGCGACGCGCCTAAGGCAAGTGAATAACGTAAAAAATGCAAGAGCAGCGACAACTGCTCTTGCATTTTTGAGCTTGTCAAAAATATATTTTTGACAAGCTCTCAAACGCGACCCGCTGCGCTGGGCTCACGTTTGAAGGGGCTTGCACCCTGCTGCGCGCATAATCCCCGCACCGGTGGTGCGGGGATTCCACACTTGCAGGGCGAGAAGTATTTTCCCCGACGTACACGCCGCCGGAGAAAATGATTTTGACCCTATTTGCGCCGTGCGCGGCGCAAACTCTGCGAGGCTTTTGGGAGAATAAAAAATGCAAGAGCAGCGACAACTGCTCTTGCATTTTATATTCACCTGCCCTTGTGCTTATTTTTCGCCTCCCAGCACGACCATGTACTCTGGCTCCTCCGCTGTGACGGTCACGGTTGCCGCCAGCTGCCCGTCCCTTTCCAGCATATATGTCCCGGGTACTAACCCCTGAAAGCTGCAGCTGCTGCGATAATAACCGTTGTCCTCCGGCGCAAGCTCCGGCACAAAGTGGAGGGCCGTGCTCTCGATCACCTCCCCGCGCCGCAGGTTAAGCCAGCAGATCTCATATTGCCCACTCTCAAATTCCGCCTGGCTCAGCCAGCAAACCACCTGAATGCTGCAGCCTGGCTCATTCTCCAGATACAAGATCTCCCCATCTGTCCATCCATTGCCGCCCACCATACGCAGCGAGGCATTCTGCGCCAGACGAAAGCCGATTTGTGTGCCGTCCTCGCGCTGGAGATAATAATCCCCCGGCGGCATGGCCATCGTCAGCGTTTCGCCGTCATAAAACGTCAGATTCTGCATCCAATCACCTTGACTGGAATAGAGCGCCGCCCGGCCTGTGCCCCGGACGCAGACCCGCCAGCATGGCTGCGCCGCTTCCGTCTGCACCGCAGGCTGCACAGCCGAGGCCCTGGCCGCCACAGCAGGCAGCCGCAGCAGCAGCGCCGAAACCAGCAGTGCCGCCGCCAATGCCAGCACCAAAAAGCCTGTCCGAACAAGATTCTTACTCATGTCGCGCCCTCCGTTTTGCTTTGTTGGACCCAGTTTAGCACAAGTCTTTGGGGCCTTCCCACACAATCCGTCGATGCAAAATTTGCGGTGAAAATTTTTTGCCCGCTCCGCCCGGAAGGCGTGGCTTTGGGGGAAAATTTTTGCTTCCATGCCCCTTTGCCGTGCACAGTGGGCGCGTTTGTGGTATGATAGAGAAAAATGCCCCGCCGGATGGCGCGGCGGGAAGCAGGGAGGCACTGATATGGCAGCATTCGATCTGGAACAGTACCTGGCCCAGGGCGTCCGGCATATTCTGACAGGCCTGACGGCCGCCGCCGGGAAAAATCTCAAAACCGCCGCATTCCTCGCCCGCTTTGCACCGGCGGCCCAAAGCGCCAGACATCGCCGGGCGCTGCTGGCAGCAGGCGGGGAGCATATCCCACCCTTTCTCATCGCCAGTATCACAGAGCAGTGCAATCTGCACTGCCGCGGCTGCTATGCCAGAGCAGGCGGTGTCTGCTGTGACGGCGGCGCGGACGGCATACTGACCGCCGCCCAGTGGGCAGATCTTTTTACCCAGGCGGCGGAGCTGGGTATCAGCTTTATTTTGCTGGCCGGCGGAGAGCCGCTGCTGCGGCAGGATGTTCTGGCCGCTGCGGCCCAGGAAAAGCGGATCATCTTCCCTGTCTTCACCAATGGCACGCTGTTTTCCCAGGATGCCTGCGCCCTTTTCCTCCAAAACCGGAACCTGATGCCTGTTTTGAGCCTGGAAGGCGACGCTGCAGCGACGGACGCTCGGCGAGGCGACGGCGTCTACCGCCGCCTGCAAGGCGCGATGGCCCTGCTGCATCAAAACGGCGTCCTCTTCGGCGCCTCTATCACGGTAACGCGGGTGAATCTGGCGGCCGTCCTGGCAGAGGACTTCCTCCGGGCGCTGCACGCGGCGGGCTGCCGGGCGGTCATCTATGTCGAATACGCCCCGGTCACGCAGGAGAGTCAGCCCCTTGCCCTGACGGATGCCGACCGGGCCACGCTGGAGAGCCGTCTGGCACAGCTGCGCGCTGCGCAGCAGGAGCTTTTGCTCGTCAGCTTCCCCGGCGATGAAAAGAGCTCCGGCGGCTGCCTGGCGGCCGGGCGCGGCTTTTTCCACATCAACCCCCGGGGCGGCGCGGAGCCCTGCCCCTTCTCCCCATACGCTGATACGAACCTGACGCAGGTGCCGCTGCGGCAGGCGCTGCGCTCGCCGCTGTTTCGCCGCCTGCAGGAGCAGGGGTATCTGACGCAGGCCCACACCGGCGGCTGCGTCCTCTTCCCCCATGCAGATGAGGTCGCCGCGCTGGCCCAGGGGCGCGAAATTTGCCGGGAATAGACCTTCCTATTTCCGGGCTTTTGTGCTATACTGAATTTATCACAATCACCACCAGGGATAAGGAGATAATTATGGATAAGCTGTTTGGAAACGACCTTGCCATTGTGGCA
>CAKTTR010000036.1 GCA_934615645.1 uncultured Oscillospiraceae bacterium | reverse complement strand
TTGAGCGTGTCAAAAAAGTATTTTTGACACGCTCTCAAACGCGACCCGCTTCGCTGGGCTCGCGTTTGAAGGGAATTGCACCCTGCTGCGCGCATAATTTTCACGCAGAGGGCGTGAAAATTCCACACTTGCAGGGCGAGAAGTATTTTCCCCGACGTACACGCCGCCGGAGAAAATAATTTTGACTTTATTTGCGCCTGCGGGCGCAAACTCTGCGAGGCTTTTTTGACAGTCTGAGCGCCCCGCCAATCTATTGGCGGGGCGCTTTTGCGCGCATATTCCGGACAGGCCGCCCATAGGATAGGGCAGGGAGGGATGGCAATGAAAAAAACGCAGAGGGTGCGCCTGCTGGTGGCCGCGGGCGGGATGCTGTGCCTGCTGGGGCTGGTCTGCTGCGCCCGGGTGATCACGTGCCGGGCGGTGGCGGCCAATAGCTGGGGCCTGAGCTTCCCGGAGCCTGGTCAGGCCCCGGTGGGCAATGCCACACAGGACGCGCTGGCCCAGTACGGCGCCGCCTTCCTGGGGCCGACGGACCAGCCGGTGATCTATCTGACCTTTGACGCAGGCTATGAAAACGGCTGCACGGCCCAGATCCTCGATACGCTGGAAAAGCATCAGGTCAAGGCGGCGTTTTTCCTGGTGGGAAATTATATCGAGCAAAACCCAGAGCTCGTCTGCCGCATGGCCGAAGCGGGGCATACCGTCGGTAACCACACCTATCACCACTACGATATGTCCAAGATCGCCGACAAGGCAACGTTCACAGAAGAACTGCGCAGCCTGGAGCAGCTCTACGAGGAGACGACGGGGCAGCAGCTTTCCAAATTTTACCGCCCGCCCCAGGGCGTCTACAGCCAGGAAAACCTCCAGATGGCCCAGGAGCTGGGGTACCATACCGTCTTCTGGAGCCTTGCCTATATGGACTGGGTCAACGACAAACAGCCGACGGCCGACGCGGCTTTTTCCAAGCTGATCCCCCGGATCCACAACGGTGCGATCGTCCTGCTGCACAGCACCTCCCGGACCAATGCGGAGATCCTGGATGAGCTGCTCACCCGCTGGGAGGAGCTGGGCTACCGGTTTGGGACGTTGGAGGAGCTCTTTGCCGCGTCCTAGCGGCGATGCACAAAAACGCCGGTGCGTCATAACATGAAATGAGCGGGTTCCAATCCGGTCCGGTCCCGGACCGGCGCGCTGCGAATTTTATGAGGAGGTACGCTTATGTCTTGCAATACCGGCATTTTTGCTTATGGGAACAGTTGGTGGTGGATCATTGTCCTGATCATCATCTTTATCTGCTGGGGCGGCAATAATAACTGCTGCGGCAATGGCTGCAACAACGGCTGCGGCTGCGAGAATAACTGCGGCTGCGGCTGCTGAAAACGCACCGGCGGCGCTTGCACCGCCCAAAAGGAAAAGACCTGCGGAGCACCCGCAGGTCTTTTTTTGCGCGCCGCAAGGCGGCGGTGTCTCGCGTTTAAGAATGCATTGCCCGTTTGCGCCGGTGGTGGACGAGCTGCCAGAGCAGCAGTCCGGCGGCGGCCCCCAGGGCCAGCAGCGCGCCCAGGCGGATGGGGGAGAGGTCCTGCAGATAGGCTGGCTGCGGCGTCGGCTGCGGCGCTTCAGCCGGTTCCCGGTCGGCTTGGGCAAAGCGCTGCTCATCGGCTGCCAGCTTGGCAAGCCGCGCCGCTTCCCGGGCCGCCGCGCTTGCCCGGGCGGCTTTTTCCGTGTTATAGCGGCAGACAGCTTCATTGACCCGGGCGACAACCTCCTCGCCGTCAGCCAGACCATAGGTATAGACGGCCAGCAGGTAAGGCTCCGCGGTGTAGACGATGCCAACATCATTTTCCGCCCCGTCAAAGGAGCCGTACTTGTGGGCGATGGGGTATTGGGTGACGTATTTCTTAAAATAAGCCTCCGGCTGGGCCTCTTTGAGATAGGCCAGCAGCTGGGGGAACCGGTCCGCGTTCTCATAGAGATACTGGAGCGTATCGCACAGGAAGCCCGTTGTGTAATAATTCCCGGTCCAGGCGATGTCTGCGATCTCCTCCGGGGCCAGGTGGCTGAAGCTGGCAAACATCTGCTCCTTATACTGGCGGAAGGTGCCCAAGTGGTAGATCAGCGCCTCGGAGAGCTCGTTATTCGAGTTTACGATGCTCTCATAATGGATCTCCGAGAGGGGCCGCCCGGCGATCCGCGTCTCCGGATCGATGGCGCCAGCGGCTTCTTGTTCATAATAATAGAGGTTCAGCGGCAGCTTGTAGGTGCTGGCGGCGATCATCCAGCGGTCGGCGGAGAAGCTGTAGCGCTCTTTTGTCACGGTATTGTAATAGCAGATGGAGAAATTCTCCGCCGTCAGGCCGTATTGGGCCTGCAGCTGGGAGATGGCGTCCGCCAAAGTCGGCTCCGCCGCCGCATCCGTTGCCCGGCCCGGTGGGGTCAGCAGCAGGCAGCACAGCAGCAGGCAGAGCCAGCGCGCGATTTTTTTCATAGGGAAACGGTCCTTTCCGGTTTGACCGGTGTGTTTTCCCCTATTTTATAACAAGATGCGAAAAAAAGCGACCCCTTTTCGCAAACCGGCAGAATTTTCAAGCCAGCCCACGCCAATGCCCGCTGCCTTTGACATTTTTCGCCCGATGTGATAAGGTAGGGGGCGTAAAAAAGTCTGAAAGAATTTAAAAAATGATGGAGCATAAAAATGGCTGATTTTTCTGATGTATTGTTTGTCTCTGATTTTGACCACACGATGACCGGGACGGACGGGACGATCCCGCTTGCCAACCGCCGCGCCATTGCGGCGTTTACCGCCCGGGGCGGCTGCGTGACGGTCTGCACCGGGCGGTCCCTGCCGCTGTTTCGGCCGATGCTGCCGCAGCTGCCGGTCAATGCGCCGGTCATTTTATTTAACGGCGGCCTTTGCTATGATTTTGCCAGGCAAGCGGCCCTGTTTTCCTATCCCATTGAGCTGGATGCCCGGGCGCTGGCGGCGGACCTGCTGCGGCGCTACCCGGAGGTCCTGCTGGAGGTCCAGGCCGAGGAGGCCCACTATTGCCTGCGGCCGGATGAGAATTTGGAGGAATTCTGCCGCCGCTCCCAGTGCCCGATCCATCGCCTGACGCCGGAGAAAATGCCCCGCAGCATTATGAAGCTGGCGCTGTATCAGGACTTCCGGTCGCCGGATGTGGGGCAGCTGTTTGAGATCACGCCGGACGAGGAGACGTTTTTTGCCGAGGTTGCGGCGTATCTCAATACCCAGTATGCCGGGGTGCTCAGCGCCGTGCGCTCGGCCCCGCGGGTCGTGGATATCCAGGCTGCCCAGGCGACCAAGGGCCAGGCAGCCCGCAGGCTTGCCCAACTGCTGGGCAAAAAGATCCTGGCCGTGGCGGGGGACTCGCAGAACGATCTCTCCATGCTCGATGCGGCAGATATTGCCTTTGTCCCGGCGGATGCCAGCATCGACAAAGCGCCGTATCGCGAGGTCGCGGCCTGCAGTAACGGCAGCGTGGCGAGCGCTATCGCCATGCTGGAGACGCTTTTATAAAGAAAAAACACCGCAGTCTCCGGCGTTTTCACGCTGGAAGCTGCGGTATTTTGCTGCCTTTTCCGATCAGCCTTCGAAGCTCTTCTTCAGCTTATCGAAAAAGGATTTTCGTTTTGGGTGGACCGCCTCACTGGCCCCCGCTTCAAACTGACGGAGCTGGTCTTTTTGCTCCTTTGTCAGATGCGTCGGCGTTTCGACGACGACGGTGACATATTGGTCGCCGCGGTTTTTGTAGCCAACATAGGGGATACCCTTGCCCCGCAGACGGAACGTCGTGCCGGTCTGGGTCCCCTCGGGGATGTTATAGCGGACCTTGCCGTCCAGTGTCGGGACCTCGATCTCTGCGCCGCAGGCGGCCTGGGCGAAGGAGATGGGCATCTGGCACAGGACGTTTGCGCCGTCGCGCTCAAAGAGCGGATGCGGCGTGATACGGACGGCGACGAGCACATCGCCGTTGGGCCCGCCATTGACACCGGCGTTGCCCTGCTCCCGGACCCGGACGGACTGGCCGTCATCAATCCCGGCGGGGATATCTACCAGGATCTTGTGGCTTCGGCGGATCTTGCCCTTGCCCTTGCAGCGGTCGCAGGGCTTGGCGATGATCTTGCCCTTGCCCTTACAGCGCGGGCACGGGGCCTGGGACTGCATCGTCATGCCCATGAAATTCTGCGTCGTCCGGACGGTGCCGGTGCCGTGACAGTTGGAGCAGATCTCCGGCTCTGTCCCGGCGGCTGCGCCGCTGCCGCCGCATTTATCACAGGCCTCGACCCGGGAGACATTGATCTCCTTCTTCGTGCCAAAGGCCGCTTCTTCAAATGTAATACTGACCTGGGCGACGATATTCTCGCCCCGCCGGGCAGCGTTGGCGCTCCGGCTGCTGCGGCTGCCGCCGCCGAAGAAATCGCCGAAGATATCGCCCAGATCGCCGAAGCCGGAGAAGCCGCCGCCAAACCCGCCGCCGAACCCGGCGTTGGGGTTGAAATTCGGGTCGACCCCGGCAAAACCGAATTGGTCGTACCGGCTGCGCTTTTCCGCGTCGGACAGGACCTCATAGGCCTCGTTGATCTCCTTAAATTTTGCCTCCGCATCCGGCTCGTGATTCACATCCGGATGGTATTTTGCCGCCAGCTTACGGTAAGCCCGCTTGATCTGCTCATCTGCAGCGCCCTTTTCGACGCCCAGCACTTCATAATAATCTCGTTTGTTCTCATTTGCCATGGAATCACGCACCTCGCTTTATTGGCAATGCCGCGGCCCGGCGGGAGCCAAACCGCACAGTCCCCCGGAGCGGGATGCTCCGGGGGGCGCATTGCGTTTTTGCCTGGAATCAGTCGTTGACTTCTTCAAAGTCAGCGTCTACAACACCGTCATCCGGTGCGCTGCCGGCAGCGCCCGCTGCGCCCGCGGCGTCGCCCTGCGGCGCGGCGTTCTGGTACATCTTCTCAGAGACGGCGTAGAAGGCCTTCTGCACGGCATCCGTGGCGTCCTTAATGGCCTGGACGTTATTGCCCTTGTTTTCTTCCTTCAGCTTTTCGACTGCTGCCAGGATCGGGGCCTTCTCGCTTTCGGAGACCTTGTCACCCAACTCGCCCAGCGTCTTTTCCGTCTGGTAAATGACCTGCTCGGCAGCGTTGTGCGCGTCGACCTCTTCCTTGCGGGCCTTATCCTCCGCTGCATACTGCTCGGCTTCCTTGACGGCCTTGTCGATATCTTCCTTGCTCAGGTTGGAGGAAGAGGTGATGGTGATATTCTGCTCCTTGCCGGTGCCCATATCCTTTGCCGAGACATTGACGATGCCGTTGGCGTCGATATCGAAGGAGACTTCGATCTGCGGTACGCCGCGGGGAGCCGGGGCAATGCCCGTCAGCTGGAATTTGCCCAGCGTCTTGTTATAAGCTGCCATCTCACGCTCGCCCTGCAGGACGTGGACCTCGACAGAGGTCTGGCCGTCAGCTGCGGTGGAGAAGATCTGGCTCTTCTTCGTCGGGATGGTCGTGTTCCGGTCGATCAGGCGGGTGAACACGCCGCCCATGGTCTCGATGCCCAGGCTCAGCGGGGTGACGTCCAGCAGCAGCAGGCCCTTGACGTCGCCGCCCAGGACGCCGCCCTGGATGGCCGCGCCGATGGCGACGCACTCATCGGGGTTGATGCCCTTGAAGCCTTCCTTGCCGGTGATGCCCTTGACGGCATCCTGCACGGCGGGGATTCTGGAGGAGCCGCCAACCAGCAGGACCTTGCTCAGGTCACTGGCCTTCAGGCCCGCGTCGGACATGGCCTGACGCACGGGGCCCATGGTCGCCTCGACCAGGTGCGCCGTCAGCTCATTGAACTTTGCCCGGGTCAGGGTGACGTCCAGATGCTTCGGGCCGGTGGCGTCCGCCGTGATATATGGCAGGTTGATGTTTGAGGAGGTCACGCCGGACAGCTCAATCTTTGCCTTTTCCGCCGCTTCCTTCAGCCGCTGCATGGCGACCTTATCGCTGCTGAGGTCGATGCCCTCGGCCTTCTTGAATTCTTCGACCAGATACTTGATGATGGCTTCGTCAAAGTCATCGCCGCCCAGGTGGGTGTTGCCCGCCGTGGAGAGGACTTCAATGACGCCGTCGCCAATGTCCAGAATGGAGACATCGAAGGTGCCGCCGCCCAGGTCGTAGACCATGATCTTCTGCTCGGCTTCCTTGTCGACGCCGTAGGCCAGGGCCGCGGCAGTCGGCTCGTTGATGATCCGCTTGACTTCCAGGCCGGCGATCTTACCGGCGTCCTTCGTCGCCTGACGCTGGGCGTCGTTGAAGTATGCAGGGACGGTGATGACGGCTTCCGTCACGGTGCCGCCCAGATAAGCTTCGGCATCCGCCTTCAGCTTCTGCAGGATCATCGCGGAAATCTCCTGCGGGGTGTATTTCTTGTCGTCGATGCTGACTTTGTAATCCTCGCCCATGTGGCGCTTGATGGAGGCGATGGTGCGCTCGTGGTTTGTAACGGCCTGGCGCTTTGCCACCTGGCCGACCATACGCTCGCCGGTCTTCGAGAAGGCCACGACGGAGGGGGTGGTGCGGTTGCCCTCGGCGTTGGTGATAACGACGGGCTCGCCGCCTTCCATAACGGCAACACAGGAATTGGTGGTGCCAAGATCAATACCAATAATCTTACTCATAGTCTGTTCCTCCTATAGAAATCTTTATTATTTACAAAATTTAGTTAGCGACCTGCACCATGGCAAATCGCACGACCTTTTCGCCGATCTTAAAGCCCTTCTGGAATACCTGGGCAATCACATTTTCGCCCAAGCTCTCGTCTTCAATATGCATCACGGCGTTATGCATATTGGGATCGAAGGCGTCGCCCGCTTCGCCGAATTCGGTGACGCCCAAGGCGCTCATGACCTCGCGCAGACCGCTCATGGTCATCTCCACGCCCTTTTTATAGGCTTCGTCCTCCGTCGGCTGATTGACGGCGCGCTCCAAATTATCAAACACCGGCAGGATCTTGCTGACGGTATCTGTTTTTGCATCCTGATACAAGCTGTCCTTTTCCTTTTGGCTGCGCTTGCGGAAATTATCATATTCTGCGGCCAGACGCAGGTATGCGTCATGCTCCTGGTCAAGCTTTGCCTGCAGGGCAGCCAGCTGCGCGGCAGGATCGTCCTGCTGCGGGGCTGCATCCGGCTGCTGGGCCGTCTCGGCCTGGGCTGCCTGGGCAGCTTCCTGCGCTGCGTCTTCCGCTTTTTTTGTTTCTTTCTTCGCCACGATCAACGATCCTCCTGCTCAGTTTTTTCCGGTTCTTTGGGCGCCGGCAGCTCGTTTTTTCCGAACATCCGGCCCAGCCCCTCGGCAAAATAGGAAAGCCGCGCTGTGATTTGCGCGTAATCCATTCTGGTGGGCCCGACGACGCCGATCATGCCCTGCATACCGTCGCCAATGTCAAAGCGGGTCACCACAACGGAGGTGTCTTTCAATTCCTTCGCGATGTTCTCCGGCCCAACCAGCACCTGTACGGGGCTGCTGCGGTCAATGGCCGCCGGGAGATTGGAGAGCATCTCTTCGTCCAGGCTTGTCAAAAGCTCCTCCGCCTTTTCCACATCGTGGTACTCCGGCTGCTTGAGCAGCTTCATCTGCCCGGTCAGGTATATTTCATCCCGCTGCTGCTGCTGCAGCACCTGGGTCGTGAAATCAATGATGATGGGGATTAGACTCGCCGCCGGACCGGCGCTGCGGGTGATGCGGCTGACCAGCTCCTGGGTGATCCCATCCGGCGCGACTTCGGCCAAGCTCGCATTGAGCACGGCCGAGAGCAGCTTCAGATCCGCCTCCGTGATGGAGAGGGGCAGCTTGATGAGTTTGTTTTTGACGACATCGTTGCTGGTCATGACGACGAGGATAAAGCTCCCGGCGTCGGCCATAATGATCTCAAACCGTTTGACTGTCACCGCGCCGCAGTGGGTCGCCATGGCATAGGCGGGCAGATTCGTCAGATTGGAGACGATCTTGCCGACCTGGGAGATCATCGTGTCAAATTCCTGCATCCGCAGCTGCATGGCCTGATTCATGCTCTGGGTCTCGTCGACGGAGAGACGGTAGTCCTGCATCAGCTCGTCGATATAAAGCCGGTAACCAGCGGGCGACGGGACGCGCCCGGCGGAGGTATGGGGCTGCTCCAGATAGCCCATGGCGGTCAGGTCTGCCATCTCGTTGCGAATGGTCGCAGAGGAGTAGGCGAGGTCCGGCATCTGGGCGATATATTTGGAGCCGACCGGCTCGGCCGTCTGGATATAGCTTTCGACGATAGCCCGAAGGATCTTTTTCTTTCGATCTGTCAGTTCCAAACCAGCGGCCCTCTTTCTTATCAATTTAGCACTCAACGCCCCTGAGTGCTAAACTAAATATACTACCGCCTTCCGCTGTTGTCAATAGTTGTTTTTAAATAAATTGTGAACGTTTTGCAGATTTTCCATGACTGCCGCCGGGCGCTGTGCTTGGCAGTTATGTAGTCAGAAAGGCCCGGTAGCGTATGGCCCGGCAGTGGCCCGGCGCGGTGCGGCTGGGGCGGCGGAATACCGCGGTTCGTTCGGGCCAAATGTTCTTGACCATCTGGCCGCCGACCGAACCGGCTTCGCGGGAGGTCAGGTCGCCGTTGTAGCCCTGCTTCAGATTGACGCCGACTTCAGAAGCGGCCTCCATCTTAAACTTGTCCATCGCGTCACGTGCTTCCGGAACATTGATCTGGTTGTTGCTTTTCATGTTGTTGCATCTCCTTTTCTTCTTATTTCAGGCAGCGGGTGTTTCTTTCGCTTGCCTCAGTGCTAGTATGACCTGCGGCCGCGGCATTATCCCGGGAAAACGACGGAAAGTTCTGGCGCTTTCGGCCAATGGTGGAAATTCGATATTTTTTGACGGAAAAATCTGCGAGAAAATTGTATTATTTCATCAGAAAATGCCAAAAACAAGCCGCCGGATTTGTCAATGGTGGCGGATTGACAGGGCGGGGAAAATATAATAAAATAGGAAAGTCAATAAGCAGAAGGGAGATGCACGAAATGACGCAGTCTATGAAGTTGAATGCGAATTCTAATTCTAATACAATGTCTTGTAACGCTGCGGCAAATTGCGCTGCATCGTCTTGTTCTTATGCACCGAACGCGAATATGACTGGCGTTGTACTGGACGTGGCCATTCTGGCTGCGTCTATTTTTGTATGCTGGCTAGTCGGTCTGCACGGCCTGATTCTGTGCGGCTTGCTTCTGATGATACTCCTGCGAATTATTTTGCCGAAAGCAAACGCCCGAGTGGTACGCTGTATGCCCGGCGCCGCGTCAGCGGCGGCGTGAGCGTGCAGGCGCCTGCCATACTTTGCGGCTTTGCTTTTCCGGCAAGCCGCTTGTTTTTTTGATTTCATGCTGCATCGCAGCTGAAAAATATACAGTTAAAAGAGGTAACGAAGATGAAAAAACTCACAAAGCTCTTTAGCATCGTCCTTGTTATCGCAATGCTGGTCATGTGCATGGCCGGCTGCGGCGACAAGAAGGAAACAGCCGGTTCCGACCAGAACCCGTCGGCAGGCGGCGACGCCTCCACCCTGTACCTGGGCGGCATCGGCCCCCTGACCGGTGACTATGCCAACTACGGCACCTCCACCAAGAACGGCGCAATGCTGGCAGCGGAAGAGATTAACGCAGCGGGCGGCGTCAACGGCATGACCCTGAAGGTCGACTATCAGGATTCCGTTGGCGATCCCGAGAGCGCGGTCAACGCGTACGGCAAGCTGATCGACAGCGGCATGAATGTCTGCCTGGGCGGCGTTCTGTCCGGCGAGAGTGCTTCGATCGTCACCGCGGCGAATGAAGACGACATGATGATCCTGAACACGACGGCTTCCGCCGACGCAGTCCTCGAAGGCAACCCCAACGCTTTCCGCGTTTGCTTTGTCGACTCCGCCCAGGGCAAGCTGGCCGCCGACTTCATCGACGAGAACAACATGCCCAAGGACGTCGCCATCTTCTATCAGAGCGACATCGACTACTCTGTCGGCCTGGTCAAGTCCTTCAAGGCAGAAGCTGAGGAAAAGGGCATTACCATTAAAGAAGAGCAGACCTTCACCAAGGACACTGCCACGGACTTCTCCACCCAGATCAGCGCCATCGCAGCAAGCGGTGTCGACCTGGTCTTCATCCCCATCTATGCAGCTGAGGCTTCCACGTTCCTGACCCAGGCCAGCGGCAAGCTGGACGGCAAGACCTTCTTCGGCTGCGACGGCCTGGACGGCATCCTGACCAAGGTCTCCGATGTTGCCTATGCCGAAAACGTTATGATGCTGACCCCCTTCGCATCTGACGCCCCGGATGAAAACGTCCAGTCCTTCGTCAAGGCTTATCAGGACAAGTACGGCTCCACGCCTGACCAGTTCGCAGCAGACGGCTATGACGCAGTCTATGCCATCAAGGCAGCGGTCGAAAAGGCTGGGATCGAGTCCTCGGACGACGCAGACCTGTGCAGCAAGCTGGTCGCAGCCATGTATGAGATTACCGTCGAAGGTGTCACCGGCACCATGACGTGGGATGAGACGAACGAAGCAGTCAAGGCTGCCCGTGCGATGATCATCCACAACGGCGTTGCGGAGCTGTACGCAGAGTAAGCAGCACACGAAAATGCGATTGATATCGCAATGACGCATCCCGTGTGCCCAGCCCGGCAAGCCGGGCTGGAGACGGGGTGCTGACCAGCCGCCAGGCGGCGCAAGCCGCCTGGCAGCCCAAATAAGGCACAGCGCCGCTGTGCCTTCGCGGCTTTTTGGAAAAGCCGGAAAGAGAAAAGGCAGCACGGCAGGCAAGAGCCCTGACCGCTGCCGGAGCGTAATCCGGCGGCACGGCTGCCGTGCGAAAAATAAATTTGAAGGGCGCGTTTTTATGATTACATTTGTTCAGACTTTGATCAGCGGCCTCAGCCTGGGCAGTATCTATGCTCTGATCGCCTTAGGGTATACCATGGTCTATGGTATTGCCAAAATGCTGAACTTCGCCCACGGCGATATTATTATGGTGGGCGCGTATGCGGTGATTGTAGCGGTGATGCAGCTGAGCCTGCCGCCGGTGATCGCGATTTTGATTTCGATTATAGTATGTGCAGTCCTGGGCGTCGTGATTGAACGCCTGGCTTATAAGCCGCTGCGTCAGGCCCAGCCTTTGACGGTTTTGATCACCGCCATCGGCGTCAGCTATCTGCTGCAGAATGTGGCGCTGCTGATTTTCGGCTCCGAGCAGAAGGCATTTCCGACGATCCTGAAGCTTCCGGCCATCAAGCTGGGGCAGGTCACGATCGACGGCATTACCCTGGTAACTCTGGGTGTCACGGCAATCATCATGATTGCGCTGACCCTGTTTATCAATAAGACAAAGCTTGGCAAAGCGATGCGCGCCGTCTCGGAGGACAAAGAGGCGGCCGGGCTGATGGGCATCAGCACAAACCGGACCATCACCATCACCTTTGCCATCGGCTCCGCGCTGGCGGCGGTCGCGAGCATTTTCTACGGCGCGACTTACGTCTACATCAAGCCGACCACCGGCGCAATGCCTGGTATCAAGGCCTTCACGGCAGCCGTCTTCGGCGGCATCGGCTCTATCCCCGGGGCGATGCTGGGCGGCGTTTTGCTGGGCCTGATCGAGCAATTCTCCAAAACTTATATTTCCACACTTTGGGCAGACGCCATCGTCTTTGGCGTGCTGGTCCTGGTGCTGGTGGTCAAGCCCACCGGCCTGTTGGGCAAGCAGATGAGTGAGAAGGTGTAAAGTATGAAGATCGAACATAAGAAAAAGCTTTTCACCAAAAATACCGTCACGGTTCTGGCGGTCGTCATTCTCTACATCATCGTCTCCTACCTGACCTATTCCGGGGGCGCCAGCCGTCAGCTTTCCAATATGCTGATCCCGATCTCCACGTATATCGTCCTGGCCGTCTCCCTGAACCTGGTCGTCGGCCTGCTGGGCGAGTTGTCCCTGGGCCATGCCGGGTTTATGTCTGTCGGCCTGTTCAGCGGCTGCCTGGTCTCCATTGCCCTGGCGGACGCGCTGCCCGTTGGCGTGCGGCTGCCGCTGGCAATGATCGTCGGCGGCCTGGTCGCGGCGGTCTTCGGTTTGCTCATCGGCCTGCCGGCGCTGCGCCTCAAGGGCGACTATCTGGCCATCGTGACCCTGGCCTGCGGCGAGATCATTAAAAATATCATCACGAACCTGGATATCACCGGCGGCGCGCTGGGCCTGAGCATGTCTGCAGTCTATGCAAAGCCGCGGGTCCTGCTGCCCTTTGCGGCGGTCCTGGTCCTGCTGACCATCATCGTGATGATGAACCTGAAAAAATCTAAATACGGGCGGGCCATTATGGCCATCCGGGATAACCGGATCGCGGCGGAGTCCACGGGCATCAATGTCACGTACTTCAAGCTGGCCGTGTTTATCATCGCGGCGTTCTTCGCCGGTGCGGCTGGCGTTGTCTACGGGCACAGCTTCGCCAATGTCAAGGCGGCATCCTTTGACTATAATATGTCCATCGAGATCCTCGTCATCGTCGTGCTGGGCGGCATGGGCTCGGTCCGTGGTTCGATCATTGCGGCCATCGTCCTGCAGGTCTTGCCGGAACTGCTGCGTGATTTCTCGGACTATCGAATGCTGCTGTATTCAATCGTCCTTATCGTCATTATGCTGATGAGCGCCTCGCCCAAGTTTGCGGAGTTTAAGAGCCGCCTGTCCCTGAAGAAGCTGTTTCATGCAGGGCGGCAAAAAAAGGAAAAGCAGGAGGTAACGAGTCATGAGTAAATTCGGCCCCTCCCGGTTGGTTCCCTATCCCAGTAGATCCGTAGTGCCGGAGCGGGATGTCAACGACGTTCCGGTGCTGGAGACGCACCATCTGGGCATCGACTTCGGCGGCCTGACGGCGGTGGATGATTTCTCCCTGATCGTCGGCAAGACCGAGATCGCCGGTCTGATCGGCCCCAACGGCGCCGGGAAGACGACGGTTTTCAACCTGTTGACCAATGTTTATAAGCCCACCCGCGGCAGCATCATGATCGACGGCTTCTCCTCAGCGGGGAAGAGCACCTATCAGGTCAACCGCATGGGCATCGCCCGGACCTTCCAGAATATCCGGCTGTTCTCCAATATGTCGGTGCTGGACAATGTCAAGGTCGGTATGCACAATGCGACCCACGAGAGCTTAGCTGCTTCCCTGACCCACAGCTTCGGCTACCGCAAGGCAGAGCGCCTGGCAGCGGAGAAGTCCATGGAGCTGCTGGACTTTTTCCACCTGACGGAGCACGCCAAGGAGCAGGCCGGCAGCCTGCCCTACGGTGCCCAGCGCCGCCTGGAGATCGTCCGCGCCCTGGCCACTGAGCCAAAGATCCTGCTGCTGGATGAACCGGCGGCCGGTATGAACCCCTCGGAGACGGCGGAGCTGATGGAAAACATCCGCCGCATCCGCGATACCTTTGAGATCGCCATCATGCTCATCGAACACGATATGAGCCTGGTCATGGGCATCTGCGAGGGCATCTGCGTCCTGGACTACGGCAAGATCATCGCCAAAGGTTCCCCGGACGAGATCCGGGCCAATCCCAAGGTCATCGAGGCCTATCTGGGCAAGAAGGGGGAGAAGTGATTTATGCTGAAAGCGGAAAACTTAAATGTATACTACGGCAAGATCCACGCCCTGAAGGACGTCTCCTTTGAAGTCAACGACGGCGAGATCATCGCCCTCATCGGCGCCAACGGCGCAGGAAAATCAACGACACTGAAGACCCTCTCCGGCATCCTGCATTCCCGGGGCGGCAAGATCACCTTCTGCGACGAGAATATCACCCACGTCGAGTCCTATAAGCTCCTGGCCAAGGGCCTGGCCCATGTGCCGGAGGGCCGCCGGATCTTCCTGCAGATGACGGTGCAGGAGAATCTGGAAATGGGCGCTTATATCTGCAAGAAATTCTCCCGGGCAGATCTGGAGGACGCGTTCAACCGCTTCCCCCGGCTGCGGGAGCGCCGCAACCAGATCGCCGGGACCCTTTCCGGCGGCGAGCAGCAGATGCTGGCCATGAGCCGCGCGCTGATGAGCCACCCGAAGCTGCTGATGCTGGACGAGCCCTCTATGGGCCTGGCCCCGATCCTGGTGCAGCAGATCTTCGATATCATCACCGAGCTCCACAAGGCGGGGACGACGATCCTCCTGGTTGAGCAGAACGCCGAGATGGCCCTGCAGATCGCGGACCGGGCCTATGTCCTGGAGTCCGGCCGGATCACCCTCAGCGGGACAGGCGAGGAGCTGATGCAGAGCGATTCCATCAAAAAAGCATATCTGGGCGGCTGACCGCGGGTCGGCTCCCCAGACAAAACACCGCAGCCAAGTCCCCGCGCCTTTTTGGGGGCCTGGCTGCGATGTTTTACGTTATTTTGGCGTGCCCGAAAGGATCAAAGGCTTGAAAGGACTTTTTGACCGGGCTGCCGGGCGGTCTGGGCGGGCTGGCGCTGCAGGCAGGCCAGGTATTCCGCCACACAGTAGGGGCTTTGCAGATCCTGCCGGTCCAGGCCCCGGCGGACGTATAATTCATCCCAGAGCAGACTGCTGCCCTCGACGCAGAAAAAGCCGGAGAGCAGCTCAATGCCGACGAAGATCGGCCGCCCCCGGAAGGGCGCTTCCTGCTGGCGGTAAAGCGCCGCCCCGGTGCCGGTGTCCCGGACCCAATAGGCCACCGGCTGCGGCGGCACGCCCGGAGGGAGCTTGCTGGCCCAGGGGGCGTTGTGGGCGACGTTTTCCGTGACGATCCGCAGCGCGTCCGGGTCCGTCAGAGGCTCGAGGGGATAGGCCTGACGCAGATACCGGTCCAGCGCCGGGCCGCTGATGCGGTTGGGCCGCAGGCGGTCCCGGTGGGCGGCCCAGGCGCTGCGCCAGGTTTGGTAAAGCGCGGGGGTGAGTTCCTGGGTTAGCATAGGCGATCTCCCTGTTGCTTGGTCTTGCGCGCCGCGATCCTGCGGGCGCGGTTTTATTGTATGCCACGCGGCGCGCGAAAAAAAGAAAATCGCGTCGGCAAGCGATGGCTGTTAAGGAAACGTTAAGAAAGAAAATGTTTAAAAAAAAGTTAATGAAAATTGACAAATAGCGTGTATAGTATGTAATTGTGAGGGAGTCAGTCCAAAAAATGCAGCGCTCCTGTCTGTGTTTCGATGCAGAAAAAGACGAATGAACCGAGGTTATGGCATGCTTCCGTTGAATACACAAAACGCCCTGGGCATTGATATCGGCTCGACGACGGCGAAGATCGTCCTGGTCCGGTCGGGCCAGATCGTTTATGAAAAATATGAGCGGCACCTATCCCGCGTGCGGGAAAAGACACTGGAGCTGATCGAGGAGATCCGCCCCATGCTGGAGGCGGCGCCGTTTACCGTCGCCCTGTCCGGCTCGGCCGGGCTCGGCGTCGCGGAGGCGGCGGGGATCCCCTTTGTGCAGGAGGTCTATGCCACCGGGGAGGTCGTCCGCCGCCTGGAGCCGGATACCAGCGCGGTCATTGAGCTGGGCGGCGAGGACGCCAAGGTCATCTTCTTCGCCGGCGGTGTCGATGAGCGGATGAACGGCTCCTGCGCCGGTGGGACCGGCGCGTTTATTGACCAGATGGCGGTGCTGCTGAATATGACAGTGGCGGAGATGGACGCGGCCAGCCTGCAGGCGGAGAAGCTCTATCCCATTGCCTCCCGCTGCGGCGTCTTTGCCAAGACGGATATCCAGCCGCTGCTGAACCAGGGGGCGCGGAAGGCGGATGTGGCGGCCAGCATTTACCAGGCCGTCGTCAACCAGACCATCGCGGGCCTGGCCCAGGGGCGGAAGATCGCGGGCAAGGTGCTGTTTTTGGGCGGCCCGCTGTATTACTGCAAGGGCCTGCGGGCCCGCTTCCGCGAAACGCTGGGCCTGGATGATGAGACGGCAGTGTTTCCGGCGTACGGCCGCTTTGCTGTGGCCCTGGGCGCAGCGATGTACTCGGCGACGGTCGGGCAGGCGCCTGTGACCTTTGATGTGCTGGTCCGGCGGCTGCGGGAGTGCAAAATGGTCTTCGGCCGCGACCGGCTCAAGCCGCTGTTTGCAAGCCCCGCGGAGTACGACGCCTTCTGTCAGCGCCACGCCCGGGCGACCGTCCCGGAGGCGGACCTGGCGAGCTACACCGGCCCCGCCTGGCTGGGCATCGACTGCGGCAGCACGACGACCAAGCTGGCGCTGATCTCCCAGGACCGGGCGCTGCTGTATACGTATTATAGCTCCAACCAGGGCAACCCCGTCCAGCTTGTCAAGGCGCAGCTGGAGGAGATCTACCGCCGCTGCGGCGACCGGATCACGATCTGCGGCTGCGCCTGCACCGGCTACGGAGAGGAGCTGATCCAGAACGCATTCCACGCCGACCTGGGCGTCGTCGAGACCATCGCCCACTATACGGCGGCAAAATTCTTCCAGCCGGATGTGGACTTTATTCTGGATATTGGCGGGCAGGATATCAAGTGCTTTAAAATTCGCAACGGCGCCATCGATTCTATTATGCTCAACGAGGCCTGTTCCTCCGGCTGCGGCTCGTTTATCGAGACCTTTGCCCGGGCCATGGGTTACCCCGTGGCGGAATTTGCCCAGAAGGGGCTGCAGTCCAAAGCGCCGGTGAACCTGGGCTCCCGGTGCACCGTTTTTATGAATTCCTCCGTCAAGCAGTCCCAGCGGGACGGTGCGACGGTGGAGGATATTTCCGCGGGGCTCTCCATCAGCGTCGTCAAAAACGCGATCTAT
This sequence comes from uncultured Oscillospiraceae bacterium, assembly GCA_934615645.1. GTDB lineage: Bacteria > Bacillota > Clostridia > Oscillospirales > Oscillospiraceae > SVMC01. The sequence continues at coordinate 960 of CAKTTR010000036.1, read as the reverse complement.
AAGGTCATCCGGGCCAATTCGCCCCAGGAGCTGGGGCAGCATATCGTCGTCCAGGGGGGGACGTTTCTCAATGATGCCGTCCTCCGGGCCTTTGAGCAGGAGCTGGGGGCACCGGTCATCCGCCCGGCCATCGCGGGGCTTATGGGGGCCTACGGTGCGGCGCTTTATGCCATGCGGCTGGAGCACTCCGGCCTGCTGGGCCCGGCAGAGCTCAAAGAATTTGTCCACACGGCAAAATCGGCCATCTGCCAAGGCTGCGCGAATCACTGCCACTTGACGATCAATCAATTCTCCGGCGGCCGCCGGTTTATCTCCGGCAACCAGTGCCAGAAGGCCCTGGGCATCCGGGGCGGGGAGGAGCTACCGAATCTCTACGCCTGGAAGCGGGACTATTTTACCACGCTGCAGCCCCAGCCCGGCAAGCGGGGCAAGCTGGGTTTGCCGTTGGCTCTGGGCATGTACGAGCTGGCCCCGCTGTGGCACGCGCTTTTTACGAGCCTGGGCTATGAGGTCGTTCTCTCCGGGCTCTCCAGCCGCAAGCTTTATGAGAAGGGGCAATTCTCTATCCCGTCGGACACGGCGTGCTATCCGGCGAAGATCATGCACGGGCACATCGAGACGCTGCTGGAGGCGGGGATCACAAAAATTTTCTACCCCAGCCTGACGTATAACGTGGATGAAAAGGCCAGCGTCAACCATTATAACTGCCCCATTGTCGCCTATTATGCGGAACTGCTGCAGGGCAATATGGAGCATCTGCAGCAGGCGGAATTCTGGTACCCCTACTTGAATATCAACAGCAAGGCTGCGCTGCGGCGGACGCTGTATGCCGCGCTGCACCGGTACGATGCGACGATCACCCGGAGCGAGATCGCCCGGGCGGTGGATGCCGGGTTTGCCGCGTATGCCGATTATACGGCCCAGGTGCGGGCCCAGGGGGAGCAGGCGCTGGCCTATGCC
>CAKTTR010000035.1 GCA_934615645.1 uncultured Oscillospiraceae bacterium | reverse complement strand
GAGTGATGGATTCTGCATTGGTCGCCATGGCGATGATGCAGGGCCTGACCTCCGCCATCGTCAACCCCAACGACCGCCGCCTGATGGAGACGATCAAATCCTGCGATATCTTCAAAAACAACGAGCTGTATTCCGATTCTTATCTGGACTTCTAAGCTTCAGCGAAACACCATGCCCGGGGGCCGGGCATGGTCCTTTCGCGTTCTTGCTTGCATTGCGGTTTGATCCGTTGCAGCTTGATCGCAATTTTGATGCTTTTGCATTTTTATGGACCGGACGCGGCTCTGGGCGGCGCCGGTGACGCTTGATAAAACTTGAGGAGGATATTATGAGTGCATTAACCGATCTTATCTATGGCGGCTCCAACGCCGTCGCCGGGCTGACCGAAGGCGCGGTCAACGACGCGATCGCCAAGTACGGCGCGGAAAAAGAGATCGCCTTCCCGGATACGGCGTACTTTTTCCCCACGATCTACGCAGCCACCGGCGTAAAGGTCAAGACCCTGGGGGACCTGCCCGCGTGCGTAGGTGTCCTGAAGAGCCTGATCACGAACCAGGAGGACCTGGGCCAGGCCCTGAATGCCGGCCTTGCCACCGCCGCCGGCGCGGAAATTCTGGAGGGCCTGAAATATGTGGACGGCGCTGCCCCCTATGAAAACGAAGCGGGCATCGGCTTTGTCCCGGACCCGATCATCCGCTCCCTGGGCGTGCCGCTGGTCACGGGGGATATCCCTGGCGTGGCCGTCGTCCTGGGCAAGGCGGACGACCCGGCAGATGTCGTCTCCGTCGTCAAGGACTACCAGTCCAAGGGCATTTTGACGTTCCTCATCGGCGAGGTCATCGACCAGTGCGCCGCGGGCGGCGTCAAGATGGGCCTGGAGCTGCGTGTCGTGCCCCTGGGGCATGATGTCACGGCGGTCATCCATGTCGTCACCGTCGCCATCCGGGCGGCGCTGATCTTCGGCAATGTCCAGCCCGGCGACCTGGCCGGTCTGCTTGCCTATACGAAGGAACGCGTCCCGGCATTTGTCAATACGTTTGGCGCCATCGACGCCGTCGTCGTCTCTGCAGGCGCGGGGGCCATTGCACTGGGCTTCCCGGTCGTCGTGGATATTGATCTGGCGGAGAACCAGGTCCCCGGCGCGCTGGAGTCTGTCTGCGACCATGCCGAGACGGTCAAGAAGTCCCTGGAGCTGCGTAATATCAAGATCAAGTCCAAGGAGCTGCCCATCCCGGTGGCCTTCGCCGCCGCGTTTGAGGGTGAGATCATCCGCAAGAGCGATATGGCGGCCCAGTTCTGGTCTGGCAAGAATCCGACCTGCGAGCTGGTCACGATGCGGGATATGGCCGATTTGGAGGACCATAAGATCACCATCATCGGCAGCGATCTGGACAGCGGCGAGAAGGAATTCGCCTTGGCGACATATGTCGAGGTCGCGGGCAAGAAGATGCAGGTGGACTTCGAATCCGTCATCGAGCGGAAGATCCACTCCTGGTTCAACTATATGGAAGGCGTGATGCACACCGGCCAGCGCAACCAGATCCGCATCCGCGTCAGCAACGACGCTTTGGAAAAGGGCCTGCGGCTGAAGGACTTTGCCGAGGTGCTGTACCATATGATCATGGACGAATTTGACGCCGTCGTCGACAAGTGCCAGGTGACGTTGGTGACGGATCGCACCCAGGTCGAAAAGATTTTGAACGAAGAGGCCATGCCGCGGTATAACAAGCGCGACGATCGCCTGGCTTCGATGACGGACGAGGCGGTGGACCGCTTCTATACCTGCATCCTGTGCCAGTCCTTCGCCCCGGCGCACTGCTGTGTTGTCACCCCGGAGCGGCTGGGCCTGTGCGGCGCGGTCTCCTGGCTGGACGCCAAGGCGACCCACGAGCTCAACCCCAACGGCCCCTGCCAGCCCATTATGAAGGAAGGCTGCCTGGACGAGCGGACGGGCCGGTATGAGACGGTCAACAAGATGGTCAACGAGGCAACCCACGGCGCCGTCGATTCTGTGACGCTGTACTCCATCCTGGAAGACCCGATGACCTCCTGCGGCTGCTTCGAATGCATCTGCGGCATCGAGCCGATGTCCAACGGCTTTATCGTCGTCAACCGCGAATTCAAGGGCATGACCCCGGCGGGCATGACCTTCGGCGAGCTGGCCTCCTGCACCGGCGGCGGCGTTCAGACGCCGGGCTACATGGGCCACGGGCGGCACTTCATCTCCTCAAAGAAGTTTATCCATGCCGAGGGCGGCATCAAGCGTATCGTCTGGATGCCGAAAGAATTGAAGGATGACGTCGCCGAAAAGCTGAACAAGACGGCCATGGAGCTCTATGGCATTGAAAACTTCTCGGACTATATCGCCGACGAGACCATCTGCACCGACTGCGAGGAGCTGCTGAACTTCCTGACGGAAAAGGGCCACCCCGTGCTGGAGATGGAACCGCTGATGTGATTTTTGCACAACCGAACGACCCTTGCGCAGCGCTCCGGCGCTGCGCAAGCTAGTATTTGCAAAGCAAGGCTAAAAAAGTAACTCCAAGAACAGGCAAGAGGATCAAAGCATGTTTGATGTAACCTTTCAAATTGAGGGCGGCGCGCCTGTCGTCGTCCCGGCCAACCGGGGGGATAACCTGTTAGAGATCGCCCGGGGGGCCAATGTCGCCATTGACGCGCCGTGCTCCGGCAACGGCGCTTGCGGCAAATGCCGCGTGCAGCTGCTGGAGGGAACGCTTGACAGCCAGCAGACGACGCACATTTCCGATGCCGATTACGCCGCGGGCTGGCGCTTGAGCTGCTGCAGCCATATCACTGGGGACGTGACCGTCCTGGTGCCGGATATCGCGTCGGCCTATCAGCGGCGGATGAAGACGGCGGACCTCTCCTCCGGGGAGGAGATCGCCATTTTTGAGGCGCTGCTGCAGCAGATCCGCGGGGCAGGGGTGGCGCTTGCAAACCACGCCCGGGTGCTGCCCGTCACCTTAGAAGCGCCGACGCTGGACGACACGATGCCGGATAATGAGCGGCTGGAGCGAGCGATCTGCCACCTGACGGGCTGCAAGCAGTGCGTCATTACATACGACGCCCTGCGGGGCATGGCCCAGGTGCTGCGGAGAAATGCATTCCGCGTCCAGGCCGTGGCCGATTGCAGCGGCGAATGCTGCACGGTCTACGCCCTGCTGCCGCCGGAACCGGCGGCGCACGCCTGCGCCGTGGCCATTGATATCGGCACAACAACGGTCTCCGCCGTCCTGGCTGACTGCGAGACGGGGCGGCTGCTGGCCAAGGCGTCCTCCGGCAACGGGCAGATCCGCTACGGGGCGGATGTCATCAACCGCATCGTCGAGCAGGCGAAGCCCGGCGGGCGGCAGCGGCTGCAGGACGCGATCATCAAGGAGACGCTGACGCCGCTGCTGCAGGCCCTGTGCCGGGATGCGGCGGTCCCGCCCGCCTGCGTGACGCGACTTTGTGTCGCGGGCAATACGACGATGAACCATCTGCTGCTGGCCGTCGACGCCGAGCCGGTGCGGATGGAGCCGTATATCCCCAGCTTTTTCCGGTTCGACGGCCTGCGGGCCGGGGACCTGGCGCTGCCGGTGCATCCGGATGCGCCGGTGTGGCTGGCCCCGAACATCGGATCCTACGTCGGCGGCGATATCACCGCGGGCGCGTTCACGAGCCTGATCTGGAACCGGCCGGAATACGCGCTGTTTATCGACTTGGGGACGAACGGGGAGCTGGTCTTTGGCAATGAGGACTTTTTGATGTCGTGCGCCTGCTCCGCCGGGCCCGCCTTTGAGGGCGGCGATATCTCCTGCGGCATGCGGGCGACGGACGGCGCGGTGGAAGCCGTGCAGCTGGAAAAGGAGACCCTGGAGCCGAAGCTGCGCATCGTCGGCCCGGCGGGGCAGCGGCCGGTGGGCATCTGCGGCAGCGGCATTATTGACGTCATCGCCGAGCTGTACCGGACCTCCGCCATCGACCCGAAGGGCAATTTCGTCCGGGAGGGCCGCCGCATCGCCCGGGATATCCACGGGATGGGGCGCTATATCCTGGCCTTTGCCGAGGAATCGGCGACGGGGCGGGAGATCGCCATCACAGAGGTGGACATTGCCTCGTTCATCCGGGCCAAGGGCGCGATCTATTCCGCCATTGACACGATGCTCTCCGCGCTGGACTTCACGCCGGAGATGATCGACCGGGTCTATGTCGCGGGTGGCATCGGCAGCGGGATCAATATGGAAAACGCCGTGCGCATCGGCATGTTTCCGGATGTACCCCGGGAGAAATTCCAGTATATCGGCAATTCCTCCCTGGCCGGGGCCTATGCCATGGCGCTCTCGGCGGACGCCCGGGCCAAGGTCAGCGAGATCGCTTCCAATATGACGTATATGGAGCTCTCGACCCATCCGGGCTATATGGATAATTTTGTGGCGGCATGCTTCCTGCCCCACACGAATCGGGCGCTGTTCCCCTCAAGCAGGCAGGAGTGATGCGGATGCTGCGGAAAAATCAAAAGGAAGAAATGCCCTTTGCCCATTACCTGGCAAAGTACGCCGGGTTGGACCCGGCGGAGGTGACGGCCCGCCTGGGCGGGGACGTCACATTTGACGGCGAAGCCTTTGGCCTCTCGTTTTTGGGGCGGCCCTACCGGCTGGCCTGGCCGGATTACGCTATTGAAAGCCCGGACGCTGTGGCGCTGGCGCTGCGTAAAATGCCGGCGCAGACCTTTCTGCTGCGGTATTTGGAGCGGGGGCAGCAGATCCCCTTCGGCGGGGCCTGGCTGAATTTCCGCCAGCTGCCCTGGGGGGAGGTCTATGTCAAGACCTTCAGCGGCCGGTGCCTGGGCCGGGCGGCCGGGGTGTTCGGCAATGCGTTGCCGGCCTTTTCCGACGCCTGCCGCGCCCTGGGCGGCGTGCCCATCCCGGGGGCGGACGCCGGCTTTGAGCTGCCGGTCATTGGCCCGTACCGGATCCGGCTCCTGCTCTGGGCCGGGGACGACGAATTCCCCGCCAGCGCGCAGATCCTGTATTCTGACCAATTCACCTGCGGCTTTACCGCGGAGGACAGCGTCGTCGCAGCGGAGCTGCTGCTCGATAGCCTCTGCGCTCTGCTGCCGCGGAACTAAGCAAAGAGAAACAACCTGCCGGTGCGGCAGATCGCGTATTTTCAAAAAAGGAGTGTATCATGATGGCAACCTACAAATCTGATATTGAAATCGCGCAGGAGACGAAAATGTGGCCCATCGCCCAGGTCGCGGAGGCGGCAGGGGTGGATGAGAAGTATTTGGAGCAGTACGGCAAGTACAAGGCCAAGGTCGATTATAACCTGCTCAAGGAGGTCCAGCGCCCCGACGGCAAGCTGATCCTGGTCACGGCCATCAACCCGACCCCCGCCGGGGAGGGCAAGACGACGACGACCGTCGGGCTGGCCGACGGCATGAAGAAGCTGGGCAAAAACGTCATGGTCGCGCTGCGGGAGCCTTCCCTGGGGCCGGTCTTCGGCATCAAGGGCGGTGCAGCAGGCGGCGGCTATGCCCAGGTCGTCCCGATGGAGGATATCAACCTGCATTTCACCGGCGATTTCCACGCCATCGGCGCGGCGAACAACCTGCTGGCGGCGATGCTGGATAACCATATTTATCAGGGCAACCAGTTGGGCATCGACCCGCGGCGGATCACCTGGAAGCGTTGCGTCGATATGAACGACCGGCAGCTGCGTTTCGTCGTCGACGGCCTGGGCGGCCGGGTCAACGGCGTGCCCCGGGAGGACGGGTATGATATCACCGTCGCCTCCGAGATTATGGCGGTGCTGTGCCTAGCGTCGGACATCAACGATCTGAAGGCCCGGCTGGGGCGGATCATCGTCGGCTACACCTATGACGAAAAGCCTGTCACGGCGGCGGACCTGCACGCCCAGGGGGCCATGGCGGCCCTGCTGAAGGACGCCCTCAAGCCGAACCTCGTTCAGACGCTGGAGCATACCCCGGCGTTTGTCCACGGCGGGCCGTTTGCCAATATCGCCCACGGCTGTAATTCCGTTACGGCGACGAAAATCGCCCGCCGTCTGGCCGATTACACTGTTACTGAGGCGGGCTTCGGCGCGGACCTGGGCGCGGAGAAATTCCTGGATATCAAGTGCCGCATGGCGGGCCTGAAGCCGGATTGTGTCGTCATCGTCGCGACGGCCCGGGCGCTGAAGTACAATGGCGGTGTCCCCAAGACGGAGACGGGCAAGGAGAATCTGGAAGCGCTGGAAAAGGGCCTCCCGAACCTGTTGAAGCACGTTTCCAATATCACAAATGTCTACCACCTGCCCTGCGTCGTGGCCATCAACCGCTTCCCGCAGGATACGGAGGCGGAGCTGGCGCTGATTCGCAGCAAGTGCCAAGCTCTGGGTGTCAATGTGGCGCTTTCAGAGGTCTGGGGCAAGGGCGGCGACGGCGGCATCGAGCTGGCTCAGGAGGTCATCCGCCTGTGCGACGCGCCGAACGATTTCACGTTTGCCTATGATCTGGACCTCAGCATTGAGGAGAAGATCAAGGCCATCGTCACAAAAATTTATGGCGGCAAGGACGTCGCCTTTACGGCCAACGCCCAGAAGCAGATCCGCCAGATGAACGCCCTGGGCTTTGACAAGCTGCCCATCTGCATGGCCAAGACCCAGTACTCCCTGACGGACGACCCGACGAAGCTGGGCGCGCCGGAGGGCTTCACCATCACCGTCCGCAATATCAAGGTCTCCGCAGGCGCGGGCTTCCTGGTCGCGCTGACGGGCGATATTATGACGATGCCCGGCCTGCCGAAGGTCCCGGCGGCGGAGCGCATCGACGTGGACGAGAACGGCAAGATCTCCGGCCTGTTCTGATGCTGGGTTTCCTGCTAGAATAGATGCAATCCCTGCCCCGGCGCGGCTGCGCCGGGGCGCGAGAGAAGAAGGAGCGTTACCCCTATGGAGAGACTGCAAGATAAAACGCTGGAATCCTGCCGCGATTTTGTCGCGCGGGTGGCATCCAGCGAACCGGCCCCGGGCGGTGGCGGCGCGGCAGCGCTGGTCGGCGCGGTCGGCACGGCGCTGGGCAATATGGTCGGCAGCCTGACGGTCGGCAAGAAGAAATATGCCGCCGTCGAGGCGGAAATGCAGGCGCTGATGGACCAGTGCCAGGCGCTGGAAGCGCAGCTGCTGGACCAGGTCGCCGCGGACGAGGCGGGCTTTTTGCCCCTGGCCAAGGCCTACGGCATCCCGAAGGATGACCCGGCGCGGCCGGAAGTTTTAGAGCAGGCGACGGTGGCGGCCTGCGCCGTCCCGATGCGGATCATGACCCTCTGCTGCCAGGCCATCGACGCCATCGCCGTCTTTGCGGAGAAGGGCTCCCGCCTGGCCGTCTCAGATGCCGGGTGCGGCGCGGTCTGCTGCAAGGCGGCGCTGCAGGCGGCGTCGCTGAATGTCTTTATCAACACGAAAACGCTGCGCGACCGCGCCAAGGCGGAGGAACTGAACGCGCAATGCTTTGCAATGCTGCGGGAGTACGGCCAAAAGGCCGACGGCGTCTATGACGCGGTGCAAAAAAGCTTTTTCCCGGAGGCATAACAGACAAACGCCCCGCAGGGGCGGGGCAGAAAGAAGGTTCTAACGATGGCAAAACAGCTATTGGGCAAGGAAGTAACAGCGGCGATGAACGAAAAGCTCCAGGCTAAGGTGGCAGAGCTCAAGAAAAAGGGTGTCGCGCCGAAGCTGGGCATTATCCGCTGCGGTGAGAATCCCTCGGACCTCTCCTATGAAAAGGGGGCCATGTCCCGGGCGGCGCTCATCGGCGTCGAGGTCGAGCGGTTCCTGCTGCCGGAGGACGTGACGAAGGAAGCGCTGATCGCCCAGATCGAGGCGCTGAATGCCGATGCGTCTATCCACGGCGTGCTGCTGTTCCGGCCGCTGCCGAAGCATCTGAAGAGCGCGGAGAGCGAGATCTGCAATCATCTGCGCCCGGAGAAGGACATTGACTGCATGACGGACCTGAGCAACGCCGGGGTCTTTATGGGCAAGCAGCTGGGCTTTGCCCCGTGTACGCCCCAGGCGTGTATGGAAATTCTCGATCACTACGGCATTGACTGCAAGGGCAAGACGGCTGTCGTCATCGGCCGCAGCCTCGTCGTGGGCCGCCCGGCGGCGATGATGCTGATGCAGCGCAACGCCACGGTCACCATCTGCCACACGAAGACGGTGGACACCGCCGCCATCGCCCGGCAGGCGGATATCCTTGTCACCTCGGCGGGTGTCCTGAACAGCCTGACGGCGGACTATGTCCGGCCCGGGCAGATCGTCATTGACGTCTCCATCAACTGGGACCCGACGAAGAAGGACGGCAAGGGCGGCATCGCGGGGGACGCGGACTTTGCCGCTGTCGAGCCCATTGTCGAGGCCATTACGCCGGTGCCCGGCGGGGTCGGCGCGGTGACAACGTCTGTCCTCATCGGCCATGTCGTCGAGGCGGCAGCGCGGACGCTGCAATAACAAGGGGGCGTGCGCCATGCAAGTCTTTGCACCGGCGGACTTTTCCGCCAACTATGCCAAGGCGGGCGCTGCGAAGGCGACGGCTCCGGCGGGGAAGCTGTTCCTGCTGGCGATTTTGGCCGGGCTGCTCATCGGCTTCCCGGCGGCGGTGACGAATATGGCGTGCTTTGCGCTGGAAAATCCGTCTGTCATCCGGGTCATCTCCGGGCTGCTCTTTGCCTTTGGGCTGGGGATGGTCGTCATGACCGGCGCGGAGCTGCTGACGGGCAACACGCTCATCTTTATGAGCGTGCTGGACGGCAAGGCCCGCCTTTCCGGGATGCTGCGCAATTGGGCCATCGTCCTGGTGGGCAATTTCGTCGGCACGATGCTGCTGGCGTTTGTCTGCGCTCGCTTCGGCTGGCTCAGCGCCGGGCAGGATCAGCTTGCCCAGTACGCGATGCAGGTGGCCCAGGGGAAGATGACGATGCCCTTTGCCAACGCTTTGATGATGGGCGTCCTGTGCAATATCCTTGTGACGGTCGGAGTGCTTTTGAGCCTGGCGGGGCAGGATGGCGTCAGCCGGATCCTCGGCGCGTGGGGGCCGGTGATGTTCTTCGTCGTCTGCGGGTTCAACCACTCCATCGCGGATATGATGTACTGTATGCTGGGCCTGTTTGCAAAGCCGGTGTATGCAGATCTGGCGGCGGATTTCCCGCGCCTGACCTGGGGCCGATACCTGACGGGCAACCTGCTGCCGGTGACGCTGGGCAATCTCCTCGGCGGCTGCGCCGTCGCGGCGCTGTTCTACTTCTGCTATCTGCGCAAGCCGAAGGCTAAAAAGTAAAACTTATGTACTTACGAAAACACGCCTGTGCCACAGCACAGGCGTGTTTTTTATAGCATTTCTAAAACCTCAGCCCAGGAATAGACGGTCCAGTCCGGTTGGATCGCTGGGTCTTCTGGGCGGCAGCGGGCGTTGAACCAGCAGGTGAACAGACCCGCTTGCTGGCCGCCGCGGATATCGGTGCGGAGGTTGTCGCCGATGAGGAGCGTCTCCTCCGGGCGGGCGCCGGGCATATGGGCAAAGCAGTAGTCGAAAAACGCCTGCTCTGGCTTGGGGGCCCCGGCGTCGTCGGAGAGGAAGATGCCCTGAAGAAAAGGCGTCATCCCGGCGGCATCCAGACGGTCGTATTGGGTCTGAGCCAGGCCGTTGGACGCGATATAGAGGGGATATGTTTCGTGAAGCGCTGCCAGCGCTTCCAGCGCGCCGGGGACGGGGAAGTGGGCCTGGGCGAGAAAGCCCCGATAGCGGGTTTCGACCGCCACCGGGTCGGTCTGCCAGCCGAGGGCGGCAAAGAGCAGGCGGAACCTGCCGTAGAGGACGTCATCGCGCGTGATCTCCCCTGCGTCCAGCCGCTGCCATTGGCGGCGGTTAATCTGGCGATATTGGGCAAAGACATCGTCCGACAGCGCGAGGCCACAGGCGGCGAAGGCTTGGCGCAGCGCCCAGCCTTCGGCCTGGGAGAAGTCCAGCAGGGTGTCGTCGATATCCAGCAGCAGCTGGCGGATCATGCCTGGGCCCTCCGGGCAAGCTCGTTGGCGAGGACGGCGAAGCCGTCCAGGGAGAGGGTCTCGCCCCGGATCGTCGGCGCAAAGCCGCAGGATTCCAAAACGCCTGCCATCTCGGCTTTGCTATAGCCGGGGAAGGCGGCGCACAGGCCGTTGACCAGCATTTTGCGCCGCTGGGCAAAGCTTGCCTTGACGACGCGGAAGAACAGCGCTTCGTCCAAAAGCTTGCACGGCGGCGCGGTCCGGCAGGTGAGCTGCAGGACCGTCGAGGTGACCTTCGGCTGGGGGACAAAGCAACTGGGCGGGACATCAAAGAGCAGCGCGGGCTGGGCGTAGTAATTGCAGAAGACGGTGAAGGCGCTGTAATTCGCCGTCCCCGGGGCGGCGCAGATGCGCAGGGCAACTTCCTTCTGTACCATGACCGTCACGGAGGAGAAGCACTTGGCCTCCAGCAGGCAGACCAGCACCGGGGAGGTGATGTAGTAGGGGAGGTTCGCGCAGGCCATGGGCTGCAGGGCGGGGAATTTCTCCGCGACCAGGGCGGCCAGGTCCGTCTTTAACGCGTCCTGCCAGAGAATTTCCAGGTTTTCGTACCCCGCCATCGTCTCAGCCAGGACCGGCTGCAAAGAGCGGTCGACCTCGATGGCGACGACCTTCCCGGCGTGGCGGCACAGCTGCTGGGTCAGCGACCCGATGCCGGGCCCGATCTCGACAACGCCACAGTCCGGCCCGACGCCCGCTTCCACGGCAATCTGCTCCGGTACCCACGCGGCGGCGAGAAAATTCTGCCCCTTGGCTTTGGAAAAATGAAAGCCGTACTTGGCAAGCAGCGCGCGCATCTCATTGCGATCACAAACGTTCATAGGTTCCCCCTCAATAAAATCGCGAAAATCCCGCGAGAAAATCACAGTACTACGCCTATTTTACCAAAAACCGGGGGGAATTGCAATCCACTGCGTACCGCAGGCGCAAAAAACCCGCCGCGGGAAGCCCGGCGGCGGGTTTTGGGGCCCCTGGCGCAGACGTAAGGTCTGCGCCGGGGGCGGTTTCTTTTTGATCAGGGTGCTTCGTAGAAGGCGCGCATGCCTTTGGCGGTCATATAGGCGTCGAGCTTGGAGACGACTTCCATCGGGGCGTGCATGGAGAGCACGGGGACGCCGGCATCCAGTGTTTCGATGTTGCGGTTTGCCATATAAGCCGCGACGGTGCCGCCGCCGCCCTGGTCGACCTTGCCGAGGGTCGCCGTCTGCCAGATGACGTCGTTCTCGTCAAACAGACGGGCGATATAGCTGACGACCTCTGCTGCCGCGTCGGACGCGCCGGATTTGCCCCGGGCCCCGGTGTATTTGCACACGCCGATGCCGTAATTCAGCTTGGCGTTGTTGCGGCGGTCGCAGGTATCGGCAAACGTCGGGTCGAAGGCGTTGGTGACGTCGGCCGAGAGGCAGAATGCGTGCTCCAGGCAGCGGCGCAGGGGCACACCCTGGCTCTGGCACAGGTCGCCCAGGAAGGTCTCAAAGCAGCGGCTCTGCATGCCGGAGACGCCGACGGAGCCGATCTCTTCTTTGTCCGCCAGGACACAGACGGCGGTGTAGGATGGAACATCCAGATCCAGCAGCGGGGCAAAGGCGGCGTAGGCGCAGACGCGGTCGTCATGGCCGTAGGCGCCGATCATGCTGCGGTCCAGGCCGACTTCGCAGGCCTTGGCTGCGGGGACCATGGTCAGCTCCGCCGTCAGGAAGTCGGCTTCCGTGATGCCGTAGCGCTGGAAGAGCAGGTTCAGCAGGGCCAGCTTGACCCGGTCCGCGCCGTCGTCGCCGGCCAGGGGCTCGGAGCCCAGCAGGACATTCAGCTGCTCGGCAGTCACGCCGGTGGCCAGGGGCTTTTTCATCTGGTCGCCTGCCAGGTGGATGAGCAGGTCCGGGATATAGAGGACGGGGTCTGCCGGGTCCTCGCCGATGCTGACGTCGATCTTGACGCCGTCGCGGCGGCAGATGACGCCGTGCAGGGCCAGGGGGATCGTCGTCCACTGGTATTTTTTGATGCCGCCGTAGTAATGGGTCTTGAAATAGCCCAGCTCGCTGTCCTCATACATGGGGTTGGGCTTGAGGTCCAGGCGGGGGGAGTCGATATGGGCGGCGCAGATGTGGACGCCGTCGGCCAGGGAGCGCTTGCCGATGACGGCGAAGAGGACGCTCTTGTGGCGGTTGTTCCAATAGATCTTCGCGCCGGGCTTCAGGCGCATACCGGGGGTGTAGGCGGTAAAGCCCGCGCCTTCGGCCATGCGGATGGTCTCGGTCACGGCCTCGCGCTCGGTCTTCGCGGCGTCCAGGAAGTGCATATAGTCCTGGCAGTAGGCGGCCATGGCGACGCGGTCGGTTTCGGACAGGCGGTCGTAGCCGTTCTTGGGGGCGTACAGCAGCTGCTGACGCAGGGTCTCATTCTCGCTCACAGTGAAAACTCCTTTCGTGTAACAACTCGGTGAATAATTGGCGGCAGGCGGCTTCAAAGGCGGCCTGGGTCGAATCGTTGTGCAGGGTATGGCGGCACAGGGCCGAAAACTCCTCGTCCGTGCGCTGGGCGTCGATCCTGGCCTGGGCGTAGGCGGGGGAGATGGGCTCCCGGGCCAGCAGGCGCGCCAGGCGGGCCTCCCGCGGCGCGGTGATGGCCACCGTCGTGTGGCACAGGAGCGTCAGGCCGCTCTCCAGCAGGCCGATGGCGTCGATGGCAGCGGCGGGATACCCTTTCCGGGCGGCCTCGTCCAGCAGGAAGCTGACCTTGGCAAAGACGTAGCCGTTCGTGATCTCATTCAAGCGCTGCAGGGCGGCTTGGTCTGCAAAGACAAGCTTGCCCAATTCCTTGCGGTCGAATACGCCGCCGGGGGCGCAGGCGGGGAAGGCCTCGACGATCTCCGCCCGCAGCGCGGGGCAGGTCTCGAGAAGCTCGTGATAGACGGCGTCGCAGTCGATGCAGTAGGCGCCCAGCTCCTGCAGGATGTGCAGGGCCGTCGTCTTGCCGCAGCCGGTGCCGCCGGTGATGCCGATGATCTTCATACGCTTCCTCCCTCTGCGGCGTTTACGATATGAAAGCCCGCCGCTTTTTTGAGCCGGTTCTGCACGGCGTAGGCCATGCCGCCGCCTTCGGGGCAGCGGGCGTAGATCGTCCCGTGGCAGGTGCTATCCAGCTGGCGCAGGGCGGCAAATAGGCCTTGGCAAAGCGTCGCCGGGTCGTCCTCCCGGCCGTAGGCGACGGGCTGGAGCCCGGCATAGAGCGGCGCTTCCTCGGCAAAGCAGAGGACGGCGTCGCCCGGGGCGAAGTGGGCATGGATATAGTCCGCCGCCGCCTGGCGGGGGCCGGTGATGATAATGACCTGGGCCTCGGGGGCGTAGTGGCGGTATTTCATCCCCGGGGCCTTGGGGCGGACGTCCGCGCCGCACTGCCCGGCGACAGCCGGGTCGATCTCCAGCTGGCCCAGGGCCTGGCGCAGCTGCTCCGGCGTGATGCCGCCGGGGCGGAGCAGGCAGGGGACCGGGCCGGTCAGATCGACGATCGTCGATTCCAGGCCGACTTGACAGGGACCGCCGTCGACAATGGCGGCCAGGGGGCCGTCCGTTCCGTAGTCGTGGAGGACGTGCTGGGCTGTCGTCGTCGAGGGCTTGCCGGAGAGATTGGCCGAGGGGGCGGCGATGGGGATGCCCGCCTGGCGGATAATTTCCCGGGTAATGGGCGAGGCCGGGCAGCGGATGGCGACGGTCGGCAGACCGGCCGTCGTCGCGGCGGGGATGATCTGCCGGGCGGGCAGGATCATCGTCAGCGGGCCGGGCCAGAACAGCCGGGCCAGATACCAGGCGCTGTCGGGGATATGGTGGCAGCAGTGGTCCATCTTGACTGGGTCACTGATGTGGAGGATCAGGGGGTTGTCCTGCGGGCGGCCCTTGGCTTTGAAAATGCGGGCGACGGCGTCGCTGTCAAACCCGTTGGCGCCGAGGCCGTAGACGGTCTCCGTCGGCAGGGCGACGAGCTCGCCGTCTCGCAGGAGCTTTGCGGCGATGGCCGCGGTATCCGGCGCGCTGGCCGGGAGAAGTTGGGTCTTCATCAGGTGTTCGTCCTTTCGCCGTCCTCGCTGCGCTGCAGTCGGTCGGCTTGGTCTTGGGTCATGAGGGCGTCGAGGATCTCGTCCAGGTCGCCGTTTAGAATGGCGTCCAGCTTGTAGAGGGTCAGGCCGATGCGGTGGTCCGTCACCCGGCCCTGGGGGAAGTTGTAGGTGCGGATGCGCTCGTTGCGCATCCCGGAGCCGACCTGGCTGCGGCGGGTGGCGTTCGTCGCCGATTCGACCCGCTCCTGCTCGATCTGATAGAGCTTGGAGGCCAGCATGGCCATGCACTTTTCCCGGTTCTGGACCTGGCTGCGCTCCTCCTGGCAGGCGACGACGATACCCGTCGGCTTGTGGATGAGCCGTACGGCGGAGGAGGTCTTGTTGACATGCTGCCCGCCAGCGCCGGAGGCGCGGTAGACCTGCATCTCGATATCCTCCGGCCGCAGCGCGACATCGACGGCTTCCATCTCCGGCAGGACGGCCACCGTCGCCGTTGACGTGTGGACGCGGCCGCCGGATTCTGTCTCCGGGACGCGCTGGACCCGGTGGACGCCGGATTCGAATTTCAGCCGGGAGTAGGCACCGGCGCCGCACACGAGGAAGTCGGCTTCCTTGATGCCGCCCAGTTCTGTCTCGGTGTAGTTGAGCAGCTCCAGCTTCCAGCCCCGGGCGGCGGCGTACATGGAATACATCCGGAAGAGGCTGTGGGCAAACAGGGCGCTCTCCTCGCCGCCGACGCCGACGCGGATCTCCATCAGGACGTTTTTCTCGTCGTTCGGGTCCCGCGGCAGGAGCAGGAGCTTGAGCTGCTGCTCTAGTTCTTCGCGGCGGGTTTTGTTTTCTTGGTATTCCTCCTGGCACATGGCCTTGAGGTCCTCGTCCTGCTCCCCGGCCATCATGGCGAGGGCGTCGTCCATATTCTGGGCGCAGGCGCGCCAGGCGCGGTAGGCGGTGACGATGGGCTCCAGCTCCCGCTGCTCCTTGAGGTATTTGGCAGCCTTGGCCGGGTCGGCGTAGAAATCCGGCTGCTCGGCCCGGGCGGAGAGCTCGAGGTATTTATTTTCCAGCTGCTTGAGTTTCTCCAGCATGGTTTGGCTCCTTTGCGGCGCGGAACAGGCGGAAGACCACCTGGGCCGTGTCCTTTAAAGATTCTTGCGCGGCGGCAGCTTCGGCCCCGGCCTTGGTGATGCGCCAGTAGTGGGGCGTCATGGCAAGCAGATCCTGGATCTGCTGCTGGGCCGTCAGGGTGAAGGAAAACGAGAGCGTCCGCTCCTCCAAAAGGTCGAAGCCCGCCGGGTGGGGCGGATGCTTGGGCCGGTGCAGCAGCTCGGGGTAGATGAGCCGCTTGAGGCCCAGCAGATGCTCCTCCCCCGCCAGGACCTGCAAAAACAGGCCGCCAGGGCGCAGCACCCGGGCAAATTCCTCCGCCATGGTCAGGGCGAAGAGACTGAGAACAGCGTCAAAGCAGCCGCCCGGGAAGGGCAGATGGGCCGCGCTGGCGGCGATCCAATGCCCGGGGCGATAGCGGACGGCGGCGTAACGCACCGCGTCCTTGGAGATATCGACGCCCCAAAGCTCGGCGTGCAGCGCCTCGGCCAGGGCGGCGCTGTAATAGCCCTCGCCGCATCCGGCGTCCAGCAGGCTGGGGCGGGGCGGCAGATGGGGCTGCAGCAGGGCCAGGGCCGTGTCGCGGATGGGGGTGTAAAACCCGGCGTCCAAAAACCGCTTGCGGGCTGCGACCTGGGCCGGGGTATCTCCCGGGTGCCGGGCGTGCTTCTGCTGCACCGGCAGGAGGTTGACATAACCCTGCCGCGCGACGTCGAAGCAGTGTCCATTTGGGCAGCGCCAGGGGGAAGCGCCGGTCGTGAGCTTCTGCCCGCACAGGGGGCAGATGGGGTTTGGCATGGCTTTGTCGCTCCTTTCCGGCGGGGGATCTTGGCATTTTCGCCCTGTCTGCCGCAGGCGGCGGGCGGGGAAATGATTGTACCGCAGGGCGGGCGGCGTGTCAAACCGGCAAGGTCAGAATTTGCCGCCGGAGCTGCCGCCGAAGCCGTCGTGGTCGACGCCGCCGTGGTCGTTATCCCGCTCGATGCGGCGGCGGGACTCGGTGCGGTAGAGGAAGGTATCGCGCTCATGGGTGAGCTGGAAGCCGCCCTGGGGGACGTAGTGGTCTGCCTGGGTGGCGGCGCGGGCTGTCTTCATCTGGGCGCGCCAGATTAGGCAGACGATGAGAGCGATGACGAAGGCGATGAGGAAGATGATGGCCAGGTGCGAGAGGGGGAAGTAGAAGCCGCTGTGGTACGCGCCATCGTCGTAGTTGTAATTGTCGTCGTAATTCGTGTAATCCTCGCTCCCGGCGTCCGCCGTTTCGAGGTAGTTTGCGCAGGTGTCGAGATACGTCGTAAACGCACCGGCGTAATCGCCGTCGGAGAGGCTGGGGACGACAGCGTCCTCCAGCGCTTCGACGCGGGCGTCGGAGAAGGCGGTGATGCCGATGCCGTAGGTGGTATCGTCGCTCGGGTCCTTCCCGTAGGTGACGGTGACATAATCCCGGCCCTCCATGGAGATGCAGAAGAGGATGCCGTTGCGCCCGTCGCCATAGCCCAGGGCGTGATCGGTGTAGTAGTCCTTGGCAAAGTCCCGGATGGTCTGGCTGCCGATGGAATCGACGGTCAGGACATAGACGGCGCAGCCGGCGCTGTCGGCGATGGACTGGGCCTGTTCCTCCAGGGCCATTTCTTCGTCGAAGGTCAGGAGCACCGCTTCATCGCGGATGTACGGCGCGCCGTCGCTGGCCAGGGCCGGGAGGGCGAGCAGGAGCGCAGTGGCCACCAGGAGGGCCAAAAGGATGGAAAGACGTTTTTTCATCGTTGCCGCCCCCTTTCAAAGCAGGAAGAAGTAGTCCAGTGCCGCCAGAAGCAGCGTCAGGACGCCGGTCATCCCGCCGAGCCAGGCCCAGAATTTGCCCCGGGAGACGGGCAGATCGCCGATGAGCTTGCCGGTCTGGCCGTTCATGGCGAAGAGGAAATCCTTGCCTTGCCATTTTGTGTGCAGCATCCAGACGGGCAGCAGGGCGTATTTCACTGCGCCCCGGTGCAGGCGGATATCCTGGGAGACGACGCTGACGGTGCTGTAGCCCTTGGCGGTGGCCGTCAGCATACGGACGGTCGTATTCTCTGCCCGATGCTCGGCCCGGGGGGCGCTGGCGTTGGCGTCGACATCGTATTTATCGGCCAGGTAGCCGGGTAAGTAAGCCAAGGTGAAGGGCTCCAGACCACTGAAATCGAAGGGCTCGATGGCGTCCATATGGGCGTCAGGCATTTTGGTGGAGCCGTCGACGGGGATGCGCTCGAAGCGGCAGCGCCCGGCGCGGTCGAGCTGGTAGTGCTCGGTGATCGTCACTTCCTCGTCGTTCGTCGTGTAGGAGTGGGAGCGGGTGGCGTTTAGCTGAACGCTGCCCTCGGATTCGCCGTCGAAGAGCCAGAAGGGCACGTAGACGCCCTGCAGCTTTTCAATCTGGTTGTGGGTGCGGAAGGATTTGGGGAGAAAGCGCTTTTTCTTATAGTATTTTTCCAAAGCGGCAACGGCATCCTTCTTTTCCAGGCGGAAGGGGAGGACGTAGTCCGGCCGTAGGGCCCCGGAAAACTGGCCGGGGATGACCGTTGGGTTGCCGCAGTAGACGCAGGCGGTGGCGGCGGTCGTCTCGTCGCAGATGAGTTCCGCGCCGCAGGAGGTGCAGACATAGGTGCGCAGCTTTGCGGCTTCGGCTTCGTCCCACTGGGTGCCGGCGCTGGCGGTGTCCCAGGCTTCCTCCGGGGCGGCCTGCGCGTTGCGTTCGGCGTTCTGCTCGGCCTCGGCGGCTTTTTTGGCGTAGAGGGCTTCGATCTCGGCGACGTCAAATTCGGAGCCGCAGTAGTCGCAGGAGAGTTTTCCCGCCGCGCTGTTGTAGTGCAGGGGCCCGGTACAGGACGGGCATTGGTAATTGACCGTTTGCGTTGCCATGGGGATGCCTCCTGATTTTTAGAATTTAGAATGGGGTGGGCAGCGGATCAGCCCTGGGCAAAGGGCGCGCCGCACTGGGGGCAGAATTTCGGGGCGGCTTCGCCCTCCTGCGCCTTCCAGCCGCACTTGGTGCAGGTGTGGGCAGTCGGCTTCGGTGCGCCGCACTGGGTGCAGAAGCGGCCGGTGTTCTCCTGACCGCAGGCACAGGTCCAGCGCGCGGGGCGCTTGGACCCGCAGGCGGGGCAGAAGTTGCCGTGGACCGTCTCACCGCAGGTGCACTGCCAGGCATCGTCCGCAGGCTTTTTCGCGCCGCACTGGGGGCAGAAATTGCCGGTGGCCGTGTGCCCGCAGGCGCAAGTCCAGCTGCCGGGGGCGGCTTGCTGCGCTTGCTGCTGCGCGCCCATCTGGAAGAGGGACTGGGCGTTCATGCCGCCCATCTGGCCTGCCATATTTGCGCCCATAAAGGCCATGGCAGGGCCTGCAGCTTCATTGGCTGCGGCGGCTTGCATCGCTGCAGCCTGGGCGCCGACGAGAGTCGCGGCGGCCATGGTCGGGTTCCGCAGGGCGGCGTTGCGCTGCAGCTGCTTGATCATCTGCTCGTCTTCCTCGCTGGCTTTGACGCTGGAGACGCCGACGGAGACGATCTCGATGCCCCGGAGCTTGCGCCACTTTTCCGTCAGAACGTCGTTCAGGGCGTCGGCCAGCTCCATGGTGTGGCCGGGGAGGGCGGAGTAGCGGATGCCGAGGTCGGAGATCCGGGCGAAGGCGGGCTGCAGGGCCGTCAGCAGTTCCGTTTTCAGCTGGCCGTCGAGGGTCTCGCGGCGGTAGGCGGCGGTCACATTGCCGCAGACATTGGTATAGAACAGCAGCGGGTCGCAGACGCGGTAGCTGTATTCACCGAAGCAGCGGATGGAGATATCGACATCCAGGCCGACGTTCTGGTCCACCACCCGGAAGGGGACGGGGCTGGGGGTGCCGTATTTGTTGCCCGTCAGCTCCTTGGTATTGAAGTAATAGACCCGCTGGTCCTGCGGGGCCTGGCCGCCAAACTGGAAGCGCTTGCCGATGCTGGCAAAGGTATCCAGAATGCTCTGGCCCAGCTCGCCCGCAAACAGGGAGGGCTCCGTGGACGCGTCGAAGACGAATTCGCCCGGCTCGGCGCACAGCTCCACGACCTTGCCCTGCTCGACGATCATCATACACTGGCCGTCGGCCACGGCGATGACGGAGCCGC